>JBBSGJ010000041.1:0-14346 GCA_038254195.1 Solirubrobacterales bacterium
CCAAGACGCCGCAGGGCTCCGACATCCACCGGCTCAGCGAGGCCGAACGCCAAGCGCTGCTGCTCGACGATGCCACCGAGACCGCGATCGCAGCGCAGTAACGCCTCGGCTCGCCGACGGCCTGCGATCAGCTTCCCCGCGCCTCAGAGGCGCTCATGCAGATCGCGGATCAACCGGACCGCGGTCAGGTTCAAAAGCCGTCCCGTCAGGGCGACTACAGCCGGATCCGCGCGCAGCGAACCGGCCTCCCTGTCGTTCGCGTCGCGCCGGCTCCGGAGGAGTGGCGCCTAGAAACGCGTCAGCCGCTCGCGGCTGATGAAGAAGCCGTGGCCGGAGCGCATCACCACGCAGCGCATTCCCCGGCGTGACGACGAGCAGCGGAAAGGGCCGACGCGGACGGAGTGGCCGTAGCGGACGGAGCGAGGGATACTCTCCGCGCCCGCCGTGGCCGAGATCGCCCCGCTCCGCGCCCTGCACTACGACCCGGCCGTCGCCGGTGCGGCGGCCGACCTGTGGGCGCCGCCATACGACGTCATCGATGCCGAGCAGCGCGCGGCGCTGGTCGCGCGGTCGTCCTACAACGTGGTGCGCGTGGATCTGCCCCAAGGGGACGATCCGTACGCGGCGGCCGCGCAGGAGTGGCGGCGCTGGCGCGCGGCGGGCGCGATCGTCCGCGACGACGAACCCGCGATCTGGGCGCTCGAGCAGGCGTACGCGGGGCCCGACGGGCGGGAGCTGACCCGCACGGGATTCCTCTGCCGCGTCCGCGTCCAGGACTACGGGACCGGCCGCATCCGCCCCCACGAGCGCACCCACCCGGGGCCCAAGGAGGACCGCCTCCGGCTCACGCGGGCGACCCAGGTGAACCTCTCCCCCATCTTCGCGCTGTTCTCGGACCCCGAGGAGCGCGCCGCCCGCGCGCTCGCCCCCGCGACGGCCGGCGCGCCGCCCTCCGGCGAGGTCACCGACGAGGACGGCACCCGCCACCGCCTGTGGCGGATCGCCGACCCTGCGGTGCTCGACGAGGTCGTCGCCGCCGTCGCCGCCGCCGAGCTCCTGATCGCCGACGGCCACCACCGCTACGAGACCGCCCGCGTCTACGCCGAGGAGGTGGGCACCGAGGACGCCCGGTGGGTCCTCATGTGCCTCGTCGCCCTCGAGGACCCCGGTCTCACCGTGTTCCCCACCCATCGTCTCGTCTCGGGCACGACCCCGGAGGCCCAGGAGGCGCTGGCCACCGCGATCCGCCGCGACTGGGACATCGAACCGGTCGCCGAGGATGACCTCGTGCCCGCGCCGTCCGGCGACGGCCGGGTCCGCATCGGCTACCTGGACTCCCACTCCATGCGCCCGTTCCGCCTGACGCTCAAGGAGCCGGCCATCGCTGACCGCGCCCTCGCAGACCACGCCGCCCCCTACCGCGCGCTCGACACCGCGGTCACCGAGGCGCTCCTGCTCAAGGGCGCGCTGAAGCTCACCGACGACGACATCGACCACCTGCACCACTTCGGCTATGCGCGCGACCTCGTCAGCGCGAAGACACTCCTCCACGACGGGACCTACGACTGCGGCTTCTTCATGGGCCCGGTCCCGGTCCCCCGCATCCAGGCCGTCGCCGCCGCCGGCGAGTCCATGCCCCCCAAGTCGACGTACTTCTTTCCGAAGATCCTCACGGGTATGGTCTTCAACCCGTTGAGCGACTCGTGAAGGCCGTCGCCACCCGCACTCAGAGCTTCAAGCACGACATCGTCGTGCGCACCCACCATCTCGCCGCCGACGAGCCGGCGGACACGGGCGGCGACGACGCCGCCCCCAGCCCACAGGAGCTCCTCGCCGCCTCGCTGGCGTCGTGCACGGCCATCACGATGGAGATGTACGCCAAGCGCAAGGGGTGGGACATCGGAGAGGTCGAGGTCGTCGCCCAGTACACGCCCGCCGAGCGTGGCGCGCCGACGAGGTTCGACCTCGTCCTGCGCTTCGGAAAGGACCTTCCGGCCGAGCAGGTCGAGCGCCTGCAGGTGATCGCCGCCAAGTGCCCGGTCCACCGGACCCTCGACGGCGAGGTCATGTTCTCCGAGCGCGTCGAGCGGGTCTAGTCAAGGGCCAGGGCCTCATCTGACCCCGATGGACGTCGCCACCGCGCTCGCGCCGCGCCTGATCGCCCCCGAGGAGGCGGTCGCACTCGACGCCCACGGCCGCACGGACGCCGCCGTGCTCGTCCCCCTGTTCTGCGACGCCGCCGGTGAGCTCCACGCCGTGTTCACCCGGCGCCGGGAGGACCTCGCCAAGCACGCCGGGGAGATCTCCTTTCCCGGCGGCCGGCGCGACGAGGGCGAGGCGCTCCAGGACACCGCCCTGCGCGAGGCGTGCGAGGAGGTCGGGCTCCCCCGCGACGCCGTCGCGGTCGTGGGAGCGCTCCAGCCGACCCCGACGATCGTCACGAGCTACGCGATCTACCCCTTCGTCGGGCTCATCGCTCCCGGGACCCGCTGGACCCTCTCCCCCCGCGAGGTCGCCGAGGTGCTCGAGCTCCCCCTCGCCGACGTCCGCGCCGGCTACGGGCGCCGGCGTCTCGTGCGCCGCGGCCTGCCGCTGCGCACGGACACCTACGTCGTCGGGGAGAACCTCATCTGGGGCGCGACGGCCCGGATCGTCGGCGACCTCCTCGAGCGCCTGGAGCCCCTCCTCGGCTCGCCCTAGACGTCCTTCTCCACGGGCACGTTGACGAGGTTGCCCCACTCCGTCCAGGAGCCGTCGTAGTTCTTGACGTCCTTCCGGCCGAGGAGCTCGTGGAGCACGAACCACGTGTGCGCCGAGCGCTCGCCGATCCGGCAGTAGGAGATGATCGGGTCGCCCGAGAGGACGCCCTTGCCGCCGTAGAGCTCCTCGAGCTCGTCGCGGGACTTGAACGTCCCGTTCTCGGTGACCGCCTGCGCCCACGGGATCGAGGCGGCGCCGGGGATGTGACCGCTGCGCTGGGCGCCCTCCTGCTCGTAGCCGGGCATCGCGATGAGCTCGCCGGAGAACTCCTGCGGGGCGCGGACGTCGACGAGCTTCTTGTCCGAGTCCAGCGCCTGGAAGACCTCATCGCGCAGGGCACGGATCGAGGCGTCGCCCTCCTGGGCGGAGAACGTCGCCGCGGGATGCGCCGGAACGTCCTGCGTGGTCGGCCGGTCCTCGGCGATCCAGCGCTCGCGCGGACCGTTGACCAGCTTGACGTTGTCGTGGCCGTAGTACTTCAGGTACCAGTAGGTGTAGGCGGCGAACCAGTTGTTGCGGTCGCCGTAGAGGACCACCGTGTGCTCGTTGGAGATCCCGTGCTCACCGAAGAGCTTCCCGAAGTCCTCGGGCCCGAGGAAGTCGCGCCTGACCTGGTCCTGGAGATCCTTCTTCCAGTCGAAGCCGATCGCGCCGGGGATGTGCGCCTCGGCGTAGAGGGCGGGGTTCTCGTCGACCTCCACGATGCGGATGGAGTCGTCGTCGAGGTGCTGCTCGAGCCACTCGGGCTCGACGAGCACGTCGTTGGCGTAGTCGGCCATGTCAAATCCTCCTGTTGCGGGTCCTCTTTGCGGCGCGTCGGGCGAGTCTAGGTGGAAGCATCGCGCATCGGCTGCTCTCGCTCGGCGTTGAGGAGCGCGAGGACGGCCGCGTGGACCGGACCGCCCCGCAGCAGCCGGAAGGGGATCTCCGAGTACGCGCAGGCCTTCGCGACGGTGTCGGCCCCGGCGTCCAGCAGGTCGGCGGGCACGCTGCCCGCCGCCTCGTAGACGAGCCCCCGCACCGTCGTGTCGATCGTGCGCTCGAGGAGCATCTGCAGACGCGTGCCGTGCAGCGCGGCGAGCTGCTCGCGCGACCCGACCGCCGAGCCCATGAGCCACACCAGGATCGTCGTGCCGTCCAGCGCGTAGGTGAGCGTTCCGATCCGGTCGGGGTCACCGCGGTGGAACTCGGCGCCGGTCGCCTCGATCGCCGCCCGGCTCTCCTCGGCGCGCGAGGTAGCCCGCACGGCATGGCCCTCGCCCACGAGCGCCGCCGCGAGCTCCCGCCCGCGGCACCCGCAGCCCACGATGAGGATCCGGGCCACTCAGCCCTGCTCACGCTCGGCCTTGTACTCCTCGAGCGCGACCGGCGGTAGGCCCTTGCGCGCGCGCCGCTCGTTCTTCGTCTCCAGCAACTGGTCGAGATCCTGCTCGGCGAGGTAGGACTCGCGGCGCTTGTCGGCGTCGGTCATGTCCTCGCGGACGCGCGCGTGGAGCCCGCCCTCGGTGAGCTCGGGCTCCCCCCGGCGCCGGCGTCGCGCGTTCGTGGCCTCGAGCATCTGGTCGAGGTCGTCGATCTCGTTCATGACCTGCTGGTCGTAGGAGCGCGTCGAGCGCCAATGGACCTGATCGGCGCCCGAGCCGGGATAGAAGTGCCCGATGAGGATGAGCGCGAGGAGGAGCAGGCCGACGCCGCCGAGGATGATCACCGCGAAGGGGTCGACGGCGAGGGGCAGCGTGATCATCGCGTACATACTGCCTCAGCATGGACTTCGAGTTGACCGACGAGCAGGTGCTCGTGCGCCGGACCGCGCGGGACTTCGCCACCCACGAGCTGGCCGAGCGTGCCCGGGAGGCCGACCGGACGGGGGTGTTCGACGCCGGGATGGCTCAGCGCCTGGCCGAGCAGGGCTACCTCGGCGCGATCGTCCCGCGCGAGTACGGCGGCGCGGGACTGGACTACCTCACCTACGGGCTGCTCGTGGAGGAGGTCGGCCGAGTGGACTCCGCGATGCGGACGGTGATCTCCGTCCAGACGTCGCTCGTCTGCTCCGCGCTCCTGCGCTGGGGGACCGAGGAGCAGAAGCAGCGCTGGCTTCCCCCCCTGTGCTCGGGCGAGGCCTTCGGCTGCTTCGCACTCACCGAGCCCGACACGGGCTCCGACGCGGCCAACCAGCGCACGCGGGCGAAGATGACCGACGGCGGCTGGGTCCTCAACGGCGCGAAGATGTGGATCTCCCTGGGCAACGTCGCGTCCCTGGCGCTCGTGTTCGCCCAGACCGACCCCGAGCTCGGCCACCGTGGCCTCGCCGCCTTCCTGGTCGACTGCGACCAGCCCGGCTTCTCGCCCTCCCCCATCCACCACAAGATGGGCCTGCACGGCTCCGACACCGCGTCCATCGCCCTGGACGACGTCAAGGTGGGCGAGGACGACCTGCTCGGCGAGGTCGGCCAGGGGTTCAAGATCGCGATGTCGGCCCTGGACTCCGGGCGCTACTCGGTGGCCGCGGGCTGCGTCGGGGTGTGCCAGGGCTGCCTGCAGGAATCCGTGAGCTACGCGAAGGAGCGCAAGCAGTTCGGCAGGCCCATCGCGTCCTTCCAGCTCGTGCAGGCGATGCTCGCCGACCTCGCGGTGGACACCGACGCCGCGCGGATGCTCGTGTGGCGCGCGGCGCACCTCAAGGACACGGGCCAGCCCTCGACGACGGAGACCTCGGTGGCCAAGCTCTACGCCACGGAGGCCGCGGTGCGCAGCGCGAACACGGCGATCCAGGTGCACGGCGGGGCGGGGTACGTGGACGACCACCCGGTCGAGCGCTACTTCCGTGACGTCCGCGTGACCACCCTCTACGAGGGCACTTCGCAGATCCAGAAGCTCATCATCGGGCGGGCGCTCACGGGCATCGATGCCATCGCCTGAGACGATCGGGGTCGTGGGCGCCGGGACGATGGGTGCTCAGATCGCCCAGCTCGCCGCGGCGAGCGGCTTCGAGACCCTCCTGCACGACCCCGACGGCAATGCCCTGGAGAGGGGGCTCGCGCGGGCCCGGAAGCGGCTCGGAGAGGACGCCGCCGGCCGCCTGCGGGCCGCCGCCGCCCTCGAGGATCTCGCCCCCTGCGGACTGGTCATCGAGGCCGCGCCCGAGCGCCTCGAGCTCAAGCGCGAGCTCTTCGCCGCGCTCGGCGAGCTGCTCGCCCCCGAGGCGGTCCTGGCCACCAACACCTCGTCGCTGTCCGTGACCGCGGTGGCGGCCGGCGCTCCCCGCCCCGAGCGGGTGGTGGGCATGCACTTCTTCAACCCGGCGCCGGTGATGGAGCTGCTCGAGGTGGTCGCCGGCGAGGAGTCCGCCCCCGACGCCCTCGAGCTCGCCCGGGCCACGGGCCGGGCGCTGGGCAAGGAGGTCATCGACGCCGCCGACGTGACCGGCTTCCTCGTCAACCGCGTCAACCGCCCGTTCGGGCTCGAGGCCCAGCGGCTGGTGCAGGAGGGCCTCGCCTCCCCGGCGCTCGTCGACCGGGTCTGCCGGCTCGGCGGGGACTTCCGGATGGGGCCCTTCGAGCTGGCGGACCTCGTCGGGGTCGACGTCGGTCTCGCCGTCGCCGAGTCGTTCTACGCGCGGTCCTACGGCGAGCCCCGGTGGCGTCCCTCGCCGCTGGTGGCCCGACTCGTCGCGGCCGGTCACCACGGGCGCAAGACCGGCCGCGGCTGGTACGACTACTCCGACGGCCCACACCGGGAGGACGATCCCGAGCCGCCGGAGGCGGGTGGCGGTGACGGGCGTCTCGTGGTCGTGGCCGGCGAGCTGCCGGTCGCCGACGACCTCCTCGACGCGGGGGCGCACGCCGGCTGGGACGTGCGCCTGCCCGAGGACGCCGAGGGCGAGGTCCCGTTTCTCATCCTCGACTGCGGCGAAGAGTCCGACCCGGTCCCGCTCCAGGGCGGCCCCCAGGCGGTGCTGCTCCTCGAGACGCCGGACCCGAGCGCGCCCGAGTTGGGCTTCCACACCCTGCCCGGCTCACGGCTCGTCGAGCTCGCGGGGGACGGAGCGTCCGCGGCCGCTCGGAGTGCGGCGGAAGGGTTCTTCACCTCCCTGGGCCGCCATCTGGAGTGGACCGCCGCCGTTCCGGGTGGGCTCCTGGGACGCATAGTCGCCCAGCTCGTCAACGAGGCCGCGTTCGCCGTCGGGGAGGGGATCGGGACCCCGGAGGCCGTGGACCTCGGCATGCGGCTGGGGCTCAACCACCCCCGCGGCCCCCTTGAGTGGGCCGACGCGCTCGGTCCCGACCACGTCCTGGGGATCCTCGAGGGGTTGTGGGCGCTCTACCGCGAGGAGCGCTACCGACCGGCGCCCGAGCTACGCCGTCGCGCCCTGGCGGGGATCCCCTTCCGCTGACCCCAGCACCGGGTTTCCGGCGCCCTCACGACGCAGCCTCGGCCTCCTGGAGCACCTCGCTCGACGCCCAGTGCTCCTCGGGCGACGGGGGCGTGTCGCGCAGGTACCACTCCGCGTCGAGCGCCGCCTGACAGCCCGAGCCCGCGGCCGTGACCGCCTGGCGGTAGGTGTGGTCGACTAGGTCGCCGGCGGCGAAGACGCCCGCGAGGGAGGTCTTCGTGGACTTCTCCTCGGTCACCACGTAGCCGTTGGGGTCGAGCTCGATCTGGCCCCCGACGAGCTGGGACTGCGGCTCGTGGCCGACGGCGATGAACGCGCCGGTCATGGGCAGATCGCGCTCCTCGCCGGTCTCCGTGTCGCGCACGATCGCGTGGGAGAGCGCCCCGGCCTCGCTCGGGTTGAAGCGGACGACGTCGTAGGGGGTGAGGAGCTCGATGTTCTCCTGCTGGCGGGCGCGCTCGAGCATGATCTTCGAGGCGCGGAACTCCGCGCGGCGGTGCACGATGGTGACCTTCGCGGCGAACTTCGAGAGGAAGATCGCCTCCTCCATCGCGGAGTCCCCGCCACCGATGATGACCGTCTCATGCTCACGGAAGAACGACGCGTCGCAGGTCGCGCAGTAGGAGACTCCGCGGCCGGAGAGCTCCTCCTCTCCGGGCACGCCGAGCTTCTTGTGCTGGGCGCCCATGGAGAGGATGACCGCGCGGGCCTCGTGGACCTCGTCCCCGATCCAGACCCGCTGGGTCCCGCCGTCGGAGAGCTCGACGCGGGTGGCCTCGTCGGTCACGAGCTTCGCGCCGAAGCGCTCGGCCTGCTCGCGGAACTTCGGCATGAGCTCCGGCCCCATGATCCCCTCGGGAAACCCGGGGTAGTTCTCGACGTCGGTGGTCTGCTGGAGCAGCCCGCCCCACGCCCAGCCCTCGATCACGGTGGGCGCGAGGTTCGCGCGCGCGGCATACAGGGCCGCGGTGTAGCCCGCCGGCCCGCTTCCGATGATGATCACGTCTTCCATTGTCGTCTCCATTGCTTTATAAAGCATAGTGCGGCCGACAACCGCTCAAGCGGGAGCCGGCTGCCGGTCCTCCCAGCGCGACACGGTGCGCCGCAACTGGAGGTAGGCCACGACCCCCGGCACCGTCGGCAGCCAGAAGGAGAAGCCGCGGTAGGCGAGCACGGCGACGAGGGCGAGGCCTCCGTCCACGTCGAAGGCGGCGAGCACGCCGATCATCCCGCCCTCCACCCCGCCCACCCCGCCGGGCAGGGGGAGGAGGTTGCCGATCATCCCCACGAAGTAGGCCATGACGACCACGGGAACCGCGGGCGCGCCCCCGAAGGCGTGGAAGCACGCCCAGAGCGTGGCGATGTCGAAGCCCCACCACATGAGCGCACCGCCGAGCTGCGGATCGCGCGCACGCACCAGGGAGATCGCCGTCCGCGTGCCCGAGGCCATCGACGCGGGCGCCGCCGCGAGCCGGGCGGCGAGCCGGGCGACCCGTCCGCGGCCCTCACCCCAGCGCCGCGCCCGGCGCTCGAACCCGCCGGGGATCAGCGCGACGAGGACGAAGAGCCCGATGACCACGGCGCCGAGAATCGCCGGCAGGACGGTGACCGTGAACGTCCGTCCGCCCGGGAGCAGCCCCGTGCGCAGGCCGATACCGTCGATCACGAGCGTGGCCATGTAGACGACGTAGAGCAGGACGTTGAACGCCAACAGGCGGCAGGCGACGATGCGCGCCTCCATGCCCGACCGCCGCAGCGCCCAGGCCTGGAGCGCGATCCCCCCCGCGCCCCCGGCGGCGAAGAGCCGCGTCGCCGCCACCCCGGCCATGGTGATCTCGTAGGACTCGCGCCAGTCGATCTTCGACTCCCCCCGCACGAACACCACCCGGAAGAGCAGGACGTACCCGAGGAACGAGAGGCACTCGAACGCCGCGGCGACGCCGAGCCAGGCGGGGTCCCCCTCCTTGATCCGGTTCCACGTCTCCTGCAGGCCCGCGAGCTTGGGCACGAAGAAGTAGAGGACGGCGACGGCGGCGAGGACGAACACCACGAAGAGGACGACCCGCCGCCGGGTGAGCACCACCCGCGGCATCTCCTCGGGCTCGGCCCCACGGGTCCCGACCTGAGGAGAGTCGACGGCCATCGCGATCAGCTCCTCGCTCGCGCTTCCAGGGCCTGCACCACGCGCGACGCGCGCGCGCAGACGGGCCGGGCGGGGCCCTCGGCCCGGCGCACGGCCCGGGAGAGCGCGAAGCCCGCCAGGAGGTCCACGACGTAGTGCTCGCCGAGGTAGACGAGCGCGGCCCCGAGGGTCAGCGCGTACGTCCACCCCACGAGGGCATGGACCGGTCCGAGCTCCGAGAGCAGGGACGCGGCGGTGACGGACGTGGCGAAGTGGAGGGAGGGCATCGCGGCCAGGGGGTTCTGAGCTAAAGAATCGTAAAGGCCCGTCCAGCGGTCCGCCCAGAACTCCTCTCCGTAGCGGATCATCATGCGCTGCAGGGCGGGGGTGCCCTCGGCCTCCAGCCGCCCGTGCTCGGCCGCGTACCAG
The DNA here is from genome assembly GCA_038254195.1 of Solirubrobacterales bacterium. Classification (GTDB taxonomy): domain Bacteria; phylum Actinomycetota; class Thermoleophilia; order Solirubrobacterales; family Solirubrobacteraceae; genus JBBQAA01. The sequence continues at coordinate 9,705 of JBBSGJ010000041.1, forward strand.
GGCGGGGCGGTGGGGAGGACCCAGTACGCGATCACGCCTACGTCGAAGGTCGCGTAGGTCATCAGCGCCGCGCGCTCGAAGCGGTCGTGATGGCGCAGGAGGAAGTAGGCGGCCGTCCCGTGGGGGACGAAGAACCACAGCCAGTGCGACCAGACGAGCACCTTCTCGACCCGGCGGAAGGGAAGGTCGGGCCGGGCCCAGCGCGCCTGGAGGCGGATCCCCGGGGGCACACCGAGCCCGAGCGCGCGGTCCACCCGCACCGGATAGTCGATCCGGGCCCGGCGCTCCAGGGCCTCCGGCTCGTCGGCGGGCATCTCGTAGGCCGCCACGTAGGCCCACATCTGGAGCATCACGGTCGCGGCATCCCGGGCGCGCGTGCGCGGGAGCGCGACGCACACGGCCACGGGAGCGGCGCCCGCGAGGGCGAGAACGGCGGCGCGGGGCACGCGCGTCCGGCGACGCGCGAGTGGTGCGACGGTCCCGGCCGCGACGACGGTCCACGCCGCCGCCTTCATGAGCCGCCCTCCTCGGGCCGGAGGAGAGCGCACGGAGCCGCAGAGCATAATGTCTGAGCCATGTCGACCGTCACCCGCGAGCGTCGTAGGCGCTCCTGAGGGCGCGGGAGGCGGCCGCCCCACGGCTATGATCGCCCGCGCCGTGACCCGGTCCCGCTCCGTCGCGCTGAGCCTCCTCGCCGTTCTCGCCCTCGGCCTCGTCCTGGCTCCCGGGGCGCTGGCGGACGCAGTGACCCCCGAGGCGGGCGGCTCGCCGAACGCGGACGACATCGATTCGCTCTACAAGATCGTCCTCGTGATCGCGGCGGTCATCTTCCTCATCGTCGAGGGCTCGCTCCTCTACTGCCTGTTCAAGTACAAGGCGCGCAAGGGGCGCGTGGCCGCACAGATCCACGGCAACACGAACCTCGAGATCGGCTGGACGGTGGGCGCCGCGGTCATCCTCGTCGCCCTCGCCGTGGTGACCTTCCTGAAGCTCGGCGCGATCCAGACCCCGCCGAACTCCGACTCCAATGCGCAGGTCGCCGGCTCCGGCGTGCTCGTCGCCTCCACCGACGAGCCCACTCCGCCGGACGGCAGAGCCCTGCGCGTCTGCGTGACGGGTCGCCAGTACATCTGGCGCTTCACCTACCTCGGCGCGGCGGGCTCGTGCAAGCAGACCTACGGCAAGCCCTTCTCCTACGAGGAGATGGTCGCGCCCGCCGGCACCACCGTGGTGCTCCAGATCGAGTCGACCGACGTCGCCCACTCCTGGTGGATCCCGGCGCTGGGCGGCAAGTTCGACGCCATCCCGGGCTACACGAACTACACCTGGTTCAAGGCACCGAAGCCCGGCGTGACCTACGCGGGCCAGTGCGCCGAGCTCTGCGGGCGCAACCATGCGGACATGACGGCCCGGGTCCGGGTCGTGTCCCCCGACCAGTACGAGGCGTACATCGCCAACCTGAAGAAGGAGATCTCCTCCGCGAACAAGGACTCGGAGACCCTCCGCAAGCAACTCGAGAAGCAGGGTGATCTCTAGATGGCCGCCTCACCGCTCACCCTCCGCCCCGTTCCCCAGATCGCCGCGCACGACGTGCGCCGCCAGCGCCAGCGCTCGAAGTGGGTCGACTGGGTCACCACGACCGACCACAAGAAGATCGGGATCCTCTACCTGGTCACGACGTTCGTGTTCTTCGTGCTCGGCGGGGTCGAGGCGCTGCTCATGCGCACCCAGCTCGCGGTCCCGGAGAACAACCTCATCACGCCCGAGCACTACAACGAGCTCTTCACGCTCCACGGCACGACGATGATCTTCCTGTTCGTCGTCCCCGTGATGGCGGGCTTCGGGAACTACTTCGTCCCGCTGATGATCGGGGCGCGCGACATGGCCTTCCCGCGGCTGAACGCGCTGTCCTACTGGCTCCTGCTGTTCTCGGGCATCGTCTTCTACTCGTCGGTCTTCTTCACGCCCCCCGAAGCCGGCTGGTTCTCCTACACGCCGCTCTCCACGGAGGCCTTCACGCCCAGCGGGGGCCAGGACGCGTGGATCTTCCTCATCCACATCTCCGGCATCTCCTCGCTCGTGGGCGCCGTGAACTTCTACGCGACGATCGTGAACATGCGCGCGCCCGGGATGGGCTGGGGACGGCTGCCGCTGTTCGTGTGGTCGATCCTCGTCTACGCGATCCTGCTCATCCTCGCGCTGCCGGTCATCGCCGCCGCGGTGACGATGCTGCTCACCGACCGGCACTTCGGGACCACGTTCTTCGACCCGGCCCAGGGTGGCTCGCCGCTGCTGTGGCAGCACCTCTTCTGGTTCTTCGGGCACCCCGAGGTCTACATCATGGTCCTGCCCGGCTTCGGGATCGTCTCCGAGGTCCTGCCCGTCTTCGCCCGCAAGCCGGTCTTCGGCTACAAGGCGATTGCCGCATCGACGGTCGTGATCGCCTTCCTCGCGCTGCTCGTGTGGGCGCACCACATGTTCTCGACGCCGACCTCGACGGTCGTGCTCGGCTTCTTCATGCTGTCCTCGTTCCTCATCGCGGTGCCGACGGGGGTGAAGATCTTCAACTGGATCGCCACGCTGTGGCGGGGAACCGTCGAGTTCAAGACGCCCCTGCTGTTCTGCGCGGGCTTCATCGGCACGTTTTTGATCGGCGGGATCACGGGGGTCTTCCTGGCGATCTTCCCCATCGACTGGCAGCTCACCGACACGTACTTCGTGGTGGCCCACCTCCACTACGTGCTCGTGGGCGGCTCCGTGTTCACGATCATGGCGGGGCTCTACTACTGGTTTCCGAAGATCACCGGCCGGATGATGTCCGAGACGCTCGGGAGGGTCTCCTTCTGGCTCATCCTCGTGGGCTTCCACGTGACCTTCCTCGTGCAGCACGCGCTCGGGCTCGAGGGGATGCCGCGGCGCGTGTACGAGTTCAAGGCGGGAATGGGCCTCGACGCCTACAACCTCATCTCCACGGTGGGCAGCTACATGCTCGCGCTCGGGTTCGCGGTGACCCTGTTCAACGCGGTCCGCTCGGCCAAGAAGGGCGCGATCGCGGGCCCCGATCCCTGGCGCGGCAACACCCTCGAGTGGTTCACCTCCTCGCCGCCGCCCGTGAACAACTTCGACATCGTCCCGCGCGTGCGCTCCGTGGAGCCGATGCGCGACATCCGCCGCCAGATCGAGCGGACGACCGGGCAGCGCGCGAAGACGCGGGCCTCCGAGCAGTTCGCGAAGGTCTGACCCGCGTGGAGGTCGTCAGCCCGAGCCGCCCCGTCGCGTGGACGGTGGCGCGAGACCTCCTGTCGCTCACCAAGCCGAAGGTCCAGTCGCTCCTGCTCTTCACGACGGTGTCCGCGATGGAGGTGGCGGGCGACCCGGCGGCCTCCACGGTGGTGCTGGCCTGCCTCGGCGGGGCCCTGGCGGCCGGCGGCGCCGGGGCGATCAACCACGTGTGGGACCGCGACATCGACGCCCAGATGCCGCGCACGGCCGACCGGCCGGTCGCCGCCGGGCGGATCTCTCCGCAGGCCGGGGTGGCGTTCGGCCTCACCCTCGCCGTCGCCTCCTTCGTCCTCCTGACCGCGACCGTGAACCTGCTGGCCGCCACCCTCGCGCTCTCGGGCTTCCTGGGCTACGTAGGGGTCTACACGATGTGGCTCAAGCGCACCACGCCCCAGAACATCGTCATCGGCGGCGCGGCCGGGGCGGTGCCGCCCCTCGTGGGCTGGGCCGCGGCCACCGGCGGGCTGTCGGGCACGGCGCTCTACCTGTTCGCGATCGTCTTCTTCTGGACTCCGCCGCACTTCTGGGCGCTGTCGCTGCTCATGAAGGACGAGTACGCGCGCGTGGGGGTGCCCATGCTCCCCGTCGTCCGCGGCGAGCGCGAGACGCGGCGGCAGATCCTCCTCTACTCCGTGCTGCTCTACGCGGTCACCCAGCTCCCGTTCTGCGCCGGGGGCTTCGGGGCGCTGTACCTCGTCGCCTCGCTGGCGCTCGGCGCGACCTTCATCGGCGGCGCCGTGGTGCTGTGGCGGCGCGCCGACCGGCGCTCGGCCCTGCGCCTGTACCTCTTCTCCCTGCTCTACCTCGCCCTCCTGTTCGGGGCGATGGTGCTCGACGCCAAGCTCTAGACCCCTACCCTCGGGAGCCCTCCATGGACCGCAAGCTCGCCCGCAAGAACCTGCGCTCGGCCCTCATCGTCACCGCGATCTGCTTCTTCATGTTCGGCCTCGCATTCGTAGCCGCGGCGGTCTACAACCATGGCTGACGCCGTCGAGCGCGAGCACCCCGCGCCGCCCGTCGGGGAGGAGATCCACCTCCCGGGGCCGAGCCTCATCCCCATCCTCTGCGCGGCGGGGATCACCCTCGCGGTGATCGGGGTGACGATCTCCCCGATACTGATCGTGGTCGGGCTCGCGCTCTTCCTGGGCACGACGATCCGCTGGATCGCCGACACGCGGCGTGACATGGCAGAGCTCCCAGAGCAGCACGGCGAGTAATAGAGGTTCACGAGGCTCGGGCATCCCTGCCCGAGGCCCGGGGACACGGTCGGTCGCCGTTCCGGCGGCGAGTGCCCGCTACAACGCTTACGCCCACAACCCCGGCCGCGTGGGGTTCGTGTGGTCCGGGGTGGACCCGGCCC
>JBBSGJ010000042.1:0-14269 GCA_038254195.1 Solirubrobacterales bacterium
AACACGAATGGGCGGAGCTCTTTGAGAAGCTGGCGGATCGAGTGGGACGGGGGATCAGGTACGGGGAGCCGCCCGCAGGATGGCGAGTCGACTGGGCCCGAGGATATGACCGCGACGCCGGCATGCTCTCGCGCAGGCGACGCTACGAGATCGGTGCGGACGCTATGCGCGCTCGATTCGTGGCCGAGGGCGAGTTCGCGGGACGACCTGAGATCGAGATCGTCGCGCTGGTGGCGGAGTCCGAGGACGATCTGCTTGTCACCCACGGCCGGTACTTTCTCGGCCTCACTGAGCTCGCTGAACGCATCGCCTGAGCGGTTCTGCGCCGGCAGGCCCGCATGGCTTGCGCGCCGCGCCCTGGCTGGTCACGCGGTGTTGCGCCGACGTAGAGCGGCCACCGCCCATTACCGCGCTCGGCGGCACTTTCGGATCCATCAGGCAACCAATCAGGAGCTCCACGGCAGGTTGAGGGTTCGCGGGTCGTCCCTCCCCTCCGCTGTCAGGCGAAGGGGCGCCTGACCTGAGCCGAGAGCGCGTACCTTGACCGCCCGTGGACGCTTCCACCCTCGATCGCCTCGCCGACCTCCTCGTGGGCTTCGGCGCCAACGTCCAGCCCGGCCAGATCGTCGCCGTGGGCTCCGAGCTCGGCAAGGAGGAGCTCACGCGCCGTGTGGTGGCCAGCGCCTACCGCCACGGTGCGCGCTTCGTCGACGTGAGCTACTGGGATCCCCACGTCAAGCGCGAGCGCATCCTCCACGCCGCCGAGGACACCCTGGAGTTCGTCCCGCCCTGGTACGGCGAGCGGGTCCTCGCCCTCGGGCGCGAGCGCGCGGCGCGCATCCACCTCGCGGGCGCGGCGGAGCCCGGGTTGCTGGAGGATCTCGACCCCGTGCGCGCGGGGCGCGATCAGCTCCCGCGCGTCGTCGAGATGCTCCAGGTCGTGCAGGAGCGCACGACGAACTGGACTATCGGGCCGGCGCCGACGCCCGGCTGGGCGCAGCAGGTCTTTCCGGAGCTGGACGCGGGGGAGGCTCTGCGGGCCCTGGAGGACGACGTGCTCCACGTCCTGCGCCTGGACGCCGAGGACCCCGTCGCCGCGTGGCGCGAGCGCCAGGACGCGCTCGTGGCCGCGGCGGAGAAGCTCGGGGCCCGGCACTTCGTCGCGCTGCGCTTCCGGGGCCCGGGGACCGACCTGCGCGTCGGCCTGCTGCCCTCCTCGCGCTGGATCGCCGCCCGCTTCGAGACCGCCGAGGGCATCGTCCACGCCCCGAACCTCCCGTCCGAGGAGGTCTTCACGACCCCGGACCCCGAGCAGACCGAGGGCCACGTCACGGCGACGAAGCCGCTCGTGCTCGGCGGGCAGATCGTCGAGGGGCTGCGGGTGGAGTTCGCCGGCGGCCGTGCCGTGCGCATCGACGCCGAGCGCGGCCGGGAGGCGATGGAGACCCTCGTGGGCAAGGACGACGGCGGTGTCCGGCTCGGTGAGGTCGCGCTCGTCGACGGGTCGGGACGGATCGGCCCGCTCGGGCGCGTCTTCTACGACACCCTGCTCGACGAGAACGCGGCCTCCCACGTCGCGCTCGGACAGGCCTACGGTTTCGCGGTGGACGACGACGGCGACCGCGAGCGGGCCAACTCCTCGCAGATCCACACGGACTTCATGATCGGCGCTCCAGAGGTCGAGGTCCTCGGCGTGGAGGCCGACGGGACCGAGGCGCCGGTCCTCTCGGACGGCGTCTGGCGCCTCTAGACTCCGGCGCTCGTTCCCGCCGGGAACGCACGGAGAGGTGCCGGAGCGGCTGAACGGGCACGACTGGAAATCGTGTGACGGGGGCAACCTCGTCCGAGGGTTCGAATCCCTCTCTCTCCGCTCAAGGGTGGTCCGCCGCCCTCTCGGGTGCCTCGCGGGCTACGCTCGCTTACGTGCCCTCCGCTCGAGGTCTCGCAGTCCGACGCGGACGGGGTGAGGGTGCTCGGGCTACGGGGCGAGGCGAACCCCACCGTGCTGCGCCTCTTCGCGCTCACGGGAATGGACCGCACGTTCCGGATCGTCCCGGACCGGAAGGCGGCCCTCGCCGGTGCGGGCTGACCGCGCCTGGCGGCCTCGCCGCGGGCTACGCGACGGTGCGTTCGCTGCGCGTGCTGGGTGCGCCGCGGCGGGCGGAGGGGACCGTGCCGAAGACGTGGTCCCAGAGGGGTGAGCTCACGCCGTAGCCCGTGTCGTGATCCTGGAAGTGGTGGCGCATGTGCTGCGCGCGCAGCCGCCGCCCGAGCCGCGTCCGCGGTTGGTGATGGTGAACGTGGTAGTGGGTCATGTCGTAGGCGAGGTACCCGAGCAGGAAGCCGGCGCCGAAGGCGAGCCACGCGACCGGCCCGAGGGCGACGCGGAAGACGAGGAGGAAGAGCGCCGACAACGGGACGGAGACCGACGGCGGCATCACGAGCCGCATGCGGTCGTTGGGGTGGTCGTGGTGGACCCCGTGGATGATGAAGTGCAGCCGCTGGCCGAGCGGATGGTCGGGCTCGAAGTGGAAGACGAGCCGGTGCAGCCAGTACTCCGTCAGGCTCCAGAACACGAGACCGCCGAGGATCCAGCCCACGGAGGGGAGGGTTCCGGTGCGCTGGACCGCGAGGACGCCGAGCGCGACGATCACCGGCGCGAAGACCACCACGGGGACCACGGGGTGGACCCGGGAGAGCTTGTCGAGCAGCGGGTTGTCGAACAGCCGGGGCGAGGCGCGGAGCAGTTCCGCGCGACGGATGGGCGCCTCCCTGGTGGCCATGGTGAGGATGCTAGACCCCCGGGGCGTTGGTTCCAGGCTCTAGGAGGTCGCTTCCAACGCGAGGATGATGTGCGCGCGTGAGACCGCCACGTAGGAGTGGCGCTCGGTCGGCCCCGACCCGCCGACGCGGGAGATCTCGGCGTCCGTGAGCGCGAAGAAGTCGCGGTCTGCGGCGTTGAAGTAGTCCGTCACGCGCGAGCGCCAGCCGGCGTCGGGGAGCGAGAGCGTCCCGACGATCCGGTGCAGCGGCGTCTCGACGAGGATGCGGATCTCTTGTTCGTCCATGAGGGGGCGATCCTAGGCGTCCGCCCCGTGGGGCGGAAAGTGGACCGTGCACCCTCCGTCGAGGCGGGATGTCCGAGCGCTGGCGCTCGCTGGAGCTCCGGTCGGGCACTCCCGCTGCGCATGGAGGTGACCGCTTAAGGCTGCTTCCTTCCGGACCTGACCTGGTTCACGAGCCTCCACCGCGCGGGACCCGGCCATCGACGCCCCATCGGGCGGGCTGCCTCGTCATCCGAGGGCCCCTCGGGAGGGAGTTCGGCCTCGCTAGAGCGGATTGCGAGTACAGGGCACCGCTATCTCCCCGCCTAGCACGGTCCACCCGCCAGGCTAGCGAGCCCCGCGTCCAGGCTCGTCCGGACCCGCCAACCCAGCAGCGCTCCGGCCCGTGAGGGGTCGAGGCAGGAGCGGCGCACCTCACCGGGGCGCTCGGGGGCGGGCTCGACCCGCAGACCCGGCAGGGCCGCGGCGAGCTCGAGGACGCTCGTCTCGCGCCCCGTCCCGATGTTCACGGCGCCGGTGGCCTCGGAACCGGCGGCGAGGAGGTTGGCCTCGACGATGTCGGCCACGTGGGCAAAGTCGCGGGTCTGGTTCCCGTCGCCGTACACGGCGGCGGGCAGGCCCTGCTCATGGCGGTGGCAGAAGATCGCCACCACGCCGCCCTCGCCGAGCGGGTCCTGACGGGGCCCGTAGACGTTGGCGTAGCGCAGCGCGATCGTCGACGGCCCGGCGGCGCGGGAGGCCAGCGCGAGGTACCCCTCGGCCGCGAGCTTGGCCTGTCCGTAGGGGGAGAGCGGAAGCTCGGGCGCGCCCTCGGGGGTGGGGACCACGTCCGCCTCGCCGTAGATCGCCCCGCCGGTGGAGGAGAAGACGACGCGCCGGGTGCCGGCGAGGGTCGCCGCGCGCAGGAGGTTGATCGTGCCGAGCACGTTGACGTGCGCGTCGTGCGCCGGATCGGCCACGGACGCGCGCACGTCGATCTGGGCGGCGAGGTGGAAGACGACCTCGGGGGCGTGGCCGAGGAGGACGTGGTCCAGGCCGGCGGCGTCGCGGACGTCGAGGAGCTCGAGCGGCGCGCGCGCGTCGAGGTTCTCCCGCCGCCCGGTGGTCAGCGTGTCGACGACCACGACGTCATCCCCCCGCGCCAGGAGCGCGTCGACGACGTGGGACCCGATGAAGCCGGCCCCGCCGGTGACGAGCGCGCGCATGGGGGCGCGGACGCTAGCCTGACCTGCCCCCCGGGCGCGTAGCTCAGCGGGAGAGCGCTCGCCTCACACGCGAGAGGTCGCTGGTTCGAAACCAGCCGCGCCCACTTCTCCGAACGCCCAGCGCCGCGGCCTCGAGAGGACCGGGTCACGCCGCCGATGGACTGGTCTCCGAGCAGGTGCGTGTGCACGCCCGAGGCTCTCGGCGGCCTCTCCGACGAGGTCCTCGACGTCGTGCTCGCGCTCCTGGCGGCGCCCGGGCCCCTGCCGCGTGATCCAATAGCCCGATGGCAGGCGACGCGCTGGCGGGGATCGCGTGGGAGTGCATCGACCTCGCGCCCGGCGAGGCGGCGGCCCCCGGCGAACTCCCCCGGCCGGGATCGGACTGGCTGCCGGCCGCGGTTCCCGGCAGCGCGGCGGGCGCGCTGCGGGCGGCCGGACGCTGGCGCTGGGGAGTCGACGACGAGTCGGTTCTCGACGGCCGGGACTGGTGGTTTCGCTGCCGCTTCCCGGGCGGTTCGGAGCCGGGCCCGTGGTCGCTCGAGCTCGGTGGGCTCGCGACCCTGGCCGACGTCTGGCTCAACGGACGCCATCTCCTGCGCAGCGAGAACATGTTCCTCGCCCACCGCATCGTCATCGACGAGCTGGCCGGGGAGAACGAGCTCAGCATCCGCTGCGCGGCGCTCGGCCCGGTGCTCGCGGGACGGCACCCGCGCCCCCGCTGGAAGAGCCGCCTCGTGCGCTCCCAGAGCCTGCGGTGGTACCGGACGACCCTGCTGGGACGGGTTCCCGCCTGGTCACGTTGGGCGGCCCCCGTGGGGCCCTGGCGGGCGGTCCGCCTGCGCTCTCTCGCGTCTTCCGCCCTGCTCGCGCGGAAGCTCACGGCGCGCTGTGAGGGCCACGCGGGGGTCGTGGAGGTCCGCGCGGAGCTGGGGCGGGGCGGAGGGATGCCGCGGCGCGCCCGGGTGCGCGTGGGTGGCGAGACGGCGCCGATCGACCTCGAGGACCGCGGCGACCGCGTGGCAGTGCGCGGGACCGCGCGGGTCCCGGGGGTGGAGCGCTGGTGGCCCCACACCCATGGCGACCAGCCCTGCTACCCGGTGGCGCTCGAGCTCGACGACGCCGTGCACGAGCTCGGCGCCGTGGGCTTCCGCACGCTGGAGCTGGACCGCCGCGACGGGGGCTTCACGCTCGCGGTCAACGGCGTCCCCGTGTTCTGTCGCGGGGCCTGCTGGGGCACGCCCGATGCCGTGGCGTTCACGGCTCCTTCCGAGGAGGTGCGCGCGTCGGTGGCGCTGGCCCGGAGCGCCAACATGAACATGCTGCGGGTCACGGGCTACACCGCCTACGAGGACGAGGCGTTCTGGGACGCCTGCGACGAGCTCGGGATCCTCGTCTGGCAGGACTGCATGTTCGCGAGCACGGACCCACCGGGGGATCCCGACTTCGTCGCGGGGGTGGAGTACGAGCTACGCCAGGTGCTCGGGGCACTGGGGGGACGCGCCGCGCTTGCGGTGGTCTGCGGCAGCAGCGAGACCTACCAGCAGGCAGCCATGCTCGGCCTGCCGCCCGAGCGCTGGACCAGCCCACTCCTCGAGGAGCGGATCCCGGCCATCGCCGAGGAGACGGTTCCGGGCGTGCCATACGTCCCGTCGACTCCGTCAGGAGGGGAGATGCCCTTCGACCCCGACGTGGGGGTCTCGCACTACTTCGGCGTGGGCGCCTACCTACGCCCGCTCGACGACGCCCGCCGCGCCCACGTGCGCTTCGCGGCGGAGTGCCTCTCGTTCGCCACCCCACCCGAGCCCGAGACCGTCCGGGAGGTCTTCGGCGGCGCGGACGCCGCCGGGCACGATCCGCGCTGGAAGCTCGCCGTCACGCGGGACTCCCGGATGTCCTGGGACTTCGAGGACGTGCGGGACTTCTACGTCCGGCAGATCTTCGGCGTCGACCCGCTGGAGCTGCGCTACGTCGATCCCGACCGCGCCCTCGACCTCGGGCGGGCGGCCGTCACCGAGGCGATGACCTCGGTCATCGCGGAGTGGCGCCGGGAGTCCTCTTCCTGTGCGGGAGCGCTCGTGCTCACGTGGCAGGACCTCTGGCCGGGAGCCGGCTGGGGGCTGCTGGACTCCCTCGGTCGACCCAAGTCGCCCTGGTACGGCCTGCGGCGTGCCTTTTCGCCCCTCGCGGTGCTCCTCGTGGACGAGGGGCTCTCCGGCCTGCGGGTGCACGTGGTCAACGATGCGGCCGTCCCCTTCCGCGGCCGGGTCGAGCTCACCGTCTTCGCCGCGCGCGGCACCGCCCTCGAGCACGCGGTGCGCGACACCGAAGTGCCCGCGCGGGGCGCGCTCGAGCTGCGGGCGGACACGCTGCTCGGCGGCTTCCGCGATCTCGGGCGCGCCTACCGCTTCTCGCCCTCCTCCCACGACGTCGTGCTCGTCGAGTTGCGCGACGAGGAGGACCGGGCCATCGCGGAGGCCGTGTACCTGCCGTCGGGGCCCGCCCGGCCCCAACTCCCGGAGCTCGGGCTCGCCGCCCGCCTCGTGAGCGACGGGGACGGAGGGTGGTCGGTGGACGTCTCCACCGAGCGCTTCGCCCAGTACGTCGCACTCGACTTACCGGGCTTCCGCCCCGCCGACTCCTGGTTCCACCTGGCGCCGGGGCGGAGCCGCACCGTCCCCCTCGCCGCGTCAGACCTGTCGCGAGGCCCGGCGGGCACCGTCCGCGCGCTCAACTCCGAGGCGGTCGTGTCGTTGCGCGAGGGCGCATGAGGGAGCTCTCCGGGCTCCGGAGCCTCCTCGGCGCGAGCACGACCCTCTGGGCCGGGCTCGACGGCGTGAAAGTCGGCCCCACGCGCTGGACGGCGATGAGCGGTGCCCGGAGCGTCGACTACAACGTCGCGCTGTGCCACGGCGCCGGGGCGGGCGAGGACCTCCACCGGACGCTGGAGGAGGTCGCGGCGGGCGGCGTCCCGGCGATCGTCATGGTGGCCGGGCCAGCGCTCGGGGAGGTCCAGCGCCTGGTCCGCGCCGGGTGGCACTGCCTTGGCGCCGTGCCGTTCATGGCGCTCGACCTCGATCGGGCCCGCCTGCCCGAGGACCCTGGCGCGCGTTGCCTGACGGAGGCCGAGCTCCCGGCAGCGCGCCACCTCGTCCGGGAGGTGTTCGACGTGCCGGCCGAGATGGCCGACGTCGCCCTGCGTGACTCCTCCCTGCGCGTGCCGGGCCACCAGGTGTGGGGCCTCTTCGAGCAGGACGAGCTCGTCTCCGTCGCGGGCTTCGTCCGGGTGCAGGAGGTGGTCGTCTCCTGGTCCGTCGCGACCCCGGTGCGCCTCCAGCGGGGAGGCCGCGCGCGCCGCCTGCTCGCCTCGGCTCTGGCCGAGGCCGCCCGGAGCGGGGCGACGACGTCCCTGCTCTACGCCTCGGAGGCGGGCGAGCCGCTCTACCGCGCCCTGGGCTTCGTGGAGCTCGAGCGGTGGCAGGTCTGGTCGCGACCACGATGGGTGCTCGGCCGCGCCTGAAGTACGCATCGCTTACCGGGTTCCGGTGTGGGTACAGAAACCTGACCCATGTCTAGCGCCATGCCCCTCCGCCCGTCCTCCCCGGCGCCCTCCGTCGCCCCGCTCAGCGCTCGGCCGCGCTGGCTCGGACCGGATGACCGCCCGCTGCTCGGCTGGCTGAGCACGCCGCCGCCGGGCGGGAGCGAGAGCGGCGTCCTGATCCTGCCGCCCGTCGGCTACCACTGGTGGAGCGTCCACCGGACCCTGCGGGTCCTGGCCGAGCGCCTGGCCGACGCCGGTCATCTGGCCCTGCGCCTGGACTACGACGGGACCGGCGACTCGGCCGGTGACCAATGGGACGCCGGCCGGCTCGCCGCGTGGCGCCAGAGCGTGCGCCATGGGGCTGAGGAGCTCCGCGCGCTGGGCGTGCGGGAGCTCCACCTCGCCGGCGTCCGCCTCGGCGGAACCCTCGCGCTGCTCGAGGGGGCCGAGCTCGGCGCCGAGAGCGTCGTGGCGTGGACTCCCGTGACCCGCGGCCGCCGCTATGTGCGGCAGATCAAGCTGCTGTCCACGCCCGTGCCGGACGGCGCCCGGGGAGGCGGCGCGGAGGTCGAGGCCGGCTCGGTGTTCACCGCGCAGACGCTCACGGACATCGCCCGGATCGACCTCCACCAGCCCGACTGGCGCCCCCCGGGACGCGTGACCTTCGTGGACGGCGAGGAGACGCTGGCCGAGCGGTTGCGCCAGCGGGGGAGCGAGGTGGAGCTCTTTGCGCCTCCCGGCGGCGCGGACGCGCTCGAGGCCCCGGCCGAGTACGCGACCGTGCCCGAGGAGGTCGTGGAGACGCTCTGCGCGGCGATCGGCCCGGGGACCCCGGGGCGGACCCCGGCTCCCCCTCCGGTCGCCTCCGCACGGATGACCTGGCGCGGCGTGGAGCTCGAGGAGGAGGTGGTGTTCCTCGGTCCCAGCCCGCTCACCGGCGTCCTCACCCATCCCGCGACGCCGCGCGACGGCGCACCCACGGTGTTGTTCTTGAACTCGGGCTCGGAGCCGCACGTCGGCCCGGGCCGCGCCTGGGTCGAGTACGCCCGGGGGCTCGCGGTCTCGGGATTCCCGGTCGTCCGCGCGGACTTCCGCGGATGGGGGGAGAGCCCGGACGACGGACACGGTCCCGGCCGCCCGTACGACCCCCACGGAGTCGAGGACGCCCGCGCCCTCGTCCGCGCACTGCGCGAACGCGGGCACGAGCGGCTGGTCCTCGCCGGGCTGTGCGCAGGAGCGTGGATCGCGCTGCGGACCGTTCTCGAGGAGCGGCTCGCGGGGGTTGTCGCGCTGAACCCACAGCTCTACTGGCAGCCGGGCGATCCCGTCGAGGCGACGATGGCCGAGACGCGCCAGCGCCGCGAGCCCGAGCGCCGGCGCGACGCCGAGGGGGCTCGCCTGGACACCTGGGACGCCCACGATCGCGCCGGACAGCGGCCCTGGGCCGCGCGGTGGCTGGACCAGCTCCGGGCCACCGAGGTCCCCGTCCTGCTCCTCTTCGCCGAGGGCGACGACGGCATCGAGTACCTCCGCACCCGCCATGGGCGGCGAACGCGCATGGTCACCGCCGCGAGCCGGATCGCGATCGCCGAGGTGCCAGGCATCGACCACTCGATGCACCGTGCCTGGCTGCGCAACGAGATGCTCGACCGCCTCCGCGGCTTCGCGTCGTCGGTCTAGACCGGGCCGGCGAGGCGTCGCTCGAGCGCGTCGTCGAGCAGTGCGTGGGCCGCGACCTGCGCGGCGAGGGGACGGAGGGTGTGGACGCCGCCGGGTAGCTCGGCGAGGCGCAGGGAAGGCCAATCCTCGAGTCGCGCCAGGTGGCCATCGCGCGCGAGCTCCTCCTGGAGCGGCTCCTCATCGGAGAACGCGAGCAGGGACTGGACGCCGCGTTGCTCGAGCGTATCGAGCGCACCGGGGAGCGGGTCGGGGAGCGCGTCACGCTTGGCCCGCCACCGGCCGGGCGCCGCCCGCGCGCGGCGGGCGAGCGCACGGGCGATGACGGGGATGTGGACGAGGGAGATCTCGCCGCGCACCAGGCGCCGCCAGCTCTCGCGCTGCAGCGCCTTGATCGCCTTGCGCGCCTCGCGTTCCTCGTCGATGCCGGGCTGCCAGTACAGGACGCGGGGGTTCAGCATGAGCGCCGCCGTTGTCCGCGGGTCCTCGAGGGCGGTGTGGAAGGCCCAGTAGGCACCCGAGCAGAGACCGCCGAGCGCGAAGTCGCCCGGCAGTCCCCCTCCGGCGAGCGCGTCGAGCACGGAACGGACCTGGGTGACGAGCTCGGGGACGTAGAGCTCGGCGACATCGGTGTAGCGGCGGGCGTCGCCCGCGGCGTCGCCGAAGCCCGAGAGGTCGAGCCGAAGGGTGGGCACGCCGCGCCGAGCCCAGCGCCGGGCCGTCTCGACCCACATCCGGTTGGGGCCGATACGCCGCTGGGCGCCGGCGTTGAGCAGCACTGCGGTGACGGGGGCGAGAGGGACCCCCGCAGGCTCCGTGAGGATCCCGAACAGCCCGTTGAGCGTGAACGGCGTCTCGCGGGCGCCGGGCAGGTCGAGCGCGTCCAGCGGCCGGGGCGCGGCCCGGGTCGGAAGGGAGGAGGCCGGCCCGGGGACCGCGAGCCAGGCGTCGACCCGCGCGAAGACCTTCGTGGGGGCGACGGCCGCCTGGGGCTCGGCCATCATCGCCGCCCAGCCCGGGCCGTGGGCGACCTCGACCTCGGCGCCGGAGGCTTCGAGATGACCACGCAGCGCCGGGTCGACGGTCATCCCCTCGCGTTCGAGGAGCAGGGCACGGCGCACGGGCACGGACGCGGCGGTCAGGTCGAGGGCCGTGAGCGCGGCCCGGGTCTCCTCCGTGAGGACGTAGCCCGCCGCCGCGAGCACGCCGTCGGGTGGGGGACCCGCGCCGGGGAACTGCGAGGCCTCGAGGCGGGCGAAGACCGACAGCTCGCGCACGAGCGTGCGCCCGCGCGCCGGTACACCCCACAGGACGAGATCGTCGATCGGGGCGCCACGGCTGGACGCGGCCGTGGCGAGCAGGCCGCCGAGGCCGATCCCGAGGGCGACGACCCGGCCCGCCCCGGATTCGTCACGCAGCCACGCTGCCGCCTCGGTCACCGCGGTCAGCCAGGCGCCGACCCGGTCGGCGTCACGCGGACCTCCCGCCGAGTCGGCGGTGCCCGGCAGGTCGAGCCGCAGCACGGGATGCCCCCGCCCGGCGAGGTGCTCCGCCCAGTCCCGGCGCGCCCGGTAGGAGCACATGTCCTCCCAGCCGAAGGGCGGGAGGAGGAGGAGGGCGGGCCGGGCCGGCGTACCCTGGTGAAAGAAGGCGAGCACCGGCTCGGGGCCGAGGGGCAGGTGAAGGGGGAGGGCGGGCATGGTCAGAGGGGGAGGGCCCCGGCGAGGTTCAGGGCGGTCAGCTTGCCGCCCGGCCAGGTCGTCCCCGGCTCACGCGGACGCAGGACCACCGTCCGCTCGTGGCCCGGCTCGAGTGAGAAGGCGTCGTCGTCCGGGTCCCAGCCCGGGACTCCGAGGCGGACCCCCCAGGCCAGGCGCCGGCTCCGGAGCGCGATCGCGCCGGGGATCGTGGAGGCCTCGAGCCCGAGCGCCTCCGCGCTCTCGCGCCGCTGTGGCCGCCCGGCGGGGAAGAGGAACGCCTGCGCGACCGGCGCGCCCGCGCGCTCGAGGCTCGCCACCGCGACGTCGGCCTGCGGCGGGCCGAACCGGTAGGCCCAGGAGATGTCGACCCAGCGCCCGAGCAGGCCCTCGGCGTCGCGCTCCACCGTCTCTCGGCCCTTGACTGCGAGCGCCTCCTCGGCCTCGCCCACGAGCCGCTCGCCGTCGGCGTAGAGCGCCAGGCGCAGCTGCGCCCGCAGCGGCTCCGGGCGGTCGTTGGCGACGTGGATGCGCACCCCCCCCTGCCCCTCGTCGACCATCCACACGGCCACGGGCGCCAGCGCGCGCCGGAGATGGGCCCACGCGACCTTCGGCTCGCCGCCCGAGTCGAGCACGCCCCAGCCCGCCCCGGGCACGACGTCGCGCAGCCACAGGACGAGGCCGCCGCGGCACGGCGACGCGACTCGCCGCCACTCGCCGAGCACGGCGGCCATGACCTCGCCCGAGATCTCGCGCGAGCGGCCGAGGTCGCCCTGGTGGCCGGGCCCGTGCAGCGCGTCGCGGTAGAAGTCGCGCACGTCGGCGAAGTCCCAGTCGGCGTCCGCGTCCCGGGGCACGCCGGCGCCCGCGAGCGCGTCGTTGTCGGGCACGTTGGCCAGCGCGAGGCACTCCGCGGCGAAGCGGACCCCGGCCGCCCGCGCGTCGGAGAGCGGCCGGCGGTAGCCGCCGACCCCGAACCAGTTCGCCACGCCCACGTCGGGGCGGAAGGGGACCGCCCCTCCGCACGGCGCCGAGGGGACGTAGGGGACGTCGACCCCCGCGGCCGCCACGCGCGCCGGCAGCAGCTCACTGAACCACTGGCTGCGGCCGAGCTCCGGCGCCAGTCCGAGCATGGCGACCTGCTGCTCCACCTCGGAGTTCCCGCACAGGACGGCCAGGCTCGGCCGCCCGCCCACATCGGTCAGGACGTCGTCGGCCTCCTGCTCCACGAGCGCGCGGAAGCCCGGGTCGCCCACCGGGTAGTCGAGGTTGGCGAAGGCGAAGTCCTGCCACACGAGCAGCCCGAGCTCGTCGCAGAGGTCCCAGAAGTCCGGCGACTCGTACACGCCGGTTCCGGGGATGCGCAGGAGGTTCATCCCCGCGTCGCGGGCGCGGATGAGCGTGGCGCGCAGCTCTGCGCGCGTCGGGGCGAGCCCGATCGGGTCGACCGGCGTCCATACCGCGCCCCGGGCCCAGACCGGGACGTCGTTGACGTGGAGGTCGAGCCCCTCGCGTTCGATCTCACCGCGGGACTCCAGCGCCCGGAACCCGACGCGGCGGCGGGCGAGCTCCCGCCCACCCGCGCGCACGACCACGTCGTGGAGCACCGGCTCGCCGTGCGTGTGGGGCCACCAGCGTGCGACTCCGGGCACGCGGAGCTCCCCGACCCCGGCGGGCAGGGAGAGGACCTGCCCGGCGAGCTCCACCTCGGAGCCGGCGGGCGCACGGACGGCGAGCACCCCGTCCTCGCCCTCCAGCCGCGTACGAAGCGTGAGGGGGACGGTCAGGGAGTCCGCCAGGGTGACCGGCCGCCACGGCCCGACGGGCGCCGGCCCGGGGGCGAACCCCGGCGCGCGCCCGAACACGGAGGTCCGGAACCAGCGCAGGTTGCCATCGCGCACGAGCTTCGTCCGCCAGCGCGCGCGTGGCCGGCGCGCCACCGCGAGCAGCGGCGTGAGCGCCCGGCAGCGGATCGCCAGCTCGCCCCTCGTCTCGATCGGCACGGCATGGCGCGCCCACATCGACTCCGACTCCAGCAGGCGCTCCCCCCCGAGCCACACCTCTGCCACGGTGGCGATGCCCTCCAGGCGCACGACCCCGCCCTGTGGCAGCTCAGTCCGGAACCACCAGTCCTCCGCGTCGTAGTCGCGCTCGGGATCGCCGGTCGCTGCCGCCGCGGTCCCCGGCACACGCGCCTCGATCCAGTCCAGCCCGTCGAGCCCGGAGGGATCCGGGTACGCGTCGGGAGGGGAGGCGGCAGCCGACCAGGCGAGCGTCACGCCACCGCGGTGTCGAGCGCGGCTATGGCCTCGTCCCATGCCGCGGCGAGGTCGCCCACCACCGGGGCCGGGTCGAACGGCTTGCGGCGTGCGAGGCGCAACGTCAGCACCTTGGACCCGCCGACGATCCGCGCCAGCGCGTCTTCCGCGCCTCCGGCGGTGGGCCCGAGCAGCCATTCCGCGTGCGCGGCCAGGAGCTCGAAGGCGGCACCGACCATGCGCACCGTGGCGAAGGCGTAGTCGTGGTAGCGGCGAGCGTCTCCCGCGAGCAGGTCCGGCAGGTCCTCCTCGAGCCGCGCCCCGAACCGCGCGAAGGGGTTCTCGCGCGGGCGGCGGACGAGGTGGTGCCCCAGCCGCTCACGTGCGGCGGCGACGAGTTCGTCGCCCGCGAGCCGCGGTCCCGCGTCGAGCCGGACGATCTCCGTGTAGGGGGGCAGGACGTCGCCCGGGAGGTCGAGGTCGATCCGGAAGGCCCCGCGGTAGTCCTCGCCGCCGAGCTCGTGGAGGCCCGTGTTGTGGAAGTAGCGCAGCCGCTCCCCCGCGCGGTCGATCGCCTCGGCCACCACGGAGGTCTTCACGTGGTCGGAGCGGTAGCTCGTGGAGGCGGTGTCGGGCAGGTACCACGCGTCGAGCTCGACGATGAGCGTGCGGCCCTGCCCGACGAGGTCCTCGATCTGCTTGGGGAGGGACCGGTAGGGCTGCATCTCGTGGATGTCGACGCCGAAGAGCTGTTCGAGGTCCTCGGGCGGCGGCTTGAAGAACGTCCACTGGTCGCCCTCGAAGTCCGTCCGGACGCAGCCGCCGAGCG
>JBBSGJ010000043.1:0-13962 GCA_038254195.1 Solirubrobacterales bacterium
GCCGAGGCCCGCGTGTGGCGGGGCGGGACCGCGGTCCAGCCCGTCCTCGACCCGCTCGTGGAGCCCGTGCGGATGTGGCACCTGCTCACGCACACCTCGGGGCTGACCTACGGCTTCCACCACGCCCACCCGGTCGACCGGCTCTACCGCGAGGCGGGCTTCGAGTGGAGTGCCCCGCCCGGGCTGGACCTCGCGGCCTGCTGCGCGGTGTGGGCCCGGCTGCCGCTGCTCTTCGGACCCGGCGCGGAGTGGAACTACGGCGTCTCCACCGACGTCCTCGGGCGCGTGGTCGAGGTGCTCTCGGGGCAGTCGCTCGACGCGTTCTTCGCCGAGCGGATCTTCGCGCCGCTGGGGATGACCGAGACGGCGTTCTGGGCCCGCGACGCGCTCGCCCCGCGGCTCGCCGCGCTCTACGGTCACGACCCCGCCACGGGCCTCGCCCTCCGCAACGACGTGCTCGGCTCGGAGGCGCTCCGCGCGCCGGGCTTCCTCTCGGGCGGGGGCGGCCTGGTGTCCACCGCGGCGGACTACCACCGCTTCTGCCAGCTCCTCCTGGGCGGGGGCGAGCTCGACGGCGTGCGCCTGCTCGGGCCCCGGACGCTGGCGTACATGACGCGGAACCACCTGCCCGGCCACGCCGACCTCGAGGCCTTCGGGCGCCCGCTGTTCTCCGAGACCACGTTCGACGGGGTGGGCTTCGGCCTGGGCTTCTCGGTCGTGGAGGATCCCGTGGCCGGGCGCTACCCGGCCTCGCGCGGGGAGTTCGGCTGGGGCGGAGCGGCGAGCACAGCGTTCTGGATCGATCCCGTGGAGCGGATGACCGTGCTGTTCCTCACGCAGCTCCTGCCCTCGAGCACGCACCCGATCCGCTCCGAGCTCCACCAGCTCGTGCATCAGGCGCTCGTCTGAGCCCCTCACCGAGGGTCGTGGGTGGGTGGGTCCAGAAGCAGGTCGACGTAGCCATCGGCCACGTCGGCCGGGGTCAGCCGTCCGCGCGGCCGGTACCACTGCGCCGTGTGGTTGACCATGCCGAGCAGCGCGGAGAGGGCCAGGCGGCGGTCGGGGAGGGCGAGGCGGTCCGCGGCCTCCTCCAGGGCGTCCTCGACGAGGCGCTCGAAGGCCTTCCGGCTCGCCCGCACGGCACGCCACTGGGGGCCGCGCTCGATCACGTGGCGCTCCTGCTGGAAGACGAGCATGTGGTCGCGGTGGGCGACGACGTGGGTGACCCAGAGGCGCACGAGATCGCGGAGCTGCTCCCCGGGCGCGCCGTCGGACTCCCGGAGCTCCCGCGCCTCGGCCAGCAGCGGCTCCATGAGTTGGTCGCAGATGCGGATGAGCAGCTGCTCCTTGGAGCCGAAGTAGTGGTAGAGCCCGCCGGCCGCGATCCCGATCTCCTCGGCGAGGTCGGAGACCGTGGTCCCGTCATATCCGCGCCGGGCGAACATGTGCGCCGCCTTCTCCACCACTTCCTCCTGGCGGCGGTCATAGCGCGCGCGGAGCGCGGGGCGGGCGGGCGGCGAGGCCATCGCCCACGAGGGTAGAGTTCCGAACCGAGGCTCGGAGTTCGAATGACCGTTCGGTACTCTGCGACGCCCATGAACTTCGAGCTCCCCGACGACCACGAGCTCCTGCGGCGCACGGTCCGCGAGTTCGCCGAGGAGGAGGTCGCCCCCGTGGCCGAGGAGCTCGACCGCACGAAGACCTTTCCGGTCGACCTCGTCCGGCAGATGGGCGCGCTCGGGTGGATGGGGATCCCCTTCCCCGAGGAGGTCGGCGGCGCGGGCGGCACGTCACTGCAGTATGCGCTCGCGGTGGAGGAGCTCGCGCGCGTGGACTCCTCGGTGGCCATCACGCTGTGCGCGCACACGTCGCTCGGCACGCAGCCCGTCTTCGTCTTCGGTACGCCCGAGCAGCAGCAGCGCTTCCTCCCGGATCTCTGTGCCGGCCGCAAGCTGGGGGCGTTCGGGCTGACGGAGGCCGAGGCCGGGTCCGACGCGGGCAACATCCGGACGCGCGCGCGCCTGGACGGCGGCGAGTGGGTCATCGACGGCGCCAAGCAGTTCATCACCAACGCGGGGACGGAGCTCTCCGGGCACGTGGCCATCACCGCGAGATCGGACGCCACCCACCCCGGCGAGATCTCGAGCTTCATCGTCGAGAACGGCACCCCGGGCTACGACCAGGGCGTGTCCTACCGCAAGATGGGCTGGAATGCCTCGGACACCCGGCCGCTCACCTTCAGCGACTGCCGTGTCCCCGAGGAGAACCTGCTCGGCCCGCGCGGGCAGGGCTTCAAGCAGTTCCTCCACGTCCTCGACATCGGACGGGTCGGATTGTCGGCGATGGGGGTCGGGCTCGCCCAGGGCGCGCTGGACCAGGCGCTCGCCCACGCGAAGGAGCGCCGGGCGTTCGGGCAGCCGATCTCGAAGTTCCAGGCCATCCAGACCAAGCTCGCCGACATGGCCACCGAGATCGAGGCCGCCCGCCTGCTGACCTACAAGGCCGCGTGGGAGAAGGACCAGGGCCGGCACTTCACGCTGACCGCCGCGCAGGCGAAGCTCAAGACGGGGCGCCTGGCGGTGCGGGCGAGCGAGGAGGCCGTGCAGATCCACGGCGGCTACGGCTACATCGAGGAGTACCCGGTGTGCCGCTTCTACCGCGACGCGAAGATCCTCACCATCGGCGAGGGCACCGACGAGATCCAGCAGATGGTCATCGCGCGCGCGCTCGGCGCCTGAGGCGTCGCGTGCTCGAGGACCTCGGCCCCGTCCTCGTCGCCAACCGCGGGGAGATCGCCGTGCGGGTGGCGCGTACGGTGCGGGCGCTGGGGCTGCGGAGCGTCGGGGTGTTCACCGCCGCGGACGCGGGCGCCCCGCACGTGGAGGCGTGCGACGTCGCGGTCCGGATCGGCTCCTACCTCGACGGGGAGGAGGTGCTGCGCGCGGCGCGCGCGGCGGGGGCGGGCGCGGTGCACCCGGGCTACGGGTTCCTGAGCGAGAACGCCGGGTTCGCCCGGGCGGTCGCCGGCGCGGGGCTGGTCTGGGTCGGACCGCCCGCGGAGGCGATCGAGCTCATGGGCGACAAGGGCCGCGCGAAGCAGGCCGCCACGGCGGCCGGGGTACCGGTCCTGCCGGGCGGGGAGGACGGCGGCTTCCCGGTGGTCGTCAAGGCGGTGGCGGGCGGCGGGGGCAAGGGGATGCGCGTGGTCCGGGCGCCCGGGGAGCTCGCAGAGGCGACGGCGGCCGCGCGGCGGGAGGCGCTCGGTGCGTTTGGCGACGATCGGGTGATCGTCGAGCGCTGGATCGAGCGCCCGCGCCATCTCGAGGTCCAGGTACTGGCCGACGCCCGCGGGACCGTGCTCCACCTCGGCGAGCGCGAGTGCTCGCTCCAGCGCCGCCACCAGAAGGTCGTCGAGGAGGCGCCATCGCCCGTCGTCGGTCCCGCGCGGCGGGCGGAGATGGGCGCGGCGGCGATCGCCCTCGCGCGCGCGTGCAGCTACGTCGGCGCGGGGACCGTGGAGTTCGTCGCCCCGGGTGAGGGCGACGGGTTCTTCTTCCTGGAGATGAACACGCGCCTCCAGGTCGAGCACCCGGTCACCGAGCTCGTGTACGGGATCGACCTCGTCGAGTGGCAGCTCCGGATCGCCGCGGGCGAGCGGCTGGACCTCGAGGTCGCCGAGCCGCGCGGGTGGGCGGTGGAGGCGCGGCTCTACGCGGAGGATCCGGCCGCCGGGTTCCTGCCCGCGACGGGCAGGGTGCGCCGCTGGCGCCCGCCCGCCGGGGTGCGGGTGGACGCGGGGGTTGCCGAGGGGGTCGAGGTCGGGACCGCGTACGACCCGCTCCTGGCCAAGGTGATCGCCCACGGCGAGGACCGTCCGACCGCCCTGCGGCGCCTGGACCGCGCCCTGGGCGCGTCTGAGCTGCTCGGCGTGGCCACGAACGTCGCGTTCACGCGCGCGCTGCTCGCGCGCGCGGAGGTGCGCGCGGGCGAGCTGGACACCGGACTGCTCGAGCGGGTGCTGCCCGACCTCGCCACCGGCCCTCCCGAGGACCTCCTGCCCGCGGCGGCGTTGGCCGCGGCAGGGACTTCGTGGCCTCGGGGACCGTGGCGCCGCCTGCTCGGAGAAGGAGAGGTGAAGGTCGGGGACGGGAGGGTCTCCGTAGGCGAGAGCTCCTGGACGGCCGAGATCGTCCCTCTCGGCGACGGCGCCGTCCGCGTCGAGCTCGACGGGATCGCGCGCCGCTACGTCGTCGCCGGCGATCCGCCCATCGAGTGGCGGTCTGGCCACCCATACGGTGGGCAGATCGCCACTCGTTGCCCCGGAGGGGACGAGGTGGTGTGGATCGGTCGGGACGGCTTTCAGCTCGAGGCGCGGACGCTGCGGCCCGACCGATCGGGAGCGGCGGTTCCCACCGGCTCCCTCGAGGCGCCGATGCCCGGCACCGTCCTCCAGGTCCGGGTGGCCGAGGGCGACGTGGTCGCCGAGGGCGACGTCCTCGTCGTCCTCGAGTCGATGAAGATGGAGCTCGCGGTCACCGCTCCCCACGCGGGGACGGTCGCGGGCCTCGCGCTCGCCCCCGGCGATCGGGTCGCGCTCCATCAACCGCTGCTGGCGGTGACCGCGGCGATGCCCGCATGAGCGCCGACCCCCCCAGCTTCCGCGCCGGGCACGAGGCGCTTCTCGCCGAGCTCGACGAGCGCCTCACCCGCGCCCGCGCGGGGGGCGGCGTCCGTGCCCGCGAGCGCCACCTCGCCCGCGGCAAGCTCCTCCCCCGCGAGCGCGTCGAGCGCCTCTGCGACCCGGGCGCGCCCTTCCTCGAGCTCTCCCCCCTCGCCGCCGAGGACCTCTACGACGGCGCGGCCCCGGGCGCCGGGATCGTCACCGGGATCGGGGTCGTCGCCGGCCGCCGCTGCGTGGTCGTCGCCAACGACGCGACCGTCAAGGGCGGCACCTACTACCCGATGACGGTGAAGAAGCACCTCCGAGCCCAGGAGATCGCCCTGCAGAACCACCTGCCCTGCGTCTACCTCGTGGACTCCGGCGGCGCCTTCCTCCCCCTGCAGGACGAGGTCTTCCCCGACCGCGAGCACTTCGGGCGGATCTTCTTCAACCAGGCGACGATGAGTGCCCGCTCGATTCCCCAGATCGCCTGCGTCATGGGCTCGTGCACCGCGGGGGGCGCCTACGTCCCGGCCATGAGCGACGAGACGGTCATCGTCCGCGAGCAGGGCACGATCTTCCTCGGCGGTCCGCCCCTCGTGAAGGCGGCCACGGGCGAGGAGGTCACCGCCGAGGAGCTCGGCGGTGGCGAGCTCCATGCGCGCCGGTCGGGGGTCGTCGACCACCTGGCCCAGGACGACGACCACGCCCTGGAGATCGTCCGCGGGATCGCGGCGACGCTGCCGCCGGACGCCGCACCGCCGTGGGAGCGGCTCGCCCCCCGCGGGCCCGGCGAGGACCCCGACACGCTCCTCGACGTCGTCCCGCCCGACACCCGCACGCCCTACGACGTCCGCGACCTGTTGCGCCGCATCGTCGACGGCTCGGCGCTCGCAGAGTTCAAGGCGCTCTACGGCGATACGCTCGTGTGCGCCTTCGCCCACCTCGACGGCCACCCCGTGGGCGTGCTCGCCAACAACGGGATCCTGTTCTCCGAGTCCGCGCTCAAGGGCGCGCACTTCGTCGAGCTCTGCGACCGCCGCGGGATACCCCTGCTCTTCGTGCAGAACATCTCGGGCTTCATGGTCGGGCGCGACTACGAGGCGGCGGGGATCGCCAAGGACGGCGCCAAGCTCGTCACCGCGGTCTCCTGCGCCCGGGTCCCCAAGCTCACGGTGATCGTCGGCGGCTCCTTCGGGGCCGGGAACTACGGCATGTGCGGGCGCGCGTACTCGCCCCGCTTCCTCTTCACGTGGCCCAACGCGCGGATCAGCGTGATGGGCGGCGAGCAGGCCGGGGTCGTGATGACCGAGGTCGGCCAGCCCGAGGTCGGCGCGGCCCTGCGCGAGCAGTACGAGCACCAGGGCCGCCCCTGGTACGCGACCGCCCGGCTCTGGGATGACGGCGTGATCGACCCCCGCGCCACCCGCACGGTGCTCGCTCGGGCGCTCGCCGCCTGCGCCCGGGCGCCGCTCGCGCCGGTGGGCTACGGGGTCTTCCGGATGTGACGCTCAGGCGGGCTCGGCGACTGGTGCGCGCGCTGACCGGGACGTGACTGCCGCGACCCGGGATGGCGAGCGCCCGCGGATAGGGTCGGTCATGACGCAGAGATCAGCAGAGGGGCATACCGTCCACCGGCGGATGGCGACCTCGATCCCCGCCGCCGGCGCGCACCGCGCTCCGCATCCCGGCCGCCGCGATGGCACGAAGCACGCGACGCCTCAGACCGCGGGGGCGGCGGCGCTCACCCTGGGCGCCCTCGGGGTGGTCTTCGGCGACATCGGGACGAGCCCGCTCTACGCGCTGCAGACCGTCTTCTCGGCCGACAACCACATCGTGCGGCCCGACCAGGCCTCGGTCTACGGGGTGATCTCGCTGATCTTCTGGGCGGTGACGGTGATCGTCTCGGTCAAGTACGTGACGTTCATCATGCGCGCCGACAACGAGGGCGAGGGCGGGATCATGGCGCTGATCGCGCTCATCAAGGGGGTGCGGCTGGAGGGCCGCATGGCCAAGGCGGCGCTCGTCGCACTGGGCATCTTCGGCGCCTCGCTGTTCTACGGCGACGGGATGATCACCCCGGCGATCTCGGTGCTCTCGGCGGTCGAGGGGGTCGGGGTGGCCGCGCCGAGCCTGGAGCACCTCGTGGTGCCACTCACGCTCGTGGTCCTGACCGTCCTCTTCGCGATCCAGCGGCTGGGCACGGGTGCCGTGGGCCGGTTGTTCGGGCCGGTCATGGGCCTGTGGTTCGGCGTGCTCGCGGTGGCCGGGATCGGTCAGGTCGTCTCCGCGCCGGGCATCCTCAAGGCGCTCTCGCCCTCCTACGGGATCGCGTTCTTCGTCGACCACGGCGGGATCGCCTTCATCGCGCTGGCCTCGGTCGTGCTCGCGGTCACGGGCGCCGAGGCGCTCTACGCGGACATGGGCCACTTCGGGCGCCGGCCCATCCGGCGCGCGTGGTTCTTCCTCGTGTTCCCCGCCCTGACGCTGAACTACATGGGCCAGGGCTCGCTGATCCTCCATTCGCCGCGGGCGATCGACAACCCCTTCTTCCTGCTCATCCCGCATTGGGGACGGATCCCCATGGTGCTGCTGGCCACGCTCGCGACGGTCATCGCCTCCCAGGCCGTCATCTCCGGTGCGTTCTCCGTGACCCGCCAGGCGGTCCAGCTCGGCTTCCTCCCGCGGTTGACGATCCGCCACACCTCCGAGCACGAGGTCGGGCAGGTCTACGCGCCGGCCGTCAACTGGGGGATCTTCGTGGCGGTGGTGGCGCTGGTGGTCGGCTTCGGGTCCTCGGCGCACCTCGCCTCCGCCTACGGCATCGCGGTGACCGGCACGCTGGCCATCGACACGATCCTGTTCTTCGTGGTGGTCCGGGTGCTCTGGCACCGGTCGCTGGGGCTCGTGCTGGCCGGGGCGGCGGTCTTCCTGTTCGTCGACCTCGCGTTCCTCACGGCGAACCTGCGCAAGGTCGTCCACGGCGGCTGGTTCCCGCTGTCGATCGCGCTCGTGGTCTTCACCGTGCTGATCACCTGGCAGCGCGGACGGGAGATCGTCACGCGCAAGCGGACCGAGGAGGAGGGGCCGCTGCGCGCGTTCGTCGAGGAGGTCCACACGATGGACCCACCCGTGTACCGCGTGCCCGGGACTGGTGTCTTCCTCAACGCGAGCGCGGAGACCACCCCGCTGGCCATGCGCGCGATCGTCGAGCACAGCCACTGCCTGCACGAGCACGCGGTGATCCTGTCCGTCGAGAACCTGAACGTTCCACACGTCCACGAGGACGACCGGCTGGCGATCGACGACCTCGGTTACGGGGATGACGGGATCACCCTCGTCACCGCCCGGTTCGGGTTCCAGGACGAGCCCGACGTGCCGGCCACGCTGCGGCTGGCCAGCGCGCAGGGGCTCGAGCGCGAGATCGTCCCCGAGGAGAGCTCCTACTTCCTCTCGCGGATCACGATCGTCCCGACCCGCGCCCCGGGGATGCGGAGGTGGCGGAAGAAGCTCTTCGTCGCGATCTCGCGGAACTCGGCCAACGCGGTCGAGTACTTCGGGCTGCCGGGAGACCGCACGGTGGTCATGGGCGGGGAGATCGAGCTCTAGGATCGCGCGCAGTGCCCGAGATCTCCCGCGCCCGCTACCGCGCCGGCTCCGGCGAGCCCGTCGTCCTCGTGCACGGCTTCACGGTGACGTGGCGCTGCTGGCTGCCCGTGCTCCCCGAGCTCGTCGCCCGCTACGACGTGCTCGCGCCCACGCTGACCGGACATGACGGCGGCCCGGCCGTACGCCCGGACGAGGGCATCGCGCTGGCCGACGCCGCCGGGCACCTGGAGGCCGAGCTCGACGCCCAGGGGATCGGGACGGCCCACCTCGTGGGCAACTCGATGGGTGGGACGCTGGTGCTCGAGCTCGCCAAGCGCGGCCGCGCACGGAGCGTGGTGGGCCTGTCCCCGGCCGGCGGCTGGCAGGTGGGCGATCCCGAGGGCGCGCGGATCGAGCGGTTCTTCCGCCGGCAGCTCTGGATCACCCGGGCCACCGAGGGACGCCTCGGCGGGATCATGCGCCGCCCGTCCGCCCGCCGTGTCGCCCTGCGCGACATCATCCGTCACCCCGAGCTCCTGCCCCCGGCCGAGGCGGTGGCGATGGCCCGGTCCTCGCTGAAGTGCGGGGTCGTCGAGGACGTCTTCGCCGCGATCCGCTCGGGCGACGGCCTCCTGCGCGACCTCGACCAGATCCGGGCCCCGACGCTGATCGCCTGGGCCCAGCACGACCGCGTCCTCCCCCTCGAGCGCCACCGCCAGCGCTTCGAGACGGAGATCCCCGACGTCGAGTTCCGCGTCCTACCCGGGGTCGGGCATGTGCCGATGAGCGACGACCCCCGGCTCGTGGGCGACACGATCGTCGAGTGGGTGGAGCGGAACCGCTCCTAGCTCGCGGCGTTCTCGGCCGCCACGGAGCAGCGCTAGCGGCTCGCACCTGGGGATGATGCGCGAGCTGTTCTCCGGAGAATGTCCGGGAGCGAGGCGGCTGAGCCCCACTTGCTCGCCGGCTGGGGATGGGGGAGACTCGCCCGAGTGGCGAGGCATGGGGCGCCGCCACAGGAGGGAGCCGCATGTACCTATCGGTCCGGCAGTACAGCAGTACGTCGGCGTCGGCGTCGGCGTCGGCGTCGGCGGCGACGGATCGCTTCACACCATCACGCTCGCCGAGGACCGCGCCGGAGTCGAGGACTCGGTCAATCAGGCGGGCCGCTGGGTGGGCGAGAACGCCTCGGACCCGGCCGAGGGCGAGCCGGCCGTCGAGGTGACGCCGGGCAAGGGCACAGGCGGAGTCCGCGCGGGGGCGCCCCGCGCCGACCAGGGGATCCTCGGCGTCAGGCCCAAGCGGCCACCGACACGCGCCGAGCGGCGCCGTGGCTTTCTGCGGTGGTTGCTGACGGGCGAGCGGCCGGAGCCCTCTCCCTCCCGGCTGGGGGTCCTCGAGCCGTTCGGCGTGGGCGAGGAGAAGAAGGTGGGCATCTGCTGCTCGGGCGGCGGCATCCGCTCGGCAGCCTTCAACCTCGGGGCGCTGCAGGCCCTCCGCCACGACGGCGAGCTCGAGGGGGCCCGCTACCTGGCCGCCGTCTCCGGCGGTTCCTACATCGCCGCGAGCTTCTGCATGGTCGCCAAGACGTGGCCCCGCGGTGGGACCCGACCGAAGACAGGTGACGACGGCGCCGATGACTCGGATCCCGACCTCGTCAAGGCGGGCGCGCTGCCGTTCCATCCCGGGTCGCCGGAGGAGCAGTACCTGCGCAACCACAGCGAGTACATGGCGCCGTCGCCGCTCGACAAGCTCGCGCTGGTCCGGCGGGTCGCCCTCGGGCTCGTCATCAACGTGCTCGTGATCGGGCTGCCGCTGTTCGCCGTCGGCACCGCGCTCGGGGCGTGGCTCTACCGGTCGCACTTCGGCCACCTGTGGGGGGCGCGGGCCCAGCCGGGCTCCTGGAGCGCGCACGAGCCGAGCTGGGTGTGGGTGACGCTGATCGCCCTGGCCGGCTCGGCCACCGCGCTCGGCCTGCTCGCCCTGCTCATCCGCGATCGGCGCGCCCGCGTCCAGGCCCTCGAGACCTGGTCCAATCGGCTGCTCCTCGCGCTCGGCGGGGCGGCGGTGGTGCTCGTGGCCGTCCCCGAGCTCGCCGGCGTACTCCGGGACTCGGCGTCGGGCGGAAGCGCCTCGGGAACGGCGCGCGCCCTGCCCGTCCCCGTGGCGGGAGGGGGCGGCCTGGCCAGCCTGCTGCTCGCCGCCCTCCTCCAGCTCCGTGCCCGTGAGGAGAAGCCCGCCGGCGTTCTCCGGGACCTGGGCCGCGTGAGGGGGTTCTGGAGCCGCGCGAGCCCGAAGCTCCGCCACGCGTTCGCCTATCTCGCCGGTGTGCTCGCCGGCCCGGCGCTCCTGCTCACGATCGTCGTCCTCGCCGCGTCGGTCGCGCTATCGCACTCGGGGCCGTCCACCACGGACCCGACGGTGCTCTGGCTCGGGGTCGCGGCGCCGCTCGCGCTGTTCGCGCTCGCCTACCTCCTCACGGACCTGACCACGTGGTCGCTGCACCACTTCTACCGGCGGCGATTGTGCTCCGCCTTCGCCCTGAAGCGGGTCCGGGCGCCCGCGGACGGGCGCGCCGCGGCGGTCGAGCGCGACTACGAGCGGCTCGTGCCCCTGTCGGAGTCGGGGGTGTGGCCGGGCCCCGGGGGGAAGGCTTGGCCGACGCTGCTCGTGTGCGCCGCGGCCAACGTCTCCGACCCCGGCGCCACGCCCCCCGGCCGTGGGGTGACGAGCTTCACGTTCAGCCCCGCGGCGATCGGCGGGCCGCTGGTCGGCGCGATCGCCACGGACGCCTACCAGCAGCAGCTCGGCGCCAACCGCCTCCGGGACATCACCCTGCCCGCGGCGGTGGCGATGTCGGGGGCGGCCATCTCCCCCTCCATGGGCAAGCTGACCCGCGCCCCGGTGCGGTTCGTGATGGCGCTGGCCAACCTCCGCCTCGGCGTCTGGGTGGCCAACCCACGGCATCTTGTGAAGGGCGGGTCGTGGCAGCCGGAACCCGGGGACGCAGCGGAGGCGGGGGCCGACTCCGCGAAGCCGCCGCCGGACTTCCTCAAGCGCCCGCGGCTCTCCTACCTGTTTCGCGAGATGCTCGGCCGCAACCGCGTCGACGCCCGCTTCCTCTACGTCACCGACGGGGGCCACTACGAGAACCTCGGGCTCGTGGAGCTGCTCCGGCGCGGGTGCGACACCGTCTACTGCTTCGACGCGAGCGGCGGCAAGCCGTTCGCGGCCCTGGGAGACGCGATCGCGCTCGCGCGCAGCGAGCTCGAGGTGGAGATCGACATCGACCCCTCGCCGTTGCTCCCGAGCGACGGAACAGGCCTGGCGGCCGAGAGCTGCGTCGTCGGGAAGATCTCTTCGCGAAGCGGTACCGACGAGCTCGTAGAGGTCGGGCGCCTCGTCTACGTGCCGACCGTCGTCACCGACGCGGTGCCGTGGGATGTCCGTGCCTACCGCCAGCAGGACCCCGTCTTTCCCCACCACAGCACCGCCGGTCAGCTCTACACCGACCAACGCTTCGAGGCCTACCGCGCGCTCGGCGAGCACGCCGGCGACACCGCCCGGAAGAAGTTGAGGGCAGCGGAGAAGGCGCAGGCGGCGGACGGAGCGTAGATGGCGGCGCACGCTGGTCACCGCCGCGTAGGGATGAGGCTGCCGCCGAGCGCGGGTACGCGACGCACCGCCCAGCGGAATGCCGGAGGCGCCTCGATCCTTAGGCCGACGGCTCCGTGAGCCATGGCGTGCTGACGCCCAGCAGCGTGCCGACACGCTCGAAGTGCCGGTCGAAGTGGAGCACGTCCAGGCCGGAGGTCTGCGCCGCGACGGCGACGGTGAGATCGGTGAGTGGCAGGCGATGAGCGCCGTGGGAACCGCCGCTCGCGAGCTCGCGCATCGCTGCCAGCACCCCACGCTGCACGGCCCGGTCGACTGCGATCTCCCGCATGCTCTCGAACGCGCGATCGATGGCCGCGATCCCCTCCGGACCACGGGCATCCACCATCAGCTCGTAACGCACCGGCCAGCACCAAGCGACATCACCGAGTGCGACCGCGGTCAGCAGCCGCTCACGCACCTCGGGGTCTCGACGGGCACGCATCCATGCGGAGGTATCGGCGAGCACCGGGCGTTGGCCGTCCCACAACTCGACGCTCACGTGGCGCCCGGCGGAGCGTTGAGCCGATCGATCGCGGCCAGGTCGAGAGCAAACTCGCCGCCGTCCATCGCCGCCAGCAACGCCTCCGCCGCCGCACGACGACCGCAACCGGCCTGGATCTCTGCTTCCGCACCCCCGACGGCGAGCCTCCGCACCAGCGTGGCGTCAGGCTCGTGCGTACCCGTCGCAGCACGCACACGCTCGAGCGCGCTGCCAAGCTCCGCATCGGCGGTCACGGCAATCCGAGGATGCTTACTCGGCATCGCACGGCGAAGTGTAGCTCCTAAGAGTCACTCCAGCGTGTGCCTGACCGGCGCCCACCCCACGCCGGCCGATTCACGACCTTGCTGCACGCTCGAGGTAGGCTGTAGCCATTAGGCTACAGATGTGCCGCACGTGCGCTTCGCAACAGCACCGCCAGCCTGCTGCGCCGCGTCGAGGCCGGTGAGCGACTGCGCATCACCGTCCACGGCCACCCGGTCGCCGAGCTCGTCCCGGTGGATCGTGCCCAGCAGTTCGTGCCTTTCGACGAACTCGTTCGCGACCTACGAGGCATGATACCTCCCGAGGACCGGCTCGACGAAGAGCTGCGCGAGCTCGACGAGACCCCACGCGACCCGTTCGCGTGAGGCGAGCGCTCCTGGACACCTCGTTCGTCATCGCCCTCGCGCGCGGCTAAGACTTCACGCTCGGGGAACCGCCCGAGGAGGCAGCGATCTGCGCCGTGACCCTCTGCGGCCTGCACCACGGCGTCCTCATCGCCAGCGACGAGCAGCGCCCCGGCCGCCTCGCCACGCTCGTCTTCGCCGAGCGACGCTTCGCCGCCCTACCCGTCGACACGCACGTCGCCCCGCATTACGGGCGCTTGCTCGCCGACACCAGACGCCACCGGCGGAAGAAGCTCGCAACGGCGGACGCTCTCATCGCGGCGACCGCAGCCGCCCACGGACTCCCGCTCATCACATGTGACCGCGACTTCGCCAACCTCGACGGCGTCGACGCCATCATCGTCTGAATCGAACGACGTCCCGCAGCCACCTTCCCCGCAAGCCGCAAGGCGCAGCCGTCGAACGCGCCGCGGGTTCGTATTCCTTCGCCATCCTCCACAACAAAAAGGTCAGCATATGCTGGCCTTTCGACATACCGGCGCGTCACTGGGCCGCCCGCCATCCCGGCGCAGTCCACCGCGGCTCGCCGCCGACCTCCGGCCCGGTCCAGCGCGCCGGCGCCCTGGTCATCGGCATGTCCAGCGGCTCCGTGCGCCAGGGCGCGTCGGGCCCCGACTGGCCGACGAGCCAGCGGCGCGCGTCCCGACGCCCCATCTCGATGAGCTCGTCGATGAAGTCGCGATCGAAGAGGATGTAGCTGAGCAGCTCGCCCTGGAGCGGACTGCGGCCGCCGAGCACCCGTTCCATGAACGGGAAGTCCGGCGAGCGCAGGCCCCTCCAGCCGCCGTAGTTCGAGCGGAAGACCTCGGAGGCCACCCGCGCGATCGACCCCGGTCGTGCGGGGGCGACGAAGATGTAGGGGACCTTGCGGTAGGCGGGCTTGCCGCGGC
>JBBSGJ010000044.1:0-13617 GCA_038254195.1 Solirubrobacterales bacterium
GGACATCAAGCCCCACCCACGTCATCGTTCCAGCCATGGCCGGACCTCCTCACTGATCTGGGGTCAGCCGGAGCCTTCTCTCCGGCCAGACAAACCCCCGCGAGGAGCGTCCGGCCATCAAACCCCGACGTCAACCCCCATCGGGTCTAGAGCCACTGCGAACGAGGACAGCATCAGCCCGTTTGACACGGCGTGGTGCCGGCTGGACGATGCTGAGCATGGCGTACGACGAGGATCTCGCCAACCGCATCCGCGAGCTGATCGCCGGTGACCCCGACGTCGCCGACGTCACCGACATCGACCCGGGGAAGCGCTCGACGCCACCGCACAGCCACGCGGACGAGGACGAGGCGTTCCTGGTGCTGGCGGGCAGCGGCCTGAGCTATCGGACATCGGGCTCTGAGGATGTGCGCACCTACCCGATCGGCGTCGACCGACCTGCTACCTGCCGCGCGGACCAAGCAGTTCTGGCTCGGCCCGCGCTGGTCGCCCGCTGACACCCGGCCCCGTTCGCCACCGACGCCGAGCTCGGCGCGCTCCCATTGCCGGAGCCGACCGACGAACGACCGCCGACGTTCCGCAACCTCGCCGAGCTGCCCCTGGGGCGGTTCGTTCACGCCCAGCAAAGCGCGGCCGCGCCGCCGCTCGGTCGCGTGAACCTGGCCCCCGGGAGACCCAAGTGATTGCACGGCAAGCCGGGGCGCCGGCCGGGTTCCTCGTAGGTCTCCCGGGCGGGGTCCGGCCGGTCCGGCTCGTTGCCAGCGCCGCCGCGGATCAGGCGCCGGGGCCACTGAAGCAGTCGTCGCCCACCCGCACCGTGCCCGCCGCCAGCGCCTCCGCGCGCAGCATGTGGTCGTCGGTCTGCGCGGTGGCAGCGAAACAGTGGCCAACTGAACTTGATGGTCCAGTGTCAGTCGGTGGATCGCACCTTCGCCGCGCTGGCCGACCCGACCCGTCGGGCCGTCCTCGAGCGTCTCGGGGGCGGCCCGGCGACCATCTCCGAGCTCGCCGACCCCTTCGACATCTCGCTCACCGGGATGAAGAAGCACGTCCGGGTGCTCGCGGACGTGGGGCTCGTGTCCAGCGAGAAGGTGGGCCGGACGCGGTGCTGCCGCCTCGGCCCGAGCGCCTCGACGCGGCGCTCGGGTGGATGGAGACCCACCGGCTGATGCTGAATGAACGCCTCGACCGGTTCGGGGAGCTCCTCGAACGGAAGGAAGGAGAAGCACGATGACGCAGGCCACCATCAGCACCCCCACGGAGCGCGAGATCAGGATCGAGCGGGTCTTCGACGCCCCGCGCGACCGTGTCTTCGCGATCTACACCGACCCGGAGCTCATCCCCGAGTGGTGGGGCCCGCGGGGCACCACGGCCGTCGTCGAGGAGATGGACGCGCGGACGGGCGGCCGCTGGCGCTTCGTCCTGCGCAACTCGGACGGCACCCAGACGGGCTTCCGCGGCGCCTACCGCGAGGTCACGCCACCTGAGCGGATCGTGCAGACGTTCGAGTGGGACGGCATGCCCGGTCACGTGTCCGTGGAGACCGCGACCTTCGAGGACCTCGGCGAGCAGACGAAGGTCACGACGGTCTCGGTGTTCCACACGACCGAGGAGCGCGACGGGATGCTCGCCTCGGGCATGGAGGGCGGACTGAACGAGACCTACGACCGGCTCGACGAGGTGCTGAGGCGGAAGGCATGAGCGCCGTCGTCGCCGAGGCCGCGGTGTCCCTCGACGGGTTCGTCGCCTTTCCCGACGACACGGTGGGCCGCTGTTCGACTGGTAGTCGGACTACGCCGCGTTCTCCTCGCGGGCGCCCGGTCCCGTGGCGCAGCTCGAGCTCGCCTCGCCGCACGTCGTCGTCGTGCTCGACCTGGCCGAGGGCTGGCGCATCGCTCGACGCCATGCTCCTGCGTCGCGCCGCCACCGCGACACCTCCCCGCCCGGACGTCGCGCGTGCCCTGGCCCGCCTGGTGGCCACGGACGGGTCGCTGCGGATCGCAGCCCTGGCCGCGGAGCTGGGCTGCTCGCGCCGCCACCTGTCGGCCTCCTTCCATTCCGAGCTCGGGCTCGCACCCAAGGCCTACGCCCGGATCCTGCGCTTCCGCCGCGCGACGGCGCTCCTCGACCGCGGCGTCGGGCTCGCGCGACTCGCCGTGGAGAGCGGCTACGCGGACCAGCCGCACCTCAACCGGGAGTTCCGCGCCCTGGGTGGCCGGACGCCGGTCACATTTCTCCAAGACCGCGCCCTCGCGGCGGCGTAGGTTGGCGCTCATGAGCCAGACGATCTTCCCCGTCATCCGCTATCGCGACGCGAAGGCGGCCATCGACTTCCTCGAGCGCGCCTTCGGCTTCGAGCGCGCCGCCGTCTACGAGAGCGACGACGGTCACATCCAACACGCCGAGCTCTCCCTCGGCGACTCCGGGATAATGCTCGGGGAGTGGTCCGCGGGCGCGCACCCGGAGCCGGGCGCCGGCCACCTCTACGTCGTGGTGACCGACCCCGACGCCCACCGCGAGCGCGCTCAGGCGGCCGGGGCCGAGGTCTCGGACATCACCGAGCAGGACTACGGCTCGCGCGACTACTCGGCGAAGGACCTCGACGGCAACCACTGGTCCTTCGGGACCTACGGCGGGGCGGCCACGTTGTGATCGACCACGTGGTCATCCTCGTCGGCGACCTGGAGCGTGCCGGGAGCTTCTACGACGCCGCGCTCGCGCCGCTCGGCCACGAGCGCCTGCTCGAGTTCCCCGGCGTGATCGGCTACGGCCAGGCCGGCAAGCCCGGCTTCTGGTTGCGCGAGGGCGAGCAGACCGCCCCGGCCCACGTCGCCTTCTCGAGTCCGGACCGCGCCACGGTCGACGCCTTCCACGGCGGCGCGCGGGCGGCCGGCGGGAAGGACAACGGCGGCCCGGGGGTCCGCGAGATCTACCACCCGCAGTACTACGGCGCCTTCGTGCTCGATCCCGACGGGCACAACGTCGAGGCGGTGTGCCATCAGCCTCAGTCCCAGCGGACTTCGACGTCATAGGCGGCGAACCGCGGGTCGCCGCTCACGAGCGGGATGCCCTCGAGGATCGCCTGGGCGACGAGCATCCGGTCGAACGGGTCGCGGTGGTGGTGAGGCAGCTCGCGGACGGCCCAGGCGTGGGCGGACGTGATGGGGAGCAACGTGAAGTCCTCGCCTTCGAGCATGCCGGGCAGATCGTCCGGCGCTTCGAGCTTCCCGAGGCCCCGCTTGATCGCGACCTCCCAGACCGAGGCGATGCTCACGACCGCGTCCGTGCCGCGGTCGTCGATCAGCAGCGCGATGTCGGTGGGAAGGGCGGGATCGTCGCACAACCACCACAGCAGGGCGTGGGTGTCCACGAGCACCCGCTCCATCACATGTAGTCGGCGAAGTCCTCGAGCGGCTCGTCGAAGTCGTCGGCGATCCAGATCTGGCCCTTGAGGCGACCGCGCTGACGAGGCTTCTTCTTGGGCTCTTCGTACCCCACGAGCTTCGCGACGGGCTTGTTCCCCCGGCGCACGATGATCTCCTCTCCCGCCTCGGCGCGGGCGACCAGGCGGGAGAAGTGGGTCTTGGCCTCGTGGATGGAGACGGCGTCCATGCTTCGACGGTACCAGCTTAGTCCGGTTAGTCCACTACCGCCTCAAATCACGCACCGCGCGCTGCATCTCGCGCTTGGTCTCGCGCTCCTTGATCGCCTCGCGCTTGTCGAAGCGGTCCTTGCCCTGGGCCAGCGCGATCTCCACCTTCGCCCGCCCGTCGTCGGAGAAGTAGAGCCGGGTGGGGACCAGCGTGAGCCCGCGCTCCTTGACGCGGCCGACGAGACGCTCGATCTGGTAGCGGTGCAGCAGGAGCTTGCGCGGACGCTCAGGCTCGTGGTTCTCCCGCGCGGCGGGCTTATACGGGGGGATGTGGACGTTGTGCAGCCACACCTCGCCCGCGTCGATGGTCGCGTAGCCGTCCTTGAGCTGGGCGCCCCCGTCGCGCAGCGCCTTGACCTCCGTGCCCTGGAGCACGATCCCCGCCTCCATCCGGTCGAGCAGGTTGAAGCGGAACGACGCCTGCCGGTTGGAGGCGACGTCGCCCGGCGCCGTCTTGCGCTTTCCCGAGCCCTTGGCCATCAGACCTCCACTGGTAGCAGGTCGACGCGGCCGCGCGGGGCGTCGACCCGCTCGACCTCCACCCGCACCGGGTCGCCGAGGCGCACCGTCCGGCCGCTCGTCGTGCCCAGGAGCAGCGTGCCCTCCTCGTTGAGCTCCCACCACTCCCCGCGCAGCCGCCGCACCGGCAGGAAGCCCTGGTAGCCGTCGCCGAACGCGACGAACGCCCCCGAGCCCACGAGCCCGATCACCTCGCCGGCCCAGTCGCGCTGCCACCCACCGGTGAACAGGTCGCGCTCGAGCCCGAAGCACCGCGCCACGTCATCGGCGTCGCGCTCGACGAGCATCGCCGCCCGCTCGCGCGCCGAGGTCCACGTCGCCGTCTCCTCGAGCCGCGAGGGGTCGGGCACCGGCTCGGCCCCCGACAGGGTGGAGAGCAGCGCCCGGTGGCACACGAGATCCGGGTAGCGCCGGATGGGCGAGGTGAAGTGGCAGTACCGCGGGGAGCGCAGCCCCGCATGACCGAGGTTCCGCGGGTCATAGCGCGCCTGCTTGAGGGCGCGCAGCACCAGCGTCGTCAGCGCGCGGCGCCCGTGGCCGCGCCGGCGGACCTCGGCGTCCACGAGCCGCGAGATCTCCCCCACCGCGTCCTCGGCCTGCGACGGGCTCACGTGCTCGGGCAGGGGCGGGGTCGCCACGTCGAGCGTGGCGAGCTGGTCGACGAGCCGCTGCACGGCAGCGGGCTGCGGCCGCTCGTGCACCCGGTACAGCGCCGGCACGCTCCCGGCCTCCAACCGCGCGGCCACCGCCTCGTTGGCGGCGATCATCAGGTGCTCGATCACCCGGTGGGACTCGGTCCCCGCGACGCGCGCCATCCCCACCACGTGTCCGCGGTCGTCGAACGAGAACTCGGGCTCGGCGGTCTCGACCACGAGGGCGCCCCGCGACGCCCGCCGCTCGGCCAGCGCCCCCGCCGCTGCCCGCGCGGCCTCGAGCGGCGCCGCCCATGGCTCCTGCGCCCGCTCCTCCCCCGCGAAGATCCGGTCCACCCGGTCGTAGTCCAGGCGCTCGTCGGAGCGGATGAGCGTCCGCGCGAACGACGCGCGCACCACGTCGGCGCCCCGGAGCTCCATCTCCACCGTCACCGCGAGCCTGTCCTCCCCCGGCCGCAGCGAGCACGAGCGGTTCGACAGCGCCTCTGGCAGCATGGGCTCGACCGCCCCCGGGACGTAGACGCTCGTCCCGCGCCGGTAGGCCTCCCGGTCCACGAGCGACCCCGGCGGCACGTGCGCGGCGACATCGGCGATGTGGACCCATACCCGCCACCGGCCCGGACCGAGCTCCTCGGCCGACACCGCGTCGTCGAAGTCCTGCGCGCTCGCGGGGTCGATCGTGAACGTCGGCAGCTCGCGCAGGTCACGCCGGGTGGCCGCACCCGCATCCTCCGGCGAGGCCAGCCGCGCCGCCCGCTCCACCGCAGGGTCGAAGCGTCGGCGCAGCCCGCGGTCGAGCATGAGCGCCTCGAGGACGTCGCGCGCGACGTCGGCCCGGCCCACCATCCGCTCGACCACTCCCCGGCCCCGCCCGTTGCGGCCCCCCATCCGCACGAGCACGAGGTCCCCGTCGCCCGCGCGGCCCTTGGGCTTGTCGAGCGTGATCGGGCGCCCGCGGGCGAAGAACGGCTCGGCGGTGAGGAAGCGCCCGCGCCGGGCCAGGACGCCGACGAGATGGTCGCCCGAGCTCGGCCCCGCCCGCCCCTCCTTCACCGTGAGTCCGCGAGGATGCGCAGCGCGGCGCGGAGGACCTCGTCGCGGCGGGTCCGCCGATCGTCGCGTACGCGGACGTCGGGGACGAGGCCCCGCCCCTCCTTCACCCCTCCCCCCCCGAGGTTGCGCCCCGACGGGAGGAAGTACTCGCCGACGGTGATCTTCAGGGCTCCGCCGTTGGAGAGGTTCTTCACCTCCTGGAAGACCCCCTTGCCGTAGGAGTTCGTGCCGACGAGCTTGCCCCGCCCCCGGTCCTGGATCGCGCCCGCGACGATCTCCGACGCCGAGGCGGTGTCGTGATCCATGAGCACCACGAGCGGCTGCTTGGCGGCGATGACGCCACCCTCCGCCGAGAGCACGCGCTTGGGACGCGCGCGCCCCGCGACCGAGACGATGGTTCCCTTGGCGATGAACAGCGAGCCGACGAGCTGGGCTTCCTCGAGCAGGCCGCCGCCGTTCCCGCGCAGGTCGAAGACGATCCCGTGCGCCCCCCGGCCGAGCAGCCTGCGCAGGGCGGCGCCGACCTCCGCGTGGGCGCCCGAGGAGAACTGCGTGAGCTGGACGTAGGCGATCTTCTCACCACCGGCCCGCAGCATCCGCGAGTGGACGTTCTCCTCGCGCAACGGCGTCCGCGTCAGCCGGAAGCGCCGCTTGCCGCCGGCCCGGAGCACGATCAGCGTCACCCGGGTGCCCGGGTCGCCGCGGATCAGCGAGGTCGACGCGGGGTTGCCGGCGATGGAGTGCCCGTCGACGCCGTTGATGACGTCGTCACGGTGGATACCCGCCCGCGCCGCCGGCGTGCCCGGCAGGACGCGGACGACCCGCAGCCCCCGCTTGTCGGCCTTGACGGAGATGCCGACCCCCGCGAAGCGGCCGCTGGTCTCCGCGGAGAAGTGCCGGTAGGCCTCGGGGTTGTAGTAGTCCGAGAAGCGATCGTGCAGCGAGCGGACCGCACCCTCCAGACCGCGGTTGACGAGCGTCGTCCGGTCGACCTTGCGGTAGTAGTCCGACCCAATCGCGTCGAGGGTCTCGTCGACGAGCTGGGTGTCCCCGCTCGCGCCCACCGCGTCGCGTACGAAGCCGGGAAGATGGGTCGGGTGCGCGCCCAGCCACATCCCCCCCGCGAGCGTGACGAGCACGAGCACGAGCAGGACGGCGAACGGGACCCACATGCGGCGGAGGAAGGCCACACCCGTCGAGGATACGGGCGCTCAGGGGTGTGATCTTCGTCGTTGCCGGCGAGACGCAGCGATGGAGCAGGAGGGTCTACAGGATTGACAGATGGTCCTTGCCGGCGCCCTTGACCGGAGCGATGGACAGCGAGCGGTCGAAGGTGACGAAGCGCCCATCACGCGCCCTGGCCAGGGCAAGCAGGTACGCATCGGTTACCTGACGCGGCCCGTGCAGACGGGTCCCGTCCACGAGTCGAGCGTCCAGCAAGCTGACATCGCAGGTCCAGAACTCGTGCGGACCGCTGTCACACGCCCGCCTCAAGACGGCGATGGCCTTGGCAGGCGAGACAGGACTCGGGTAGCGAGGCTGGCTGATGATGCGCACGAAGCCGTTCTCGGTGATGGCGCACGATGCCCACCCGTCCCCGATTCCGTCCTCGAGCCAATCGTGGACTCGGCGGTGGTCGACGTGGTCGCTGTCGAGCAGCGCCAGGAGCACGTTGATGTCGAGCAGCGCCCGCGTCACTCGGGCTCCTCTTCCCGGAGCCGGTCGATGAGCGCATTTGAGATCACGGCGCCTCGGCGCGGTAGGGGTTGAAAGCCGTGGTGCCCGGCGTCGGGCTGGCTTTCCGGTGGCCGGCCTTGCCCCGTCAGTGCTTGGCGGGCGAGATCGGACAACACCTGCCCAGCCGTGCGCTTCTCGCGCCGGGCCCGTTCCTGCACGGCGAACAGGACGTCATCGTCTACTCGGAGGGTGGTGCGCATGCATCTGATGCTAACGCATCAACCGCTGGGAGTGAACGAGCGTTGACGACGCTACACGCGCAGGAAGCGGCGCAGCGACAGCCCCGACCCGGCGGCCGAGAGCGCGGCCCCCGCCGCGAGGATCACCGCCACGAGCACCCCGAACGGGATCGTCTTCGGCGCGGCGATGAGCGTGAAC
The DNA here is from genome assembly GCA_038254195.1 of Solirubrobacterales bacterium. Taxonomy (GTDB): domain Bacteria; phylum Actinomycetota; class Thermoleophilia; order Solirubrobacterales; family Solirubrobacteraceae; genus JBBQAA01. Next base: position 7,993 of record JBBSGJ010000044.1, read on the forward strand.
TTCTCGGCCCACGCGTTGAGCACCGCGAACTTGAACGCCGCGAGCAGCGCGATCGCCCCGAGCGATCCGAGCGCGCCCACGATCAGGCCCTCGATCACGAACGGCCAGCGGATGAAGCCGTCCGTGGCGCCCACAAGCTTCATCACCTCGACCTCACGCCGCCGCGAGAACAGCGAGAGCCGGATCGTGTTGGCGATGAGCAGGATCGACGCCAGCACGAGGACCGCGGCCAGCCCGGCGGTGGTGATCTTCACGACCCGGGTGACCGTGAGGATCTTCTGGGTGTCGTCCTGACGGTTCTTGACCTGGTCGACGGACCGGTCCCGGAGCCCCTGCAGGTCGTTGCGCAGGGCGCTCGCCGCGTCCGGGGGGTCGGGGGTGACCCGGAAGGTGTCGGGCAGCGGGTTCTTGCCGAGCAGGTCGTAGAGCTCGGGGTGGCGCTTGCGCTGCTGCGCGTAGGCCTCGGCGCGCGAGACGTACTGCACATCCCCCGCGTGCGGGCTCTGGGCGAGGAGCCCCCGCACGCGCGTGGCGTCCGCGGGCTTCGCGCTGGTCTTGAGGAACACGTCGACGAGGACCCGGCGGCGTACGTCGTTCGCCGCCCCGGTGGCGGCCTGGACGATCGGGATGAAGATCCCGACCATGAGCATCGTCACGAGCACGGTGGCCAGCGCGGCGAAGCTGGGAGCCGCGTTGCGGCGCAGGGAGCGCCCGGCCTCGCGGGTGAAGAAGCCCAGCCTCATCGCGCGAGGTAGCCCGCGAGGGCCTCGTCGCGGACCACGCGGCCCTGCACGAGCTCGATCACCCGCCGGCGCATGCGGTCGACCATGTCCACGTCGTGGGTGGCGACGATCACCGTCGTCCCGGTCCGATTGATCCGGTGCAGGAGCTGCATGATCCCCATGGAGGTCTCGGGATCGAGGTTGCCCGTGGGCTCGTCGGCGAGCAGGAGCGGCGGATGGTTCACGAAGGCGCGGGCGATGGAGACGCGCTGCTGCTCGCCGCCCGAGAGCTGCCCGGGGACGTTGTGGAGCTTCGTCGAGAGCCCCGTGAGGCGCAGGATGTCGGGCACCTTGGCCCGGATCTCCTTCCGGGAGGCGCCCGTGACCTGGAGCGCGTAGGCCACGTTCTCGTAGACGGTCCGGTCGGGGAGGAGCTTGAAGTCCTGGAAGACGACACCGAGGTTGCGGCGGTAGAGCGGCACGCGCCGGCGGGGCATGGCCTCGAGCACACGGCCGGCGACGCGGATCGTCCCCAGGGTCGGCTCGATCTCCTTGATGAGAAGCCGCATCACCGTCGACTTGCCCGACCCCGTGGCGCCGATGAGGAACAGGAGCTCCCCGCGGCGGACCGTGAACGTCGCGCCGTCGAGCCCCGTGTCGCCACTCGGGTACTCCATCCGCACGCCGCGGAGCTCCACGACGGAAGCGGGCACCGCTCGCCCGGCGAAGCCGGCGAGTGGTCGTTCGGCGGGCGGGGGGGAAGCCGCGGTCGGACGCCTGGTTCTCCATTGGGGCAGCTGGGATACGGCCATGTCGAGCGTGGGTTCGCCGTCCGGGGCTAGGGTCCTTCCTCGTGACGATCGCCTCCGCCACCACGCTGCCCAACGGCCTTTCGCTGCACCGCATCTCCATCCCCGGCACGCGCGCGCTCACCGTGCTCGTCGCCTTCGACGCCGGCGCCCGCACGGAGAGCGCCGAGGAGAACGGGATGGCCCACTTCCTCGAGCACCTCGTGTTCAAGGGCGGCGAGTCCTACCCCACCTACCGTGACGTCAACGAGTCGGCCGAGCGGATCGGCGCACAGCTCAACGCCTACACGAGCCACGACCTCGTCGCCTTTCACATCACGGCACGGGCCGAGCGGGCGCCCGAGGCGATCGACCTGCTCACGGACTTCGTGGCCCGCCCGCGGATCGACGCCGAGGAGCTCGACCGCGAGCGCGGCGTGGTCATCCAGGAGATCGCCCGCGCGCAGGACCAGCCCGCGGTGCTGGCCGAGCACCTCATCGACCGCGCCGCCTTCGGCGACCACCCACTCGGGCGTCCCGTGCTCGGGCCCGAGGAGCACCTGCGGACGTTCTCGCGCGAGGCGATCGTCGCCTTCCGGGAGCGCCGCTGGTCGGGCCGGCGCGCCGGCGCCTTCCTCGTGGGCAACCTCGAGCACGTCCCCGCGGGCGTGGAGGAGTCGTTCGGCCGCTTTCCCGACCTCCCCGCGCCCGGGGCGGTGGAGCCCGCCCCGCGCCATGCGCCCGAGGTGCTCGTGGAGGAGCGGGAGTCCAACCAGTCGCACCTGCGGATGATCCACATGCTCGCCCTCGACGTGCGCGACCCCGCCCGCCGCGCCGCGCTGGCGATCTACGCGACGCTGCTTGGGGGCTCCATGGGCTCCCGGCTCTTCGACGAGATCCGCGAGCAGCGCGGCCTGGCCTACTCGGTCTACGCGCTCTCCCACTCCGCGAGCGACGTGGCGATCCTGCAGCTCTCGGCCGGGCTGGACTCCACGAAGTGCCTGGAGGCCTACGGCCGGATGCGGGAGATCGTGAACGAGTTGCGCTCCGACGGCCCGACCGAGGCCGAGGTCGAGCGCGCCCGCGCCTACGCGGCCGGGGGCTTGGTGCTCGCCTTCGAGCACACGAACGCCGTGGCGCGCCATGCGGCGAGCCAGGCGGTCATCTTCGGCGACGAGGTCGATCCCGACCGCACGATCGCCGCCCTCGACGCGGTGACCTACGACGAGGTCGCGGAGATCGCCCGCGAGGTGCCCGCCGAGCTCGCGGTCGCGTGCGTCGGCCCGCATGAGGTGAGCGACTTCGTGGGATGATCGCCGCATGGAGGGGGTCGCCCGGCGCGAGCTCGATCGCTACCTGCGGCGGGTGTCCGACCGGTGGCCGATCTCCGGCGCCTGGGTCGGCGGGGCGCAGGTCGCGGACGCGCGCGGGGCGGGTCCCCAGCGCGAGCGCGGCCCGGAGTGGGTGGTCGTCCTCGTCTCCGACGCCTTCGACGGCGTGCCGTGGCTCGAGCGGGTCCACCAGTGCGGCTCGCTGTGGGACGCCGCGGAGATGGGCGCCCCCGCCGACGTCCACTGCTACACGCCGGTGGAGCTCGAGCGCAGGCGCGCCGCGCTGCGGCTCGTCCGTCTCGCCGTGGACGAGGGCGTCGCGCTCAGGGGGTGATCGCGACCATGCGCTCGATGGGCACCCGGGCGCGGACCGCGAGCTCCGGGTCCACCCGGACCTCGGGCCGCCCGTCGCGCAGCGCGTCGCGCAGCTTCGGCAGCGTGATCATCTTCATGTAACGGCAGTGGGCCTTCTCGTTGGCCGCGACGAAGTCCACGTCGGGCGCCGCCTGGCGCAGGGGATGGAGCATTCCCGTCTCCGTGGCCACCACGACGCTCTGACCGGCCGGCGCGCTGCGGGCGAAGTCGAGCATCCCGCCCGTGGAGAGCATGTGGACCCCGTCGGCGTCGATGTCGCCGGCGGCGACGTACTCCATCGCCGAGGTCGAGCACCCGCACTCGGGGTGGATGAGGAAGTCCGCGCCCGGGTGCGCCTCACGCACGCGCGTGATGTCGGTCGGCCGGATGCCGGCGTGGACGTGGCACTCCCCGTCCCAGACGTGCATCGTGACGCCGAGCGTCTTCTCCACGTAGGCGCCGAGGAACATGTCCGGCCCGAAGAGGATCTCCGTGTCCGGACCGTGCTCGGCGAGGATGTGGCGCACCACGGCGACCGCGTTGGACGACGTGCAGCAGTAGTCGGTCTCGGCCTTGACCTCGGCCGTCGTGTTCACGTACATCACGACGACGGCGCCCGGATGCTGGGCCTTCCACGCGCGGAGCTGGTCGGCGTCGATTGAAGCCGCCAGCGAGCAGCCCGCGTCGAGGTCGGGCAGCAGGACGATCTTGCCGGGGCAGAGGACGGAGGCGGTCTCGGCCATGAAGTGCACGCCGCAGAACACGATGGTCCGCGCGGACGCCTCCGCGGCCTGCCGGGAGAGCCCGAGGGAGTCGCCCACGTAGTCGGCGACGTCCTGGATCTCGGGCAGCTGGTAGTTGTGGGCGAGGACGACCGCGTCGCGCTCGGCGGCGAGCCTCCGCACCTCGCGCTGGAGGGCCGGGATGTCCTCGAGGAGCAGGAGCGGGGCGGTCATGACAGGGGCTCGAGGAGAAGGGAGAGGTCGAGCGCGGGGGCCGAATGGGTGAGCGCGCCAACCGACACGAAGTCTACGCCCGCCTCGGCGATGGGCCGGACCGACGCGAGGTCCACCCCGCCGCTCGCCTCGGTCTCGGCGCGCCCGGCGATGCGCTCCACCGCGGCCCGGAGCTCCTCGGGACCCATGTTGTCAAGCAGGATGCGCGGCGCGCCCGCCGCCAGGGCCTCGTCGACCTCGGCGAGGTCTGCGCACTCGACCTCGATCAGGAGACCGGGGTGCGCAGCGCGGGCGCTCCGCACGGCCACTCCCACGCCGCCGCCCAGCGCGGCGTGGTTCTCCTTGATGAGCACGGCGTCCCACAACCCGGCGCGGTGGTTGGTCCCCCCGCCGGCGCGGACGGCCGCCTTCTCGAGCGTCCGCAGTCCCGGGGTCGTCTTCCGGGTGTCGAGGATGCGGCAACCCGTCCCCTCCACCGCATGGACGTAGCGCGCGGTGAGCGTCGCGACCCCCGACAGGCGACCGAGGAGGTTCAGCGCGGTGCGCTCGGCGCCGAGCAGGGCGCGGGCGCCACCCACCGCCGCGAGCACCGGCCCGTCCTCGCGCCACTCCCCCTCGGGCCCGAGGCGCGTGAGCTCCACCTCGGAGTCGAGCGCCCGGAAGACGGCCTCGGCGGCGTCGAGGCCGAACACCACCCCGGGCGCCTTCTGCCGGATCCGCGCGCGCGCCCGCGCGGCGGCGGGCACCGTCGCCACGCTCGTCACGTCGCCCGGGCCGAGATCCTCCGCGAGCGCGCGGGCGACGACGCTTTCGAGGTCGGTCACGAACCCCACCGTATTCGCGCGGAGGGTATGGGTCGGCCTGCCGGTCACGGGGGTAAGGCTCGGGCGTGGAAGACGCCCTGCGGACCGCCGTCCAGCATGTCGCACTGGTCGTCGAGGCCGTCGGCGCGATCATCATCGTCGTCGGGGTGCTCCTCGCCTTCGTCCGCTGGGTGGCGAGCGAGCTGCGCATGCGCCCCTCGGGCTACGAGGACGTCCGACTCATGCTCGGGCGGTACCTCGCCCTCGGCCTGGAGTTCCAGCTCGGGGCCGACATCCTCGCCACCGCGGTCTCGCCAAGCTTCAACGAGATCGGCAAGCTCGGGGCCATCGCCGGCATCCGGACGCTTCTCAACTACTTCCTCGCCCAGGATCTCGCCCGGGCCGACGCGTCGGGCCGCGGTGGCCTGCACCGGACGGCGCCGCCGCCCACCGCGTGAGGGAGGCGTAGGGCGCGGTGGGCTGCTCGGGCGGCGGCGGCGTCACTCCGCGGCCTTCAGCAGGTAGGGCCGGACGAAGGGGTCGAGATCGCCGCCCAGGACGCGGTTGGCATCGCCCACCTCGACATCCGTGCGGTGGTCCTTGACGAGCGTGTAGGGGTGCAGGACGTAGGAGCGGATCTGCGAGCCGAAGTTCACGTCCTGGGCCTCGCC
>JBBSGJ010000045.1:0-13615 GCA_038254195.1 Solirubrobacterales bacterium
CGGGGCCGGGGGGGCGGCACCGAGTTCGACCAGCTGCGGGAGTGGACGCCCGATGACGAGACCCGGCGGGTCGACTGGGCCGCCACCGCCCGCACGGGCAAGACCATCGTGCGCACCTACCGGGCCGAGCGCAACCAGACCGTCCTCGTGCTGCTCGACAACGGGCGGGTGCAAGCCGGCCAGGTGGCGGGCGTGCCGGCTGCCGGTGGTGCCGCCGCGGCCGCGGGCGGGGGCTCGGGCTCGGGCTCGGGCTCAGCGGCCGCCGCAGGTGCCGCAGCAGCAGCGGGCGGAGAGGCGGGCTCGGGCTCGGCGGCCGCCGGAGGTGGCGCAGCGGGCGGAGGCGCGGGCTCGGGCGCCGCGGCCGGGGGCGGGGCGGGGCGGGGCGCGGCGGTCGGCGCGGGCGGCGGGGGGCGTGTGTCAGGGCGAGGCCCGGCGGCGGGGGTCTGGCCGAGCGCGGCCCGGGCCGCTCCGAGCAGACCGCCGCTACGTCGCCGGCGTCTGGGAGGCCCGGACGCCGACAGGGCGGTCATCAGCGCCAGGACGGTCATGGCGTGGATCCGCGCACGATGGATCATCCCGAGTCGTAGAACCCGCCGGGTGACGGGCCCGCCGGAGCCGTCTTCGGCGCGGGCGCGGGAGCGGGCGCGGGGGCTGGGGCGGCCGGCTGCGGCGTCGGGGGGGCGGCCGGCTGCGGCGTCGGGGGGGCGGTCGACGGCGACGCCGGCGCCGGCGCCGGCGCGGTGATGGCCGGCGTCGTGGTCACCGGCGTGGTCGTCGTCGAGGAGTGCGCCGTCGTGGCCGCGGAGCGCTTCGCGACGCGCCGCGCCGGCAGCGTGACCCGGGGCGAGGGCAGCGCGACGGGAGGCAGCGCGACGGGCTTCGCGGCTCCCGCACGAGTCGTCGGGGGCGGGGGCGCCGCCGAGGGCGTTGACGACGCCCGCGCCACCCCGAACGCGATCCCGAACCCCGCGAGCGGCACGAGCGCCGCCCCGACCCACACACGTCGACCGCTCATCGGGCGCACCTGACCGGCCGCGAGCTTCCCGGCGCGAGGCAGGCGTCGCGCCGCACGTAGCCACGCCTCCCCCCGACCACCCGCAGCGAGACGTACTTGCCGATCCGCCCGGCGCCCATGATCCGCAGCTCGATCAGCGCCCCCGCCCTGAACCCCCGCTCGAAGCGCGCAAGCCGGACCGCGCGACCGGTCCCGGGGCGCCGCAGCGTGCCACCGCATCCCGGACGGCAGCGCGCGCCGATGGTCGCGCCCCTGGGCGCGAGCACGGAGAGGAGCTGCACCGCGATCCCGCCCCGGCGCAGCTGGCCGCGCAGGCGGACGACCGGAAACGGCGACAGGGCCACCGGGCGCGCCGCGGGACGGCGGCTGACCGGCACGGTCTCGCGAGCGACCGAGATCGAGCCCTGCGTGTCGGTCACCCGGAGCGCGACCGGGTGGCGACCGGCCCGGCCGAAGGTCCAGGTGACCCGGGGGCCGTTGCCGTCGTCGAAGGCCCCGTCGCCGTCGAGATCCCACTCCTCGGTCGCGATGGAGCCGTAGGGCGCCCGGGAGAGGGACACGAAGGTCACCTCCTGCCCCACGCGCGGCGCAGCCGGGAGAGCGAGCAGCTCGGCGCGCGGCGGCGGGGTGCGCACGCTGACGGAGTGCTCGACCCGGGTCGACCTACCCGAGGAGTCGGTCACCACCAGGCGGACGACGTGGGCGCCGGGGGCGAGGAAGACGTGGGAGACCTGCGCCCCCGTCTCGCCCTCCTCGCCGAAGCTCCCGTCCCCGTCCAGGTCCCAGGAGTAGGACAGGTCCCCGACGCCGCTCGCGCCCGCGGTGAAGGCGACCGTGTCCCCGGAGGTCGGCGTCGCCGGTGAAGCCGCGAAGTCAGCGGTCGGAGCGAGCGGGTCGATCGTCGCATCGACGGGGCGTGCCGCCGCCGGCGCCACGAGGGCCAGGGCGACCAGGAGGGTCAGAAGGGTGGCGCGCATGTCGCCCCAAGGGTGCCACGCGCCGGGGACGCCCCCGGGGCTCAATGCGCGAGCGCCACCCCGAGGGCGACGATCACCAGCGCGGGCGAGGAAGATCACGCCCTCGAGGGCGTGGAGCGCCGGTCGGCGCATGTGCCACACCACCGCCACGCCCGTGAGCACCACGAGGGCGAGCTGACCGCCGACGAAGAACGCCATGGCCAGGAGGTGCAGCCACCGCACGCCGTTCCAGAACGTCACGGGACAGAACTTAGACTCGCCGGCGGTGCTCGACGCCGCCACCGCCAACCGCGCGCTCGGGGGCTTCCTCTCAGAGAGGCTCGGTGCACGCGGATGATCCTCCGCCGGTGAACTTCGCCCGCGACGTGGTGGAGGCCGCCCCGGGGGGTGACCTCGCCCTCGTGGAGCTCGCGCGCGGCGGGGACCGGCGGGAGTGGACGTTCTCAGACGTGGCGCGGCGAGCCGCGACCGTCGCGTTCCACCTCCACGAGATCGGGGTCCGGCGGGAGGACGTGGTGCTCACCCTCGTGGGCAACCGGCCCGAGTGGGTGCTCACGATGGTCGCGTGCTTCCACCTCGGTGCGGTGGTGCTTCCCTGCACCGAGCAGCTACGGGCGAAGGACCTCCGCCTCCGCCTCGAGGCGGCCCAGCCGAAGCTCGTCGTGTGCGACAAGCGCAACGCCTCCGAGCTTGGGGCCTCGGGATGGCGGGGGCCGACCATCTGGGCGCCGTGGGGAGACCGGCCCGACCGCGCGCCGCCGCCCTGCGCCGAGCTCGTGGCCGACGACCCGTGCCTCGTCACCTTCACGAGCGGCACCTCCGGCGAGCCCAAGGGCGTGCTCCACGGCCAGTGCTACCTCGCCGGGCAGCGCCTCCAGGCCGAGCACTGGCTCGATGCCCGCCCCGGCGAGCTCGTCTGGTGCACGGCGGCGAGCGGCTGGTCGAAGTCCGCCCGGAACGTCTTCATCGCCCCATGGCTGCGTGGCGCCCCCGCGCTCCTGCACGATGGCCGCTTCGACCCCCACGAGCGCCTCGACCTCCTCGCGCGCGAGGAGGTCCGCGTGCTGTGCATGGCCCCCACGGAGTACCGGGTGATGGCCAAGCGTGCCGAGCTCCGGCCCCTCCCCGCCCTGCGCGGGCTCGTCGCCGCGGGCGAGGCTCTGAACCCCGAGGTGCTGCGCACCTGGCAGGAGGCGACGGGGCTCGGGATCCGCGACGGCTACGGGCAGACGGAGACCGGCCAGCTCACGGGCGCGCGGCTGGGGGAGGCGATCCGGCCGGGGTCCATGGGCCGCCCCCTTCCCGGGGTCGACCTCGCGGTGGAAGACGGCGAGCTCGTCCTGCGCGACCCCGCGACGGACCCCACGTTCTTTCTCTCCTACCTCGACGAGCCCCCGCCCTCCGGGCCCTGGCACACGGGCGACCGGGTCACGACCGACGAGGACGGCTTCCTCTTCTTCGAGGGCCGCTCCGACGACGTCATCATCTCCGCGGGCTACCGGATCGGTCCCTTCGAGGTCGAGTCCGCGCTCGTGGCCCACCCCGCGGTGGCCGAGGCCGCGGTGGTCGCCGCCCCCGACGACGAGCGGGGCGCCGTGGTCCGCGCGGTGGTCGTCCTGCGCGACGGCTGGGTTCCCGGCGATGACCTGGCCCGCCGGCTCCAGGACCACGTCAAGGCGGAGACCGCGCCCTACAAGTACCCCCGGATCGTCGACTGGGCGGCCGAGCTGCCGAAGACCGCAAGCGGCAAGGTGCAGCGCGCCGCGCTCAGGCGGTGAGCTCGGCCGAGGGCGGTACTACAGCTCGATGGGCGAGATGGCACCGGAGGCGAACGCCTCGCGCACGAGGGCGAAGCGCTTCTCGTTCTGCGCGAGCCCGGCCACGCCGAACTTCGCGAAGAGGGCGCGGAGGTGCGCCTTGACCCCGTCGACCGACAGGAAGAGCTCGGCGGCGATCTGCGCGTTCGGAGCCGGCGGCCGGGGCCCGGCGGCGGTGCCGCAGGGCCGCGCGAGGGCGACGAGCACGCGCCGCTGCATCGGCGTGAGCTCGGGCGGGGGGTGCCCGGTGGCGTCGGGCACCGTCGCCTCCCCGGTCTCCTCGTCGGGCGCGTGGAACGTCCACGCGGTATCACCGATGCGGACGACGTCCGCGGCCGCGAGCCGCCGGCGACCGTCCACGCGGGCGCCGTTGACCCAGGAGCCGTTACGCGACATTCCGTCATCGACGAGGGTCCACACGCCGCCGACGCGCTCGAGGGCCGCGTGGACCCGGGACGCGTTCGGATCCCAGGCCAGGGCGACCTCGTTGCCCGGCCCGCGCCCGATCGTGAGGTGGTCAGAGGGACCAAGCGCGGCGATCCGCTGCACGCCCTCCCCGTCGCGGAAGACCAGGAAGGGGGCGCCGCGACGCCGGGCCTCGAGCACGGCCTTGAGCTCGGCGGGGGAGGTCGGAGGGGACGGGGACACGGCGCGAGGGTGGGGGCAACCGTCACCCTAGGAGGACTGCCGGGCGCCCGCTCCCCGGCCTACGTTCCCGTTCGTGACGTTTCCCCCTATCACGATGCAACTGCGCCCGGGCGTCGCCCTGGTCGCCCTGGTGACCGCCCTCGCAGCGGTGGGCTGCGGCGGCGGGGGCGGCGCCACACGGCCGCGCGACAAGCCCGAGGCGCGCACGACGACGCCCACCACGACGACCCCCGCCACGACGACGACGACCACCCCGGCGACGGACGGCATCCGCTCGTTCGAGATGGTCGCGGGCGGGAAGTCCCACTACGGCATCACGATCCGCTCGCTGCGCCGCTCCGGTCCGTTCCTCACCCTCAACCTCGCCTTCACCTGCGTCCGCGCCGACGGGGAGTGCGTCGGTGAGTTCGACTTCGAGACGGGCGGGACCAACACGCAGGACCTGAACACGATCGCGGGACTGCGCCTGCTCGACCCCGGCGCGACGAAGGAATACGGGGTGGTGCGCGACGGCGAGTCGCGCCCCTACGTCTCGGCGACCATGCCCTTCTACGCCCCCGGGCCGCGCCGCTACCGGGCCTGGATTCGCTTCGCCGCGCCGCCCACCTCGACACGGACGATCGACCTCGCCTTTCCCAAGGGCGGGCCGCACGTCGAGGACCTCCCGATCACGGAGGGTGGGGGCGTGGACCCGAACCCGTCGGGCTCCGGCGAGGTCGGCGCGTCGCCGGCGGAGTTCGACCGGCCGCCGGAGAGCACCAGCGCCGACGGGCTCGACCTGGGCGTGCGGGACCTCAAGCTCGAGGTGCTCTCGCGCGGCGGTGACGAGCAGATCTCCGAGCGGGCCGGACGCCGGACGGTGACCCTCGCGGCCGACGTGCTCTTCGCCTTCGATCGGGCCACGCTCGGCGACAGGGCCGGGGCGCTGCTGAGCGACAGCGCCGGCACGATCGATGCCCGCGCCGCCGGTCCCGTGGCCGTCGACGGCTACACGGACTCCAAGGGCGGCGACGCGTACAACCTGCGGCTCTCCCGGCGCCGGGCGGAGACCGTGAAGAACGCGCTCCGGCAGCGCCTCCGGTCCGAGCACGCCCTCCGGGCGGTCGGTCACGGCGAGGCCGACCCCGTGGCGCCGAACACCAAGGCCGGCGAGGACAATCCCGCGGGTCGCCGGCGCAACCGGCGCGTGACGATCGGCTTCTCCGTGCGCGCGCCTGCCGCGCCGGGCTCCCCCACGAAGGCGCCGCCCGCCCCGCCCGCCCCCCCGGTGCGCTCCGCCCGGTACACGACCAGCATCGCCGACGAACGGACGGACCTCCGCGTGGACGTCGTCGGCGTCCGTCGCCGCGGCGCCCTGGCGGTGCTCGACCTCCGCATGATCTGCGAGCGTTCGGACTCCTACAACTGCGACTCGGAGTTCGTGCTCGCGCAGAACCCGATGGGGATCGGTGCCCTCGACGCGACCTCGTTTCTCAACACCGCGGGAGCGATCTCCCTGGTCGACCCGACCGCGGACGCCACGTACCTCGCGGCCCGCACCGCGGACGGCAGACCGTTCGCGTCCGAGGTGAATCTCGTCCCGGGCCGCACGGCGTTCCCCATCTGGGTGTACTTCGCGGCGCCCCCACCGTCGGTGAAGACCATGACCGTCGTCATGCCGGACGGCGGCCCGCGCCTCACCGGTATCCCCGTCGAGTAGGCGGCCGTGCCCTCTACGCTGGTCGGGCGCGGGCCCCCGCCCGACCAGCCCGTGATCCTCGAGCCCGGCAGCGCGATCGACGCCCGTTACCGCCTCGAGGAGCGGATCGCGGGCGGTGGTATGGGCGAGGTCTGGCGCGTGCGCGACGACGTCCTCGGGCGGGTCGTGGCGGTCAAGGTCCTCCGGCCCGAGTACGCCGACGACCCGGAGTTCCGGGCGCGCTTCCGGGCCGAGGCGCGCAATACGGCGGCGCTCTCCCATCCCGGGATCGCGACGGTGCACGACTACGGGGAGGTGGAGGCGCCCGACGCGCACGGGAACCTGCGGACGAGCCCCTACCTCGTGCTCGAGCTCGTGCCCGGCGAGTCGCTCGCCCGGCTGCTGGCGCGCGAGGGACGGTTGCCACCCGACCGCGCGCTCGACGTGCTCGCCCAGGCGGGCCGGGCACTCCAGGCGGCGCACGACGGCGGGATCGTCCATCGCGACGTCAAGCCCGCGAACCTCCTCGTCCGCCCCGACGGCGTGATCAAGGTCACCGACCTGGGAATCGCCCGGGCGGAGGGGGCGACCGCGCTGACTCACACCGGGGCGGTGGTCGGCACTCCGCACTACCTCTCGCCCGAGCAGGCCGCGGGCCGGGCCGCCACTCCCGCGAGCGACGTGTACGCGCTTGGCGTGGTGGGCTACCAGTGCCTGGCGGGACGCCGGCCGTCCGCCGCCGAGCACCCAGCCGCGATCCTCGCCGCCCACCGGGAGCTCCCGCCCGACCCGCTCCCCGCCGACGTTCCGGAGGCGGCGGCGCAGGTGGTCCTGCGAGCGCTCGCGAAGCGGCCCGGCGAGCGGACACCGTCGGCCGAGGCGCTGGCCCGGGAGGCCACGCGCGCCCGCGCCGCGCTGACGGCGCCGGAGCCCCGGCGCCTACGTCGGCGTCCCGATCGGCCCCCTCCGGCGCCGGCCGCCACCTCCGAGACCGTCCCCGCGCCGCCTCGCGCGCGCGGTCCGAGCCGTCGCCGCGGCCGGCTGCTGGCCGCGGTCGCCGTTCCGGTCATCGCCGCCGGGGTCGTGGTGGCGGTCTTGCTCGGCGCCGGCGACGGTGAGCGGTCCGCGCCGCGGACGAGCGGGTCTCCGCGGTCGACGCCGCGCACGGTGGCGACGGCCGCACCGCCCCCCGCCACGCCGACCGCGACGGCCCCCGCCCCGACCGCGACGACGACCGCGCCGACCGCGCCGGTCCCGGCCCCGACACCCACCACGACCGCGCCCGTTCGCCCGGGGCCGACGGGGGCCGGCCTCGTCGGCCGGCCCTACCGCCCGGTGGTCGCCGAGCTGCGCCGGGCCGGCGTGCGCGTCCGGGTCGTGTTCTCCTCGAGCACCCGGGGCTCGCCGGCGCCGGGAACGGTCTACGAGGCCCAGCCCGCCGGGCGCCTCCGACCGGGGACCCGCGCCCAGGTCTACGTCCAGCCCACGGGGTGATCCCCCGCCGTACGGGGGAAGGTCGCCGCGGCCATGTGCCCGACGTTGTCCTCGGCGAGGTGAAGGTCCCCGATCTCTCCGTGATGAGACCCGCCCGGACCGCGCCCTCTGGCAACATGGCATGTCTACCCGTGACGGTCACCCGCTCCGCTGACACCGAGCTGCGCGCGTTCGAAGGAGCGGTGACCGAACGGGAGCGCGCCCGGGACTGCGAGCGGCGGTGACCATTCCCGTCGTCGGCATCGTGGGCACGCTGGAGCAGGCGCGCTGGTCTCACTGGGACCTCGAGACCGTCCTTGTGCCGCGCAACTACCTCGACGCCGTGCACCGCGCGGGTGGGCTGGCCCTCATCATCCCGCCCGTGGCCGAGATGGCCCCGGCCGCCGCGCTGGACCGGGTCGACGCCCTGCTGCTGATCGGCGGCGCGGACATCGACCCGGCGTCCTACGGGGCCGAGGCGCACCCCGAGACGCGGGGCACGAAGCCCGAGCGCGACGCCGCGGAGATCGCCCTCACCCGCGAGGCGTGGGACCGCGACCTGCCCATGCTCGGGATCTGCCGTGGGATGCAGCTCATGAACGTCGCCGCCGGCGGCACCCTGGCCCAGCACCTCGAGGACGAGGTCGGCCACCCCGACCACCGCCGCGTCCTCGGGACCTTCGACCAGGCCGATCACGACGTCGCCCTCGCGCCCGGCTCGCTCGCCGCCCGCGCCGCGGGCGGGGAGCGCCACGGCACGAAGTCCCACCACCACCAGGGGGTCGCCCGTCTCGGCGATGGCTTCGAGGTGACGGGGCGGGCCGTCATGGACGACCAGCCCGAGGCCATCGAGGCGCGCGGGAAGACGTGGATGCTCGGCGTCCAGTGGCACCCCGAGGCCGACGAGACCTCCCAGCTCATCGCCACGCTCGTCGCGGAGGCCCGCTCCCGGGTTCACTAGCGTCCCCGGGGCGTGAGGCTCGGGTTCGCGGTCAAGGTCCTCGGCGCGGGCGGGCTGCCGTCGCAGGACATGCGCCGCTGGCAGTCCGGCCCACATCTACGGGTCTCGCTGGAGTACCTGCGGGCGATCCTCGCCTACCTCGAGGACTCAGACATCCGCATGTACCGGATGACGTCCTCGCTCGCGCCCTACGCGACGCACCCGGACCTGCCGCAGTTCCACGGGCAGGTCGCGGGGTGCGCAGCCGAGCTCGCCGACCTCGGCGACGCCGTCCGCGCGCGCGGCGTGCGGCTCTCGAGCCATCCGGGCCAGTACATCGTCCTGAACTCCGAGGACGCACGCATCCGCGCGGGGGCGGCGCGCGACCTGGAGGTCCAGGCCGAGCTCTTCGACGCGATGGCGCTCGGGCCCGAGGCGGTCGTGGTCCTCCACGTCGGCGGCGCGGCCGGGGGCAAGGCGGCGGCGATGGACCGCTTCTGCGCGGGGTTCGAAGCACTGACCGAGGCGGCGCGGCGGCGGCTCGTGGTCGAGAACGACGACCGGACCTTCGCGCTGTGCGACGTGCTCGAGCTCTCGCGGCGGATCGCGCGTCCCGTGGTGTGGGACATCCTCCACCACCACTGCAACGATCCCGAGCGGATCGGGGACCGCGAGGCGCTCGGGCTCGCGCTGGACACCTGGCCGGCGGGCGTGAAGCCGAAGATCCACTACTCCACGCCGAAGACCGCGGTGGAGGAGCGCAGGAAGAAGGTCGGCCGCCGGGTCGAGCGCTCGCTCGTCCTCCCCCAGCTCCGCGCCCACGCGGACATGCTCGACCCGATCGCCTTCGAGCACTTCCTGCGCGAGACCGCGGCCGGCCTCGAGTTCGACGTAATGCTCGAGGCCAAGGCGAAGGACCTCGCGCTGCTGCGTCTGCGCGAGCAGCTCGTGGCGCGCGACGTCCTCGCTGCTCACAACGCCACGATCGCGTCCACCTCCACCTGCGAGCCCCGCGGCAGGCCGGCGACGGCGATCCCCACGCGGGCGGGCGGGTCGTCACCCAGGAGCTCCGCGTAGACCTCGTTGACCTCGGGCATCGCGGCGATGTCGGTGAGGTAGACCGTCATGCGCACGGCGTCGGCGAGCCGCCCGCCGGCGGCGGCGCACACCGCTTCGAGGTTCTCCAGGCATTGCCGGGCCTGCTCCCCCGGCGTCTCCCCCACCAGCTCGCCCGTCTCGGGGTGCAGCGGGATCTGGCCCGCGCAGAACAGCAGGTCGCCCGTCCGGACGGCGTGGACGTAGGGACCGGCCGGCGCGGGGGCGCCGGGGGCGGTGAGGGACTGCCGGGAAGGGGGCATGATCGGCAGAGCATGCCGAACGCGCTCGCCGCCGAGACCTCCCCGTACCTCCTCCAGCACAAGGACAACCCGGTGGATTGGATGCCGTGGAGTCCGGAGGCGTGGGCCCGGGCCCGCGCCGAGGACAAGCCCGTTCTCGTCTCCATCGGCTACGCGGCCTGCCATTGGTGCCACGTGATGGAGCACGAGTCGTTCGAGGACCCGGCCATCGCCGCGCTCATGAACGAGTCGTTCGTGTGTCTCAAGGTGGACCGGGAGGAGCGGCCGGACGTCGACGCGATCTACATGGAGGCCGTGCAGGCGATGACGGGCCAGGGCGGCTGGCCGCTGAACGCCTTCTGCACGCCCGAGCAGGTGCCGTTCTGGGCGGGCACGTACTTCCCGCCCCGTCCGGGACGCGGGATGCCGAGCTGGCCCCAGGTGCTCGACGCCATCGCGCAGGCGTGGGGGGAGAAGCGCGACGAGATCCGCCGCGAGGCGGGGCGGATCGTCGACCGCCTCGGGGCGACGGCCCGGCTCGCGCCCGCTCCCGAGGCGGCGCCCGCGGGGCTGCTCGACGCCGCGGCGGCCGCGCTCCGCGAGGACCACGACCCCGAGTGGGGCGGCTGGGGCTCGGCGCCGAAGTTCCCCCAGCCCTCCCTGATCGACTTCCTGCTCGGCCACGGGGAGACCGAGATCGCGCTGGCCACCCTGCGGGCGATGGCCCGGGGCGGCCTGTTCGATCAGGTCGGCGGCGGCTTCGCGCGCTACGCGGTCGACCGGACGTGGACCGTCCCCCACTTCGAGAAGATGCTCTACGACAACGCGGGGCTCGCCCGGGCCTATCTGCACGGGTGGCTCGTCTCGGGGGACGAGCGCCTGCGCGAGGTCTGCGAGATGACCCTCGACTGGGCGCTGCGCGAGATGCGCGGGCCCGAGGGTGGCTTCGCGTCCTCCCTCGACGCCGACTCCGAGGGCGAGGAGGGGCGCTTCTACGTGTGGTCTGTGCAGGAGCTCCGCGAGGTCCTCGGCGACGACGCGGACGACGCCGAGGCCTGGTTCGGGGTGACCGAGCGCGGCAACTTCGAGGGCGCGAACATCCTGCGCGCCGACGGCCCGCGCCCGGATCGGGCGGACGCGATACGCACGGCGCTGCTCGCCGCGCGCGAGCCGCGGGTGCGCCCCGGGCAGGACGACAAGCGCGTGGCGAGCTGGAACGCGATGATGCTCGCCGCGCTGGCCGAGGCGGGCGCGGTCCTGGAGCGCGAGGACTACGTCGACGCCGCCGTCGCGTGCGGGGAGTTCCTGGTGCGCGACCTGCGCGACCCGGAGTCCGGGCGCCTGCACCGGACCTGGAAGGACGGCCGCGCGAAGCTCGGCGGTTATCTCGAGGACCACGCCTACGCGCTCGAAGCACTGCTCACGCTCTACGAGGCAACCTCCGACCCGCGCTGGTTCAGAGCGGCGCGCGAGCTGGCCGACGTCCTGCTCGAGCACTTCCACGACGAGGAGCACGGCGGCTTCTTCACGACCCCGGACGACCACGAGGAGCTCATCGCGCGCCGCAAGGATCTCGAGGACTCCCCCATCCCCTCGGGCAACTCGGCCGCCGCGCTCGGACTGCTGCGCCTCACCGCCCTCACCGGCGTGGAGGGTTACGGGGGGGGGGGCGACGACGTCGTCGCGCTCCTGCATCCCCTCGCCGACCAACACCCGCTCGCGTTCGGCCACCTCCTGCGGGCCATCGCCTTCGCCGCAGGCCCGGTGCGCGAGGTGGCCCTCGTGGGGGAGGACACGACCGAGCTGGCCCGGGTGGTCCGCGGACGGTTCCGCCCTCAGCTCGTGCTCGCCGGAGGCGAACCGGACGGTGTCCCGCTCCTCCGCGATCGTCCGCCCGTGGACGGGCGCCCGACGGCCTACGTGTGCGAGGAGTTCGTCTGCCGCGCCCCGGTGATCGATCCCGCCGCGCTCGCCGCCGCGCTCGGTGACCCCCACCGGTCGCCGTAGCGCAACTTCGGCGAGGACGATCTGTTCCAGCGATCGGGTCCCGCCCCGAGCCGAATGGAGTCGAGGAGCGCGGAGGCGGTACCCGCCACGATGTCGCGCTTCGGCACGACACCGGACCCGAGGACGATCGGAGGACGACGTCATGACGCTGCCCCGCGCGCGCCATCAACTGCTCGCTGGAACCGCCGCGGCGCTGGCCGCCCTGGGTGCCGTCGCGGCGGCGGGCAACGGCCCGGCCGCGGCCGCTCGGAGCAGTGCCGCCAGGCCCCGGCCAGCGCAGAAGCCGAACATCGTCTTCGTCCTCACCGACGACCTGTCCCACAACCTCGTGCAGTACATGCCGCACGTGCGCCAGATGATGCGCGAAGGCGAGTCGTTTGACCGCTACGTCGTCACCGACTCGCTGTGCTGCCCCTCGCGCTCGTCGATCTTCACCGGTCGCTTCCCCCACCACACCGGGGTGTTCACCAACAACCCGCCGGACGGCGGCTTTGCCACGTTCAACCAGAAGGGCGACCAGTACCAGACGTTCGCCACCGCGCTCAAGGCGCGCGGGTATCGCACGGCGATGATGGGCAAGTACCTCAACGGCTATCAGGCGCGGCGGGGCAAGCCCGGCGAGCCGGGCTACGAGCTGCCCACCCCCATGCCGCCGGGCTGGACCAGCTGGGCGGTCACCGACAACGGCTACCAGCAGTACAACTACACGCTGAACCTCGACGGCCGGGCGCTCGAGCCTCACTTCGGGCGCACGCCGCGGAACTACCTCACCGACGTGCTCTCGGACAAGGGCGCGGGCTTCATCACGCGCTCGGCGAGGGCGCATAAGCCGTTCATGCTCGAGCTCGCCACCTTCGCTCCGCACGCAGCGGTGAAAGGGCCCGACCGCGGGACGGCGGCTCCCGCCGATCGCGACCGCGGCCGCTTCCCCGGCCTCAAGGCGCCGCGCGGGCCGGCGTTCGACACCGCGAACGTCGACCCGCCCGCCTGGCTGGCCGCGCAGCGCGCTGCCCTCACCCCCGAGCAGATCGCGCACCTCGACAAGCAGTACGAGCGGCGCGCCGAGGCGGTGCAGGCGGTCGACCGCATGATCGGGCGCCTGGAGACCACGCTCAAGCGCCGCGGGGTATGGCGGAACACCTACCTCGTGTTCAGCTCCGACAACGGGTTCCACCTCGGCCAGCACCGGCTGCTGGGCGGCAAGCAGACCGCGTTCGACCACGACATCCGGGTCCCCCTGGTGGTCGTCGGACCCGGCGTCCGACACGGGCGTGAGAGCTCACAGCTCGCCCAGAACACCGACCTCGCCCCGACCTTCGAGCAGCTTGCGGGAGCGAGGGTTTCCAGCCGGGTCGACGGCCGCAGCCTCGTCGACCTGCTCCACGGCCGCCAGGGGCGCGACTGGCGCCGGGCGGCACTGATCGAGCACCACGGACCCGACATGAGCCCGAGCGATCCCGACTTCCAGGTCAAGAAGTCGGCGAACCCGACGACGTACAAGGCGATCCGCACCACGAACGGCAGCTACGTCGAGTACGCGACCGGCGAGCGCGAGTACTACGACCTGCTGCGCGACCCCTACGAGCTGCGCAACACGTTCCCGAGCCTTCCCGCGGACGCGCGGGCCCGCCTGCACGCCAGCGTCGCCGCGCTGTCCGGATGCGCGGGCAGCTCAGACTGCCGTCGGGCCGGACGGGTCCGCCCGTGAGCTGAGGAGGCGGTC
>JBBSGJ010000046.1:0-13579 GCA_038254195.1 Solirubrobacterales bacterium
CGTCGACGGGGCCGACCTCGGAGCCGGGCTCGAGGATCACGTCGTCGAAGAAGACCTCGTTGAACTCGGCCTCGCCGGTGATCTGGCGTAGGCCACGGATCGTCACGCCCGGGGCGTCCATCCCGACGACGAACATCGTCAGGCCCTTGTGCTTGGGCACGTCGGGGTCCGTGCGCGCGAGCAGGAGGCCGAAGGACGCGAAGTGGGCGTTCGTGGTCCACACCTTCTGGCCGTTGAGCTTCCACGATCCGTCGTCCTGCTTGACCGCCCGGGCCTGGATCCCCGCGAGGTCCGAGCCCGCCGCCGGCTCGGAGAAGAGCTGGCACCAGACCTCGTCGGCGTGGAGCATGGGGGCGAGGTAGCGTTCCTTCTGCTTCTCGGTCCCGTGGGCGATGAGCGTCGGGCCGAGCATCCCCACGCCGATCACGTCGAGGATGCCGGGAAGACCGGCGCGGGCGATCTCCTGGCCGACGATGACCTGCTCGAGCGGGCCGGCCCCCCGGCCGCCGAACTGCTCCGGCCAGGTGACCCCGGCGAGCCCGGCCTCGGCGAGCCTGCGCTGCCACGTGCGGTGCTCGTCGACGCCCTCCTCGTCGCCGCGGGCGCGTGCGGGCGGCGCTTCGGCACGGTGCTCCTCGAGCCACGCGCGTACCTGCGCGCGGTACTCCGCCTGGTCCGGGGTGTCGTTCAGGTCCACGCGCCGCCTCCTGGCTGACTGGCCAATCAATCCTCCGAAGGGGCGGATTCTACCCTGCGCCCGTGCGCCGGACCACGCTCGTGCAGGCGCCGTTCGCCGCCGCGGTGCTCGCGCGCCTCGCGCGGGGCCGGGTCCGGCGTCCCGCGCTCAGCGCCCGTGACGTGCCCGCCCCCTCGGGCACCGTGTCGGTCGTCGTCCCCGCCCGCGACGAGGAGGCCCGGCTGCCCGCGTGCCTCGCCCCGCTGCGCGAGGACGCCGACATCGCCGAGGTGATCGTGGTCGACGACGGCTCCACGGACGCGACCGCTGAGGTCGCCCGGGCCCACGGGGCGCGGGTGGTCCCCGGCGCCCCGCTGCCTCCCGGCTGGGTGGGCAAGCCGTGGGCGCTTCAGCAGGGGCTCGAGGCCGCCCGGAGCGACTGGGTCGCCTTCCTCGACGCCGACACCCGGCCGCGCCCCGGGCTGGCGCGCGCCCTCGTCGCCGTGCTCGAGGAGGGCGCCGACCTCGTCTCGGCCGCCGCGCGCTTCGTGTGCGAGACGCCGGGCGAGCAGGTCATGCATCCCTCGCTGCTGAGCACCATGACCTACCGCTTCGGACCGGTCGGATTGAGCGCCCCCCGACCGTCCTCGGTGGTGATCAACGGCCAGTGCGTCGCGGTGTCCCGGGACGCGTTGCGGGCGGCCGGCGGCTTCGCGCGCGCCCGGGCGAACATGACCGACGACGTCGCCCTGGGGCGCTCGCTCGCGCGCTCCGGCTGGCAGATCGCCTTCGTCGATGGCGGGGAGCTGCTCGACGTGCGCATGTACGAGAGCGCGCGCGAGACGTGGCGCGAGTGGGGCCGCTCGCTCGCCCTCGTCGACGTGACGTCGCCGGCGCGGCTCGCGCTCGACCTGCTCACGGTCTGGCTCGTCCTCGCGCTGCCGCCCCTGCGCCTGCTCACCGGCCGTGCCGGCCCGCTCGACCGCCTCCTGCTCGCCGTCCGCGTCGCACTCCTGCCCGCCTTCGCGCCGTCCTACCCCGGCCACGGGCCGGCGTTCTGGCTGTCCCCCCTCGCCGACCCGGCCAGCGCGCTGCGGCTCACGCTCTCGGCCCTCCGGCCCGCGCGGACCTGGCGGGGGCGGACCTACGGCCCACGAGGAACCGCAGGCCGATGATGCACATGAGCGCGCCCGTCCACGCGACCCGGTGCAGCCCGTCGAACGGCGCCTGGACGAGCGGGAACCCGAACACCGCGACCCGGGCGCCCGTGCCGGCCCCCCGCGCCCATCCGACCAGGGCGAGCGCGGCGTAGCAGATGAGCGCCGGGACGAGCGAGAGCGCGAGCGCCCCGCCCGCGAACGTCATGATCGCCTTGCCCCCGCGGAAGTGCGAGAACAGCGGGAGGCAGTGGCCGAGCATCGCCGCGGCCACCCCGACGTAGGCATGGGCGTCGTCGTGGCCGAGTGCCCGCCCGGCCAGGCCGGCGACCAGCCCCTTGGCGCCGTCTCCGACGAACGCGGGCAGCGCTCGCCGCCCGCCGAGCTGCTCGAGCGCGTTCCAGGCCCCGGGGTTCCCGTCGCTTGTGGCGTAGAGGTCGATCCCGTAGCGCCGCGCCCACCACAGGGCGAGCGGCAGCGAGCCGAGGAGGTACCCGATCAGCGCGGTCAAGATGAACGCCACCCGTGCTCGCCTCCTTCCACCTGATCCGCTACCCGCGGCGCCACGCGCCCGAGGGATTGTCGCGCATGGGGCTGGATCGTCCCGAGCTCTCGCGCACCGCCGGGCTGCGGTTCTGGAGGCTCCTGGGCACGGGGCGCGGGCAGACGATGACGCTGTCGGCCGATCTGCGGCGCTGGGCGCTGTTCGCCGTCTGGGAGGGCCCCGAGGCGCTCGCGGAGTTCCTGGGCGGGTCGCCCGTGGCCGCGCGCTGGGCGACGCTGGCCGCCGAGGCCTACCACCTCCCGCTCGAACCCGTGCGCTCGCACGGTGCGTGGGGCGGTACGGACCCCCTGGCCGGCACCCGCGGCGAGCTGCCCGCGGGCGCGCCGGTGGCCATCCTCACCCGCGCGAGGATCCGCCCGCGGCGGCTGCGGGCGTTCTACTCCTCGATCGCGCCTCCCGCGCAGGACCTGCTCGGCCGCCCCGGGCTCCTCGCGTCCGTGGGGATCGGCGAGTGGCCGGTGGCCCGGCAGGCGACGTTCTCGCTCTGGCGCTCGCTCGCGGACGTGCAGGCCTACGCCTACGCGCGCGCGGACCACCGCGACGTCGTGCGGCGCACGCGCGAGGAGTCCTGGTACTCCGAGGAGCTGTTCGCCCGCTTCCGTCCCCTCGCGGCGCGCGGGACCTGGGACGGTCAGGACCCGCTGGCGAGCTGACGCGCCACGCGCCGTCCTCCGAGCACGACGAGGGGCAGCCCCCCGCCGGGGTGGACGGTCCCCCCGGTCGCCCACACGTTCGGGAGCCCGCGGACGCGGTTGCCCGGCCGGTTCAGCGTGCCGAGCCGGCCGTGGGGCGCGCGGCCGTAGATCGCGCCGCCCACGGCGCCGCTCTCGGCCTCGAGGTCCTCGGGGGTGCGGAGCGTGCGCGCCTCCACCCGGTCTGCTACCCCGAGGCGCGCGACGACCCGGTCGGCCTCGTGCTCCCAGTCCACGCCCCGGGTGCCGCTCGGGGCGTTGACGAGCACGAACCACGCCTCGGGCCCGCCCGCGGTCACCGCGGGGGTGGAGACGTAGAGGGTCGGATCGCGGACGGGCCGGCGGGCGACGAAGACGTCGTCGAACTCGGCGTCGTAGTCCCCGGGGAAGGTGACGGAGTGGTGGGCGCGGTCTCCCGGGGCGTCGGAGAGGCCGAGCATGACCGCGAGCCCGGAGAGCGAGCGCTCGCCGCGCTGGGCCACCGGTACGCGACCGAGCAGCCGGGCGAAGGCCAGCGTGTCCACGGCGCCGACCACGGCGTCGACCGCGATGCGCTCCCCCCCGGCGAGGACGGCGCGCGCGCGGCGGTTCGAGACGACGACCTTCTCCACCGCGACGCCCAGCCGCAGCTCGCCCCCGAGACGCTCCAGGCGCGCAGCGAGCGCCTCGACGAGCGTGTACATCCCTCCGCGCGGGCGCCATGCCCCGAAGGCGTGCTCCACGTAGCCCGCGAGGGCGAGCGCGGCGGGCGTGCGGCGGGGGTCGGCCCCGGCGTAGGTGGCCGAGCGCTCGGCGACGAGCCGCAGCCGGGGATCGCGCAGGGTGGCGCCGGCCAGTGACCGCAGCGTGTGCCAGGGCCTGACGGCGAGGAGCGCGCGCGGATCGCCGGCCGGCGCTCCGCGCTCGGGCGGCCACGGCGGGGGGCCGGAGAGGAGCGGCGCGGCCGCACGCCATATCCCGTCGACCACGGCGAGGTAGCGCAGCCAGTCGTCGCCGGCCCCGGGCGACCACGCCTCGAGCGCCGCCCGCGCGCGCTCGCGGTCCGAGCTCATGTCGAAGGACGAGCCGTCGGCGAAGGCGTACCGGGTGACAGGCTCGATGGGCTCGAGCTCCGGGCAGTCCTCCCCGAGCGCCTCGCGGAAGACCCAGGGCATCGTCAGCAGCGAGGGCCCCGAGTCCCACGTGAACCGCCCGACCGAACGCCGCCCGACCTTCCCCCCCGGCACCGCGTTCGCCTCGAGCACGACGACGTCGACGCCCGCACCCGCCAGCTCGACCGCGCAGGCCAGGCCGCCCACCCCCGCCCCGATGACCGCGACCCTCACGAGCGCTTCAACAGCGCCGGCAACGCGAACGCCCCCATCGCCGTCCCCCCCGCGAGGGCGACCCGCGGCTCGCCCCACAACGCCGCGTTGGCGAAGGTCTCCCCGCCCCAGGTCCAGGCGTACAGGGCCAGCGCCGTCCCCCCGTTGAGCTCGGGCTCGTCCCACGGGTCGAGCAGCGCCCACAGGCCGAACACCCCCGCGCCCGTCGCGGCCCAGCCCAGGAAGTTCGAGGCGGGAACATCCTCATACCGTCCTCCGCCCGGCCAGCGCCAGTAGCCCTCGCGGACCATGCGGGGGTCGAGGAACACGTCCCAGGCGGTGAGCGCGCCGGCGGCGATCAGCGCCCGCCGGGCCGGGCGCCGCTCGAGCCGCCCGGCGACGACCCACGCGGGTCGGGCCATCATCGCCCACGCCGCCGCGGCGAGGACGGGCACCCCGCCCACGCGCGGCCCGAGCTTGCCCGAGTAGGCGTAGTGCCCGAAGGGCTTGCCCGTCCTCGTCCCCACGAGCTCGGCGAGGAAGCCCAGTCCGCTGGCGAGCCCCACGAGCCCGAGCCCCCGACCGCGCCCGCGCGCCTCCATCGCGTCCACGGTCGATGTCGCGAGCATGAGCGCGACGATCCCCCGGGTTCCGGCCGGCCCCCGCAGCGCCGGGACCCTCCCGTAGGCGACCTGAGTCGCGGCCAGCGCCCCGAGCAGCGCGGAGGAGGCTCGGAACCTCACCGTGCCACCTCCCGCCCCGCGCTCGTCCGGGCCGCCAGCAGCAGCTTGCGGCGCCGCGGGACCATCGCCCGCCCCGCCCGCGCGCCGTAGCCGTCGCGCTCGATCTGGCGCAGGATCTCGCGGTAGAGCGCGGCCGCGGCGCGTACCGCCCGGCGCCCGCGCACGAGGGCGTCGACGCCCGCGAGCCCCTGGTCGTAGAGCTCGTCCGCGCGGGCGATCTGCTCGCGCAGCAACGCCTCGCGCCGTCCCGGCTCGGCGGGCCCCAGCCGCGCCAACGTGTCCTCCGGGAGGTACGTGCGCCCGGACGCGCGGTCCTCGTCGATGTCGCGCAGGATGTTCGTGCGCTGCATCGCCATCCCCAGCGCCGCCGCCTGGGCCAGGGCGCTGGATCTGCTCACCCCGAGCACCGCGGCCATCACCTCGCCGACCGTACCGGCCACGCGATAGCAGTAGACGTCGAGCTCCTCCTCGGTCGCGACGGGGATCCCCCGGAGGTCGTCGCGCATCCCCACGCAGAACTCCACCAGCGCCCCCCGCGGCAGCTCATGACGCCGGGCGAGGTCGGCGAGCAGCGTCGCCTCGCGGGACTCCACGGCGCCCGAGGCGCACCACCGCTCCAGCGCCGCCACCCGCTCTGCGGCGTCGGGGGCGCCGTCGTCCACGAGGTCGTCGAGGGTGCGGAAGACGAGATAGAGCAGGTAGACGTCGCCGCGGACCTCGCGCGGGAGCAGCCGGCAGGCCAGCGCGAACGTGCGCGCCACGCGCCGTGTGGTGCGCCGCGCCTCGCGCAGCGCGCTCTCCTCAGGCCGCGACGCGGTCCCGTGCATGGTCCGCCGCGATGAGTCCCGCGGTCACCTCGGCGCCGAGCAGCACGCCGGGGACCCCCGCGCCCGGGTGCGTCCCTCCGCCCACGTGGTAGAGCCCGCGCACCCGCCCGTCGCGGTTGTGCTGGCGAAACCACGCGGACTGCTGGAGGGTGGGCTCCAGCGCGAACGCGTTGCCCTGCACCGCCCCGAGCTCGGAGCGGAAGTCCTCGGGGGTCATCCGGTGCTCCACCGTCACCGACGCCTCGATTCCCGTGAGCCCGAACGTCTCCTCGAAGTCGCGCAGGAGCCCGTCGCGGAGGCGGTCGCCCTCCGCGGACCAGTCGACCGCCGCGCGGAGGTTGGGCACGGGCAGCAGTACGGCGATCGAGTCGCCCTCGCCGGCGGCCATCGCCCGCTCGGTCCGCGAGGGGACGTGGAGGTAGGTCGAATACGTCGAGGGGAGCCTCCGCCGGCGCGTGACGTCGGTGATGAACTCCCGGTAGTCGCGCCCCACGAGCAGCGTGTGGTGCAGGAGGTCTGCGAACGGTTCGCGGGTGCCGAGGTAGAGCAGGAAGCATGACATCGTCGGGGCGAGGCGGCGCAAGGGCGGGCGCTCGCGGCCCAGGAGCTCCCAGGTCCCGAGCACGTCGGCGTTCGAGACCACGATGTCCGCGGGGACGTGCTCTCCTCCCCTCGTCGTCACGCCCGTGACCCTCCCCCGGGAGGTCTCGATCCGCTCCACCCCGTCTCCGCAGCGCACGTCCAGCGGCCGGGCCATCGCCTCGACGACCGGGTACAGACCCCCGTCCGTGTACCAGACCCCGTCGAGCACCTGGAGGTAGACGAGGGCGCCGTAGATCGCGGGCACCCGGAAGGGATCGCCCCCGATGAACAGCGAGTGGAACGAGAACGTCTCACGGATGCGCGGGTGCTCGAAGTAGGAGGACACGAACCGCCACAGAGGGAGCGCGGCCCGCAGGCGCAGCATTCGCGGCAGAAAGCGCACGAGGTCCGTGGGGGATCCGAAGGCGCGGCGCCCCGCGCCGAGGATCCCCTCGCGGTAGATGGGCTCGAGCGCCGCCATGAAGTCGTCGTAGCGCGCCGCGTCACGCGCGGAGAACTGCGCGATCTCGGCCTTCATCCGCTCGGGCTCGCCCGTGAAGTCGAACTTCCGCTCCTCGCCCGCCCAGCGGATGCGGTAGTGCGGATCGAGGCGCCGCAGCGCGACCTCGGAGTGCAGGTCGAGCCCGCCCGCCGCGAAGGCCTCCTCGAGCACCCAGGGCATCGTCACCAGCGAGGGGCCCATGTCCCACGTGAACCCCTGGTCGCGCAGCCGGTAGGCCCGGCCGCCCGGCTGGGGTCGCTGTTCGAGGACGGTGACGTCGTGGCCCTCGCCCTGGAGACGCAGCGCGACGGCGAGGCCCCCGAGCCCCGCCCCGACCACGACGACCCTCACCCGCGGAAGCCCCGGTCGAGCATCCGCTGCGCCTGACCGGGCGGGTCGGGCGAGTGCAGCAGCACGACGCCGAGCCGGCGGTTGCCCCGGCGCGCGGTGGCGACCAGGCAGCGACCGGCCGCGTTCGTGTAGCCGGTCTTGACCCCGTCGGCGCCCGGGTAGTGGAGGCGCAGCAGCGGGTTGTTGTTGAACAGGAAGAGCTTGTGGCCCTTGATGGGGAAGGGCAGGACCGCCGCGCGCGCGCGCACGACCCGCGCCAGGCGGGGCCGGGCGAGCATGGCGTGGGCGAGCAGGGCGAGATCGCTCGCACACGAGGCGTTGCCGCGGTCGCGCAGGCCGCTGGGGGTCGAGAAGTGGGTGCAGGTCAGGCGCATGCGCCGCGCCCGCTGGTTCATCAGGGCCACGAAGTGGGGTACGGAGCCCCCCGTCTTCTGGGCCAGCGCGGTGGCCGCGTCGTTTCCCGACGGGAGCAGGAGGCCGTAGAGCAGGGCCTCGGCCGAGACCCGCTTGCCGCGGGGCAGGAGGCCGACGCTCGAGCCGCGCGCGGTCGCCGCCGCCCGGGTGATGAGCACGCGCGCCCGGGGCCCGACGCGGTCGGTCACCACGAGCGCGGTCATCATCTTCGTGAGCGACGCGATCCGCAGCCGGCGCGCGGCGTGGCGGGCGAACAGCACCCGACCCGTGTTCACGTCCCACAGCAGTGCCGCGGTGGGCGGGTGCTTGAAGGCGATTCGCAGCCGCTGGCCGGCGGGGGCGCGGACGCGGCCGTAGGCCGGGGGGCGGGGCGCGCGCGGCGGCTTCGCGGAGGCGACGGCAGGGGCGAGGGGTGGGTTCCCGTGGCGGGCGGTCCGGTCCCCCTTGCCCGCCGGGCGTAGCTCGAAGACCCCGAGCACGAGCGCCGCGGCGAGGACGAGGGCCAGCAGCGGCGCGGCGCGGCGGTGCCGCCGGCCGGGGCGTCGCCGCTGACCCCCCTGGAGGTAGGAGCTCACCGTTCGGGGGGCGGTGGCGTGCGCAGCGCCCCGACGATGCCGAAGCCGAACAGGGCGATGATGAGGATGGCCGTGCGCATCAGAAGACCGGCCGGCGCGGGGGAACGGCCTTCTGCACGCGGGTGGCCAGGAGCCGGATGGTCAGCAGGCCGAACGCGAACCCTCCGATGTGGGCGAAGTAGGCGACCCCGCCGCCTCCCCCGGTCGGGTTGGTGAGCCCGACGGCGCCGAAGACGGCCTGCTGGAGGAACCAGAGGCCGAGCATGACGAGCGCGGGCAGCTCGACGAACGTGAAGAAGATGACGATGAAGATCACGGTGAGGACGCGGGCGCGGGGATAGAGGAGGATGTAACCGCCCAGCACGGCGGCCACCGCGCCCGAGGCGCCCACCGTGGGCACCGCGGAGCTCGTGTCCACGAGCGTCTGGAGGCCGAGTGCCGCGGCGCCGCCGAGCAGGTACCAGACGAGGAACTTCCCCCGCCCCATCGCGTCCTCGACGTTGTTGCCGAAGATCCACAGGAACAACATGTTGCCGGCGATGTGCAGCAGGCCGCCGTGCATGAACATGCTCGAGAGCACGGTGAGGCCCGTGGCCGGCTGGGCGGACCGGAGATCGCCACAGCCGATCCCCTGCGACACCAGGATGCAGTGCTGGCCGGGATGGGTGAGCTCGTAGGGGATGGCGCCGTACTTCACGACCGTGCCCGAGTCGGGCCCCGAGAGGATGCTCCCGCCGTGGCGGATGGACAGCAGGAAGACCACGACGTTGGCGAGGATGAGCCCGACCGTGACCACGGGGAAGCGGTCCGTGGGGATGTTGTCCTTGACCGGGAACACGGGTTCAGGGCAGGAGCTCGAGGACCTGGTCCACGGGGGCCCGCTCGGGGGCGCGCCTGGTCTCGCGGGCGGGGCCGAGGTGGAGGAGGCCGAGCGCCCGCTCGGAGTCGGGGGTGCCGAGGGCGGAGCATCCGCCGGGGGTGCGCAGGACCGCGGGCGTGCGCCAGTAGCCGGCGAGGCCGCGACCGTGCGCCGCGAGGAGCACGAGGAAGGCCGCGCACGCGGTGGCGCAGAGGTCCTCCTCGTCCTGCGCGGGGTCCTCGGGCGAGCGGAGGGAGGAGACGGCGAGCAGGGTGGGCGCGCGATCGAGCTTGGCCGCGGCCTCGGGCCCGGCGGCCGCCTTGAGGGCGGCGCGGCTCTCCGGGCCGAGGACGCGGAAGCGCCAGGGGTTCGTGAGGTGGTGGTTGGGCGCCCAGCGGGCGAGCTCCACGAGCTCGGCGATGGTCTCGGCCGGGACCGGGTCGGGGCCGAAGGCCTTGTGGGTCCGCCGGGTCCGGATCGCCTCCTCGAGCTCCACGCCGACCCCACGCTAGAGCGCGCGCAGGGCGCGCACGTGCCGGGCGACGACGCTGCCCGTCGGCTTGGCCGCGGCGAGCTCGACCACCCAGGCCGTGCCGCCCAGTGCGTTCTCCCAGCGGATCGCGGTGCCCGAGAGGTCGGGCGAGCGGCGCAGCGGTAGCCCGCTCCGGCGCGCGTAGCGGGCTACGAGCCCGGGCCGCGCGCCGCCCTGGCGGTAGACGAGCCGGAGGTGCTGGTGGTACCAGACCGTGGCGGTGGGGCGGATGCGGCGGACTAGGCGCATGAGCGCGCGGGTCTCCGGCTCGGAGGCGGGGCTCGGGCCGGCGTAGTAGGTCGAGCCGGGCGTGCCCTCCCGGCGCCACCGGCGCGGGAAGTTGCGGTTGAGGTCGACCCCGTGGGCGTTCTGGCGCCGCCCGCGCCGTTCGCCGTCGGGGTTCAGTGAGTAGACGAGCCAGTACGCGGTCCCGCGTGGGGCGCCGCGACGCTCGAGGGCGGCGAGAATCGGCCGTCCCGCCCGCTCGGTGCCGTGCACGACGCCGACGACGAGGACGCGGTTCTGCGCGTCGGGCCGGCCGATCCGCATCACGCGAAGCGGGCGCCCCTCGACGGAGTGGCCGAAGGTCGAGCGGACGGGCGCGGGCGGCGGCGGGGCGGCGGTCACGCGCGGGCCGCGAGCGGTCCGACGCCGGGCGCGAGCTGCGGCACGTGCTCGTCGGCGTGGTAGCTCGAGCGCACGAGCGGCCCGGCCGCCACGTGCTCGAACCCGAGGCCGTACGCCGCACGTGCGAGCGCGGCGAACTCGTCGGGGTGCCAGTAGCGGACGATCGGGAGGTGGCGCTCGGTGGGTCGCAGGTACTGCCCGACGGTGAGGACCTGGACGCCGTGCCCGCGCAGCTCGCCGAGCGCGTCGACCATCTCCTCGAAGCTCTCCCCGAGGCCGACCATGAGGCCGGACTTCGTCACGACCTCCTCGCCGCCCATCTCCTTCGCGTTGGCGAGGACGCGCAGCGAGCGCGGCCAGGTCGAGCCACGGCGCGCGACCGGATAGAGCCGCGGGACGACCTCGACGTTGTGGTTGAACACGTCGGGGCGCTCGGCGATCACCTTGGCCAGCGGCATCTCCTGCCCGCGGAAGTCGGGGGTGAGGACCTCGATCCGGCAGCCCGGGGCCTGACGGCGCACCTGCCGGATGACGCCCACGAACGCGCTCGCGCCGAGGTCCGGGAGGTCGTCGCGGTCCACGGAGGTGACGACCGCGTGGCGGAGCCCCATCCGGGCGATCGACCGGGCGACCCGGGCGGGCTCGAGCGGGTCGTTCTGAGTCGGCTTGCCCGTTTTCACGTTACAGAACCCGCACCGCCGGGTGCAGGTGTCGCCGAGGATCATGAAGGTCGCGGTGCCGCGCTCCCAGCACTCGCCGACGTTCGGGCACGCGGCCTCCTGGCAGACCGTGTGGAGGTCCTCCTGGGCGATGAGGTCGGCCAGCTCGCGGTAGCGCGGCCCGCCCGGGGCGCGGACCTTGAACCACGGCGGCTTGCGGGCCCGCAGGGGCTGGACCTCGTCGCCGAGCACCCGGAGGACATCCATCCCGCCCGGGTTGCTGCGCGCCCGCGTGCTCATGGTTCGAGCCTACTTCGGAAGCGCGCAGGGGGCGGTGGGGGGAGTGAGGGGTCGGGCCGTGCTGCCGTCCGGTCTATGAAGAAGGGAGATCGCGCCTCCCTGGGGTTGCAGCTCGCGCCTTCGCGGCCGGACTAGGATCGACGCTGACGGAGGGTGAAGCGGCAAGGCGTCGCGAACGGTTGTCAACCGCGAGTCCGGGGTCGCCCCTCGGATGGAGTTCGAGTCTCCCGCCCTCCGCCACGAACTTGCCGGGTCACCGCCCGAGTTGGGAAGCGCACTGGCAGGCGCTCGCGGGTCGCTCCCGCCCCGCCCGGCTCATGACCCGGCAAGGTACTTGGCGTCCGCTGATCCGTGCGTTATCATCGGAGACGGTTGAAAACCGTACGGGGCCGCTCCCCATCACCCTCGGCCCGCTTCGGCGGGCCGATGTGCTTCCTGGGGCGGAGAGGGAGTGCTCTCCCCAACGGGCGGCCGAGGAACCCGTAGAGCTCCGGCGCGCTCGGCCACGGCCCTGGGGGGTCGAGGAGCACCGCGCCGACGGTCTCCCTCATCGCCGCGCGACCTCCGCGGAAGTCACGAGCCAACCTCCCGGGCGCACGAGCCGCTCGGCCTCGGCCCGGTCGGCCTCCTCGGTGAGGACCGCCCCGTCGAAGGACTCCGCCTCCAGCAGCGCCGGGACGACGTTCGCGCGGTGCGGGTCCGGGTCGGCTGTGACGTACTCGAACCCCGACTCCCGGGCGATGCGGTTGCGCAGCCCGTACTGGGGGGAGAGGTGGACGACGCGCTCGGCACGGCCCAGCAGCTCGGGGCGCGCGGCGAGCGCCTCCCACGCCGCGCGATGGCGGGGCAGGGCGGCGCACCGCCAGCAGCGCCCACCGTCGTCCCAGGCGTCGAAGCCGTGCTCGCACAGCGGACACGTGACGGCCTCGCCGCGGTGGCGCCGCGCCTGCCACCAGCGCCGGACGCCGTCGCCGTACCAGCTCACGCCGCGCGGGCGGCCACGCGCTCCGCGACCCCCGGCAGCGTCGCCGTGCCGTTCTCGGCGCGCACCGAGGTCATCCGCACGCCCTCGAGGCCGCAGGGGACGATCCACTCGAACGGCTGGAGGTCGTTCTCGACGTTGATCGCGAACCCGTGCGTCGCCACGCCGTGCCGGACGTGGACGCCGATGGAGGCGATCTTGCGCTCGCCCACCCACACGCCGGTGAAGTCCGGCCCCTCGTCGACCCGGGCGCGCCCCGCGACCCCCTCCTCCGCGAGTACGTCCACGATGAGCTGCTCGAGGCCGCGGACGTGGGCCACCACGTCCTCCACCGAGACGATGGGATAGCCCACGAGCTGTCCCGGCCCGTGGTAGGTGACCCGCCCGCCGCGGTCCGTGTCGACGAGCTCGATGCCCTGCGCGCGGTACCAGTCCTCCCCCATGGGCAGCTCGACCGGCGCCGAGCGCCGCCCGCGGGTGTAGACGGGCGGGTGCTCGAGCAGGAAGAGCACGCCCTCGCCGCCCGAGGCGACCCGGTCACGGGCGCGCGCCTGGAGCTCCAGGGCCTCCGCGTATCCGACGAGGCCAAGTCGCTCCACGCGCAGGGGACCCACCCCCGCGATGCTACGTACCGGAGTGGGTGCCGTCGGGAGCGATGCGCAGGACGCCGGCCTCGGGAAGCGCGACGAAGACGGCGGTAGAGCTCGACCGGGGAGAGGAGCACTCGCCGCGGCCCTACGGAGAAGGTGCGCCCGCCGCCGCCCCCTCCTCTAGCCTGGCGCCGTGCCCGCTGGAGGCTGCGGCCGGTGACCGCACAGGAGCTCTTCGCTGCTCTCGACCGTCTGCCGGGCGCCCGGCGCGTGCCGGTCGCAGGCGACGGCCTCGAGGAGAGCCGGCTCGTCGGGCCGGTGGAGGTCGCGCGCGCACGTTCAGGCGGCGAGCGGGAGCTACGCCCCCGTCCGCCTCGCGGCGGGAGCGCCCTACGGGCTGCTCGTCTCGGGCTCACGGCTGCGCCTCTTCGCCGCCCGGCCCGACACGGGCTCGGCGGTCGCCCGGTACCTCGAGGTCGACGCCTCCGCGCTGCCCGACTCCGGCCCCTGCTCGGGCTCCTCGCCCCCGCCATGCTCGCCGAGGGGGGCTTCGGGGCCCTGGCGCGCGACGCGCGAGATGGCGAGGGACGACCAGCTGAGGATCGTCGAACCGATCGACTGACCTCTACACGCCCTCCATCC
>JBBSGJ010000047.1:0-13558 GCA_038254195.1 Solirubrobacterales bacterium
CTGATCCACGGTTAGGGGTGCCGGAGGCGGGTCCCCAGTCGCGAATAGCGACACATGCTCCAAGCGCTAGAGCAGCCCCGCTTCTACTTCGACCTCGGCTCGCCCGACGCGTGGCTCGTGGCCGAGCGCGTGCTGCGCGAGCTGCCGGTGCTCGCCGAATGGATGCCGGCGGCGCTCGGGCCCGACCCGGCGCCCGACTGGACGGCGCTGTCGGCGCGCGCCCGCGAGGCGGGCACGCTCCCGCTGCGGTCCCCGGCGTCCTGGCCGCCGGACACCTCCCTCGTCCTCCATGCCGCGACGTTCTCCAAGCAGCTCGGCAAGACCGTCGCCTTCTGCCTCGCCGCATTCCGCCAGGCGTTCACCGCTGGCCGGGACCTCGGCGCCGAGGAGACCACGCTCATCGCCGGCGCCGCCGCCGAGATGCACCCCCGGGCGATCCTCCGCGCCGCCGGCCTGGTCGGGGTGCGCCGCGACCTCGCCGCGCGGACGCAGGAGGCCCGGGAGCTGGGAATCGGCCAGGGGCCCGCGCTCGTGCTGGTGGACGGGACCGTCCACGCGGGGCCCGATTGCCTCGAGGCCGCGGCGGCGATCCTCGGGTCATGACCGATGAGCGCGTACCGGGCCTACCCCGTCCGGTAGGCGACCCGGGCAAGGGGGGCGGCGAGGTCGCCGCGCGGGACGACGTGGACGGAGCCCAGCCCGAGCCACGCGGCCATCGCCACGAGCTCGTCGTGCAGCGCCTCCGCCGTGTGCGGAGGCGCGCCGGGCTCGGCGTGGGTGGCCTGCACGCGCAGGACGCCGGCCTGCCGGTCGGCCTTGAGGTCCACCCGCGCCACGAGCCGGTCGCCCAGCACGAAGGGCAGGACGTAGTAGCCGTGCACGCGCTTGGGCGCCGGCACGTAGATCTCGATCCGGTAGCGGAAGTGAAAGATCCGCTCCGTCCGCGCCCGCTCCCACACGAGCGAGTCGAAGGGACCGACGAGCGCCCGGGCCGCGACCCGCCGCGGGACGCGTGCCTCGTGCCACAGGTAGCCCGGCACCGTCCATCCCTCCACCGCGACCGGCACGAGCTCGCCGGACTCCACGAGCTCGGCCACCCGCGCCCGTGCCTCGAGCAGCCCGAGGCGGAAGTAGTCGCGCAGGTCGCGCTCGGCCGCCACGCCGCAGGCGCGCGCCGCGATCCGCACGAGCTCCCGCTGGGCGTCGTGCTCGGACGGCGTCGGCGCGGCGAGGACCTCGGGCGGCAGGACCCGCTCGGGAACGTCGTAGAGGCGCGCGAACCCGCGCCGCCGCGCGGTGGTGATCTCCCCGCTCCAGAACAGGAACTCGAGCGCGCGCTTCACATCCGACCAGTCCCACCACGGGCCGGCGCGCCGGGGCCGGTCTCCGTCGAGTTCGCCCGCCGCGATCGGTCCGCGCGCGCGAACCTCCGCCCGCAGGTCGTCGAGGAGCTGCGGGCGCTCGCGCTGGACGCGCCGCATCCCGCCCCACGCCTCCGCGTGCGCGCGGGCCATCCGCCACCGCAACAGGGGGTGGAGCGCGACGGGCAGCAGCGACGCCTCGTGGCCCCAGTACTCGAACAGCCGGCGCGGGGCGCGGTAGGCCGCGCGCTCGAGCAGTGCCGGGTCATACGGCCCGAGCCGGGCCCAGAGGGGGAGGAAGTGGGCCCGCGCGAGCACGTTGACCGAGTCGACCTGGAGCAGACCCACCCGCGAGAGCACCCGGCGCAGCGCGTGGCCGCCGGCCGGCGCCGCCGGCCGCGGCTCGGCGAGCCCCTGCGCGGCCAGCGCGACCCGGCGTGCCTCCGCGGCGGAGAGGCGCTCGCGGCGGGGCGCCGGGGACATGCCCGCCACGCTACGCTGCGAGAACTTGGCGACCGTCGACGTCAACGCGCGGAGGTCGGGGCTCCCCGAGCCGGAGGTGGCCCGTGAGTGGCTCGCCACCATGCAGCTCATCCGCCGCTTCGAGGAGCGAGCCGGCGAGATGTACGCGAAGGCGAAGGTCGGCGGGTTCCTGCACCTCTCGATCGGCGAGGAGGCGACGATCGTCGGCTCGGTCCGCGCGCTGCGCGACGCGGACTACCTCGTCTCGACGTACCGCTCGCACGGCCACGCCCTGGCGCGCGGCACCCACCCCGACAGGGTCATGGCCGAGCTCTTCGGCCGCGCGACGGGGACGTCCCACGGCCGCGGCGGCTCCATGCACATGTTCGACGGCGAGCGCCGGTTCATGGGCGGCTACGGGATCGTGGGCGGCAACCTGCCGCTCGGGGCCGGCTTCGCGCTGGCCTCGGACTACCTGGGCACGGACGACGTCGCGCTCTGCGTGTTCGGCGACGGCGCGACGAATCAGGGCACGTTCGGCGAGACGCTCAACCTCGCCGCGCTGTGGAAGCTCCCCATCGTCTTCATGGTCACCAACAACCAGTTCGGGATGGGCACCGCGCTCGAGCGCCACTCGGCCCAGACGGATCTGCACCGCCGTGGCGAGGGCTTCGGGGTTCCGGGGATGCGCTGTGACGGGATGGACGTGCTCGACACCCACGCGGTCATCGGCGAAGCCCTGCGCCGCGCGCGCGAGGACCGCTGCCCCGTGCTCGTGGAGGCCGAGACCTACCGCTTCCGGGGCCACTCGATGGCCGACCCGGAGGAGTACCGCTCCAAGGAGCAGGTCGCCGAGTGGCGCGAGCGCGACCCGATCGTGGGGTGGGCCGCGCGGCTCGTGGAGGAGGGCGTGATGTCCGAGGACGACGTCGCGCGCTCCGACGCCGAGCAGGTCGAGCGCATCGACCACGGCGTGACCTTCGCGGACTCCTCGGCGTTCCCCCCGCCGGAGTCCCTCTACGACCACATCTACGTGATCGGCGACCAGGTGCGCCGCCCGTGGTGGTCGGTGGACGAGCGCGGCGAGGGCGTGCACCGGGGCGAGGACGAGAAGGACATGGCCGGGCGCCTCGGCGCGCGCGCGGCCGGCCACGAGGAGGTCTCGGGCGACGCGTCCTCCGCGCCGGAGGGGGCGTCCTAGACGTGGCGGTCATGCGGTACCGGGAGGCGTTGAACGCCGCCCTGCGCGAGGAGCTCGAGCGCGACGAGACCGTCGTGGTCATGGGCGAGGACATCGGGGTCTTCAACGGCGCGTTCAAGGTGACCGCCGGCCTCCTCGAGCAGTTCGGGGAGAAGCGGATCCGCGACACGCCGATCTCCGAGAACACGATCGTAGGCATGGGCGTGGGCGCCGCGATGACCGGGCTGCGCCCCGTCGTGGAGCTCATGACGATCAACTTCTCCCTGCTCGCCATGGACCAGATCGTCAACCACGCGGCGACGATCCACTACATGTTCGGCGGGCAGGTCGAGGTGCCGCTCGTGATCCGGATGCCTCAGGGCGCGGGCCACCAGCTCGGCCCGACGCACTCGCACTGCCTCGAGGCGATGTTCATGCACGTCCCCGGGCTGCTCGTGGCCGTGCCGAGCACTGCCGCCGACGCGAAGGGGCTGCTCAAGGCGGCGATCCGCGATCCGAACCCGGTCATCTTCATCGAGCACGAGTACCTCTACGGGCAGCGCGGAGAGGTGTCCGATGACCCCGATGAGGTCGGGGAGTTCGGTCGCGCCGCGGTCCGGCGCGAGGGCGACCACGTCACGCTCATCGGGGTCTCCCGGATGGCCCTGACCGCCGAGCGGGCGGCCGGCGTCCTCGCCGAGGAGCACGGCGTTGAGGCCGAGGTGATCGACCCGCGCACGCTGCGCCCGCTCGACCTCGACACGATCCTCGCCTCCGTGCGCAAGACCAACCGCGCGCTCATCGTGGAGGAGGGCTGGCCCCACGGCGGCGTCGGCGCGAACCTGGCCGCGCTCATCCAGGAGCAGGCCTTCGATCATCTCGACGCGCCGGTGGGGCGCGTGACGGGCGCCGACCTGCCCATGCCCTACTCCAAGCCGCTCGAGCAGATCGCCTTCCCGCACGAGCCGCAGGTCGTCGAGGGCGTGCTCGCGCTGTTCGGCGAGCGGGAGCTGTCGGCCCGTGGGTGACGTCGCCATGCCCCGCCTCTCGGACTCCATGGAGGAGGGGACGATCATCCGCTGGCTCAAGTCCGACGGGGACGCGGTGTCCCACGGCGAGGAGCTCGTGGAGATCGAGACCGACAAGGCGAACATGACCTACGAGGCCGACGCCGACGGGGTCCTGGAGATCGTCGCGGGCGAGGGGGACACGCTGCCGATCGGGGAGCTCATCGCGCGGATCGGCGGATCCAACGGCGCGTCTCCCTCCCCCGCGCCTGCGCCCGCCGACCGCGAGGCCGGGAAGGAGGAGGCGCCCACCCCTCCCTCCTCCGAGCCCGCCGGCGAGGAGACACCGCCGTCCCCGTCCCCTCCGTCCCCCTCCCGGCAGCCCGCCCCGGCCGGCGCCGAGGATGGCGACGGCCGCGTCCGCGCCTCGCCCGTCGCACGGCGGATCGCCGAGGAGCGCGGGGTGGATCTCGCGGGAATCGAGGGCTCGGGACCCGGCGGCCGGGTCGTCAAGGCCGACGTGGAGGGGCGCGAGCCCGCGTCCGCCCCCGCCGCTGCGCCCGAGCGGGGGCCGGTCGTCCGGGTCGAGGGCGCTGCCGCCAAGGGCGACGTCGAGGTGCGCGAGCTCACCCGGACCCAGCAGGTCATCGCCCGCCGCATGGCCGAGGCGAAGGCCACCGTCCCCGAGTTCACCCTCACCGCCGACGTCGACATGGGCGCCGCGGTGCGCGCCCGCGCCGAGATCAAGGAGGTCGCCGAGCGCGCCCCCTCGTTCAACGACTTCGTGGTCAAGGCCTCGGCGCTGGCCCTGCGCGAGTTCCCCCGCGCGAATGGCGCCTACCGCGACGGCCACTGGGAGCTCCATTCCCGGGTGAACGTCGGGGTGGCGGTCGCCGTCGAGGGATCGCTCGTCGTCCCCACCGTCTTCAACGCGGACCGCCGCTCCCTGGGCGAGATCGCCGCCGAGAGCCGCGGGTTGGCCGGCCGGGTCCGCGAGGGGTCGATCACCCCGCCCGAGCTCGCGGGCGGGACGTTCACGGTTTCGAACCTCGGGATGTTCGGCATCACGAGCTTCACCGCCGTGATCAACCCGCCGCAGGCCGCGATCCTCGCCGTCGGCGCGATCCGCGAGGAGCCGGTGGTCCGCGCCGGCGCCGTCGTCCCCGGCCACCGCATGAGCATCACGCTGGCCTGCGACCATCGCATCCTCTACGGCGCCGATGCCGCGCAGTTCCTCGCGCGGGTCGTCGCGCTCCTCGAGCACCCGGCCGCGCTCGCGCTGTAGAGGCGGCTCGCGACGAGCTCTGGGAGTCAGCCTGCCGCGGGGGCGTCGAGCACCTCGCCGTCACCCTCGGTGTGACTGCCGAAGGCGAGGAGCTCCAGGCCGTCTTCCCCGGCCTCGAAGGAGCGGACGGCGGTCGGCGAGACCCGCAGGGCGGTCCACGGCCGCAGCTCGACGAGCTCGTCGTCGATCCGGGCGCGCCCGCTGCCCGCCACCGCCACGTAGATCTCCTCGTCGTCGGCGTGGCGGTGGGCGAAGGGCTGCTGCGCCCCGGGGAAGATGCGCTGGAGGCTGATCCCGATGCGCCGGCAGCCGAGCGCGGCGCGGGCGAAGCGCGCCTCCATCGTGTCCTCGAAGCCGCTGGCGGGGGCGACATCGTCAAGCTCGCGCAACGCGATCACGGTGAAGGCGCTCGTGGTGGCGTCGGGCCCGCTGGGGGTTTCGTGCTCGCTCATGGGCCCCATCATGGCAGCCGTAACACCACCGCGGCGGCGGGCGCTGCTCCGTGTTCAGCCGCGGCGAGGCGGCGATCGCGCTGATCGCGGTCGTTGTCAGCCACGTCCTCGATCGCCGTCGGCGCTCAACCCAACCGGCAGGGCCTGCTTGCCCCTACATTGTCCCATGGTGGTGACAGGAACGGGGCGAGCTTGGAGTTGACGCTTACACCGCCCGAGCGGCTGGCCCGGGTGGACGAAGAGCTCGAGGACTGGAAGGCGGGCCTCGTGATCGTGGCGGAGGAGCTGCAGGACGCCTCCGAGCTCGCCGACGCGCCTGCGCGGTTCGTTGCCTTGGGCGTCCGCCTACGGGAGCTGCGGGCGACCCTGCGACCGGACGACCTGAGCAAGGAACAGGTCGTCGCGCTCAACGAGGCCCTCTGGGGTCTCCGTGAGCTCCTGGACGACGCCCGCGAGACGCCGACGCTCGAGACCGTCGACGCGGGCCTCCTGCTGGTGGAGCAGATGCGGCACATCATCCGCGACGCGGTCGACGAACACGTGGTTGGCGTCGATGGTGACGTGGGCCTCGTCGTAGCGCAGCTCCGTGAATGGCTTCGCGGCGTTCCGGTACACGGCTCGCCGATCTCGTGGGGGTCGATCGACGGACGTTCACCCGCTGGGTCTCGCGCCACGGAGCGCCATCCAGTCGGCTCAGGCTCGTCGCTCGACTGGTCGCCGTCCTTAGGCACAACTGGACACCCCCAGGAATCCTGGAGTGGTTCGACCGACCGCGGCGAGACCTCGATGGCCGCCGCCCCGTCACGCTGCTGAGCGAAGCACGGAACGAGGAAGCTCTGCTCACGGCGGCGCGTTCAGGACGGTCGCAGTATGCCTCGTAGGCCACGGCCCAAGTTCGCGACCTGGACGGGCCACGCGTTCAGGGCGACGAGCTACGACGTTCCGCTCTGGGCACTACCCAACCGTCGGGCGGGGCGCTGGAACCTCGCGGGTCAAGGAAGCACCCAGTATCTCTGTCTCGATGCTGAGGCGCCGTTCGCCGAGATGCTCCGGCATGAAGATCTGCGCAGCGAGATCGCCGCCGCGCAGTACCGGACGACTCTCTGGCAAGTCCGCGTGGATGAGGGCGCCATGGTCGACTACCGCGACTTCGACGCCGTGGAGACTGCCGGGTTCTCGCCCGATGCGATCGTCGAGGATGACCACGAGCGCTGCCAGGCGGAGGCGGATTGGCTGCGCGGTCACGGCGCACGCGGCGTGCTCTCCACTTCTGCGTCCCTGCCGGGCAGCGTGAACCTGACGCTGTTCGGTCCTCGGGTGGCTATCCGCTGGTCGGCCCGACCCCGCCGCATACCGATCTCGCGCACTGGCGTGCGCGTCGCGCGTCGCGCGAGCGCTGACCGCATTCAGGCGTTGAGGCGGACCGGCAGGCTCTTGAGCTGGTTCGCGAAGGGCGACTCGGCGTGGGCGGGGGTGCCCGCGAGCCCCATCTCCGGAAAGCGGGCGAGCGTCTCCTCGAGGAGGATCCTCAGCTCGAGCCGCGCCAGCGCGGTGCCCAGGCAGAAGTGCCGGCCGCCGGCGCCAAAGGCCTGGTGCTCGGCCCTCCTCTGGAGATCGAAGCGGTGCGGGTCCTCGTAGCGGGACTCGTCGCGGTTGGAGGAGACGTACCACATGACGACCTTCTCGCCCTCGCGGATGGTCTGGCCGCCGAGCTCGCACTCCTCCGTCGCCGTCCGGCGGAAGTGGGCGAAGGCGGGGAACATCCGGAGGGACTCCTCGACGGCGTCTCCGATCAACCCCGGGTCGTCGAGCAGGAGCTGCCGCTGCTCGGGGTCCTCGAGCAGGGCGCGCATCCCCGAGCAGTACGTGGCCTTCGTCGAGTCGTTGCCCGCGGCCATGAGCAGGAAGAAGCCCATGACGATCTCGTGCTCCTCGAGGCGTTCCCCGTCGACCTCGGCGTGGACGAGCACGCTCGTGAGGTCGTCGGTCGGCTGCTCGCGGCGCTCGGCGATGAGCTGAGCGCAGCGGGCGAAGAGCTCGGGGACGTCGCGCTCCATGACGATCTGCGCGCCCTCGGGGTTCAGATCGGGATCGCCCGCTCCGACGATCGCGTTCATGAGCCGGGCCCAGAGCGCATCGTCCTCGGGCGGGATGCCCATGAAGGAGCCGATCACGCGGGAGACCACGGGCTGGGCGACGTCCTCGACGAGGTTGCAGGTCTCGCGGCCGTGGAGGCGGGCGAGCACGGTAACGGTGATCGCCCGGATGGCGTCCTCGTGCTCGGCGATTCGCTTGGGGGTGAAGCCGCGCTGGAAGAGCCCCTTGATCCGCGTGTGCTTGGGCGGGTCCATCCCGATGAACATCGCCTGGACGAGCTCGAGGGGGAGCACGGCGTTCGTCAACGCGGTGATGCCGCCGCGCTCGGAGGAGTAGGTCTCCCAGTCGCGCGAGACGGCATGCACGTCGTCGGCGCGGGTGACCGACCAGAAGCCGTCCTCCCCGGGGTACTCGATGATGCGCGCCGTCCAGTGGACGGGGCACTCGGAGCGCAGCCGCTCGAAGAGGGCGTGGGGCGGGCCGTCCGTCCAGAACTGGGCGTCGCCGACCAGGACCTCGTCCAACGGGGTTTCGCGCGTGGCCATGGCGGCGACGGTACCGGTGCCCGGCCGGCCGGGCAACCTCCGCTCCCTACCCTCGCGGGGACATGGCTCGCCCGCGCTGCCCGAACTGCCGCGAGCCCGTCTCTCCCTTCGCGGCGGGGTGCGCGCTGTGTGGCGCGGATCTCGACGCGCACCGCGCGCACCAGCGCCCGAGCCGCCTCGACCTCGCCCGCGGCCGCGCCCCCTCGGTGAAGCCCTCGGTGAAGCTGCCCGCCGGGCTCGACCTCGCCGACGGCCTCTTCCTCGCCGCGGCGCTCGTCCTCGCCCTGGGAGCCGCCATCTACGGCCTCGCCCTGGCCCTCCTCGTCGCCGCGGACCGCCACCGCTCGAGCGAGGAGACGATGCGCAACGCGATGCTCGTCATCGCCGCCTTCGCGGCGACGCAGCTCGTGCCCTCGCTCGCGCTGTTTCCCCGCTTCTTCGGGTTCTAGCGGAGGTCCGTTACACGACGGTGTCCTCCCGCGAGAAGAGGACGATGGAGGCGGTGGAACCCGACGACGACCGCCCGCTCGAGCGCTTCGCCGCGAGCGATCCCGACGCCTTCGTGCTCTTCTACCGCCGCCAGCTGCCCGCGATCCTCGGTTTCCTCCTGCGCCGGACCCAGAACCCCGAGGTGACCGCGGATCTCGCGGCGGAGACGTTCGCCGCCGCGCTGCTCGCCGCGCCGCGGCCGTCCTCGCGCGGATCGTGGCCGAGCGGCCCTACGACGAGATCGCCGAGACGCTCCACTGCTCGGAGCTGGTCGTCCGCCAGCGCGTCAGCCGGGGGCTGCGTGCGCTGCGCACACGTCTGGAGGAGAACCCGTGAGCCCGTTCTTCGATGAGCTCGAGACGCAGCTGCGCGCGGCAGCGGAGCGCGAGGGGTGGCCCGGCGCCCCTCGTGGTGGAGACGGAGGCGCACCTCGGGCTCGCCGCGGTCGCCGCGGTCGGGCTCGCGACCCCGGCCGTCGCGCGGGTGTCCGGCCTCTGGGACCCGGGGGTGCCGCCGTCCCCCGTGCGTCGTGACCGACAACAGCAGCGGGGCATGCGGAGCGTCTCCGGAGAGTCTCCGGCGCCGCGGTCTGGGCCAGAGCGGCTCCAACCACGCGGGCAACGCCGAGTTCGTCGGCCTCGTCCCGGACGGCGTCGAAGCCGTCACCGTGCGCTACGGGTCCTCGACTCGCACCCTCCGGGTCCGGAGCAACTTCTACGGCTACGAGATCGCGGCAGACCCGACCCAGGGCCCCGACGAGGTCACCTGGCACCTCCGCGGCGGGCGCGAGCGGCGGTTCAAGGGCGCTCCCTAACCGCTGCGCGGGCCCCAGTACCGGTTGGGCTCGTGGCCCGAGAACACCACCCGCGGGGGCTGCGTGTCGAGGTGGACGAGCACGCACCACGGACGGTCGGGCGTCTCGGTGGGGATGCAGGAGCGGTAGAGCCGGGAGGGGTCGACGCGGATCGTCTCGGCGAGGGCGACGTTCGCGCGGACGGCGCTGGGGGCGTGATGCGCGACGGCGCCGCGCATGAGGTCGAGCGCCCGGGCGCTCGCGCGGCGCTCGGCCTGGACGTCGCCGCGGTGCAGCAGGCCCATGGTGATCCAGACGATCGCCAGGAGGCCGAGCAGGGCGACCC
Organism: Solirubrobacterales bacterium; assembly: GCA_038254195.1. Lineage (GTDB taxonomy): Bacteria > Actinomycetota > Thermoleophilia > Solirubrobacterales > Solirubrobacteraceae > JBBQAA01. Next base: position 10,018 of record JBBSGJ010000047.1, read on the forward strand.
CGGCATAGTCGGCGGCGATCATCCGCGGGAGGTCAGCCCGGCGGCGACGGATCACGCGGGCCGCGAGCGGCGCTGCCGTCGCCACCATCGCGATGTTCACCCCCGCGGCGAGGAGGAGCGCGGGCACGAGGTCGGTCCGCAGCCCGGACACGGGCCACGTGTGCAGGGCCAGCCCGTCCACGAGCGTGAGCAGCGTGAAGGCCGGCCAGAGCCAGGCGCCCCGCAGCCGCCAGCGGAGCCGCGAGATCCACACGCGGTCCATCGCAGCCCAGGGTAGGTGAGACGTCGCACGCGCGCTGCGCATCCGCGGACGGTCGGGGTACCCTTCTCCCAGGGGCGCCGGGGAGATCCCACCGGCGCCGCGTCCGAATGGGGCGCGGAGAACCCGCACCCGCGTGGCGAAGGGAAGCGCAGATGGCGACGACGACCCCCCGGCCGGAGGACGTGCTGCCCGGCAGTGCCCTGCTGTCCGACGACGACCGTGCCGAGCTGCTGCGGTGCATGCTCCTGATGCGGATCCTCGAGGAGCGGGCGATGACCCTCTACCGGCAGGGCAAGGTACCGGGCTCGTTCTACGACGGCTTCGGGCAAGAGGCCGTGTCGGTCGGCGCGGCGTTCGCGATGGCGCCCGAGGACCGCCTGTGCATCCTGCACCGCGACCTTGGCGCCCACGTCGTCCGGGGCGTGGCCCCGGCGCGGATCCTCGCGCAGTACATGGGCCGCTCCGGGGGCGTCACGGGCGGGCGCGACGCCAACGTCCACTTCGGCGACGCGTCGCTCGGCTGCGTCGGGATGATCTCGATGCTCCCCGACATGATGCTCGTGGCCGCCGGCATGGCGATGGCGTTCAAGCTCCGGGGCGAGGCGCGGTGCGCGCTGACCTGGTTCGGGGAGGGCTCCACCTCCCGCGGCGACTTCCACGAGGCCATGAACTGGGCGGGAGTGCAGCGCCTGCCGGTCATCTTCGTGCTCGAGAACAACCAGTACGCCTACTCCACGCCGACCTCGGCACAGTTCGCGGTCGACCCCGTCGAGCACGCCGCCGCGTACGGCTTCGAGGGCGTGACCGTGGACGGCAACGACGTCGAGGCGGTGTGGGACGCGACCCGCCACGCGCGGGAGAAGGCGGTGGCGGGTGGCGGGCCGACCCTCATCGAGGCGATGACGATGCGCATGCACGGCCACGCCGCCCACGACGACATGCGCTACGTCCCGCCCGAGCTGCTCGAGCACTGGCGTGGGCGGGACCCGATCGACCTCTACACGACCCGGCTCACGGAGCTCGGGATCGACGCGGAGGCGCTGCGCGAGGAGGTGACCGCGACGGTCGACGCCGCGGCCGCGGACGCCCTCGCCTCCCCGATGCCCGACCCGGCGAGGGTGCGCGACGGGGTGTTCTGCGAGGGCGAGGCCGTGCCCCTCGGGGACGGACGCGCGCCGTGGAGCGGGTGGCGCGATCCCGACCGTTCCGCCGCGGCGCGATGACCGTCCTCACCTACCTCGGCGCCATCTCCGACGGCCTGCGCGAGGAGATGCGCCGCGACGAGCGCGTCCTCGTGATGGGCGAGGACGTCGGCGCGTTCGGCGGCGCGTTCAAGGTGACCGACGGCTTCCTCGACGAGTTCGGTCCGCGGCGGGTGATGGACACCCCGCTCGCGGAGTCGGGGATCGTGGGGACCGCGGTGGGCGCGAGCGTGGTCGGCCTGCGTCCCGTGTGCGAGATGCAGTTCTCGGACTTCGTCGCGTGCGGCTTTGACCAGCTCGTCAACGTCGCGGGCAAGATGCACTACCGCCAGCGGCTCGCGGTGCCCATCACGATCCGCCTGCCGAGCGGCGGCGGGTTCTCCGGCGGCCCGTTCCACTCGCAGAACCCCGAGGCGTGGTTCATGCACGCGCCCGGGCTCAAGGTCGTCGCCCCCTCCACCCCCGAGGACGCGAAGGGCCTGCTCATCGGGGCGATCCGCGACCCCAACCCCGTCTGCTTCCTCGAGCACAAGCACCTCTACCGCCGGGTGAAGGGCGAGGTGCCCGAGGGCGCCTACGCCACGCCGTTCACCGCGCGCGTCGCTCGCGAGGGCGAGGATCTCGTGGTCATCGCGTACGGGGCGATGGTCCACACCGCGCTCGAGGCCACCGAGGGTCTCGAGGGGGCCTCGGTCGAGGTCCTCGACCTGCGCTCGCTCGTGCCGCTCGACGAGGAGGCGATCCTCGCCGCGGTCCGGAAGTGCTCGAAGGTGGTGGTCCTCGACGAGGCCAACCGGACGTGCGCGGCGGGCGCCGAGGTCGCGGCGCTCATCGCCGAGCGCGCGTGGGAGGACCTCGACGGCCCGGTCGTCCGGGTGGCGACGCCGGACGTCCCCATCCCGTTCTCCCCACCGCTGGAGTCCGCCGTCCTGCCCTCCGTCGAGCGCGTGCGGGAGGCGTGCCGTGACCTCCTCGCCTATTAGCGGACGGGCGGACGAGGCCGTCGGCGAGCAGGGGGCCGCCGGCGCAACGATCGACGTGCCCCTGCCGCAGATGGGCGTCTCGGTCGCCGAGGGGACGGTGACCGAGTGGCGCAAGGGGCCCGGCGACGCGATCGCCGCCGACGAGACGATCTGCGAGGTCTCCACGGACAAGATCGACACCGAGGTGCCGGCGCCCGTCGGCGGGATCGTGGCCGCGGTGCTCGTCGCGGTCGGCGAGACGGTCGCGGTGGGGACGGTGCTCGCGCGGATCGCGGTGGAGGGGGGTGGCGGGACGGCGCCGCCACCGGGCACACCGGACGAGGCGGACGCCGCGCTCGATCCGCCGTCGGACACCGCGGCCCCGAAGCCCGCCGGCGACGGCAACGGCGCGGGCCCCGTGCGCCACTACTCGCCCGTCGTCGTGCGGATCGCCCAGGAGCACGGCATCGACCTCGCGACCGTCAGGGGCACGGGGCGGGACGGCCGGGTGCGCAAGCCCGACGTGCTCGCGCTCGTCGGGTCCCCCGAGGAGCCGCCGCTCCACATCGAGTCGCCCTACCGGCCCGAGGAGCCCCCGCCCGCGCCCGCGGCCCAGACCCTCCCGCGCATGCGCCGCTCCATCGGTGAGCACATGAAGCGCTCGCTCGACACCGCGGCAACGTGCACGACCTGGATGGAGGTCGACATGAGCGCGATCGAGAGCGCGCGGGAGCGCACTCAGACGACCGCGCTGCCCTGGGTCGCCCGCTGCGCGGTCGGCGCCCTGCGCGAGCATCCCGCCCTCAACGCCTGGCTCGAGGGAGACCGCCACACCGTCCACCGCGACGCGGTCCACCTCGGCATCGCGGTCTCCCTCGGCGAGGAGGGCCTCCTCGTCCCGGTGATCCGCGACGCCCACGAGCTCTCGGCGGAGGGCCTCGCCGCCCGGATCCGGGAGCTCGCCCGCCGGGCCCGCTCCGGCGACCTCTCCCCTGACGACGTCCGCGGCGGCACGTTCACCATCACGAACCCGGGCCAGTACGGCACGCTCATGGCCACCCCGGTGATCCACCAGCCCCAGGTAGCCATCCTCGACCTCGAGGCGATCGTCAAGC
>JBBSGJ010000048.1:0-13414 GCA_038254195.1 Solirubrobacterales bacterium
TCGGGCACGGGCGCCAGTGGAGGGGGCCATGACGACTTCTCGGGCACGAACATCGAGTCGATCGTCCTGCAGGTGCCGAAGTCGCAGGTAACGGTCAACCAGCGCGGCGTCTCCGGCCCCAAGGCGAGCAACGCCGTCGTCGGCGTGTGGGCCTCGACCGAGCGGCGCGCGCTCCAGGTCACGAACAACCGGTTCGACTCGAACCGCGGGGCGCGCGGGCAGCAGGTGCAGGTCTCCCGACTCGGGAATCCGCTCGTCAACGAGCTGATCCTCCCGCTCGGACGCAAGGACCAGTTCAACCGCACGCAGCCCCAGGACGACGCCCGTTTCTACGGGAAGTACGTGCTGAACCCGGACCTGGCGCGGGTCATCAACGCCCTCTTCCCGACGGTCCATGCCCCGGAGAAGAACCGGACGGACATCGTCCAGGCATTGCTCACCGGCATCCCCGGGGTCACCCAGATCGGCAAGCATCCGGCGGCCGCGGACACGCTGAAGCTCAACCTCGGCGTCCCGCCGACTACGAATCCCAACCGGTTCGGGGTGATCGGCGGCGACATGGCCGGCTTCCCGAACGGCCGCCGCCTCAGCGACGACGTCGTGGACATCCAGGCGCAGGTGGTGGCCGGCTTCCTCAAGGGCAACAAGGTGGCGCTCGGCGACGGGGTGGACGTGAACGACAAGCCGTTCCTGCCGGAGTTCCCGTACCTCGCCCCGCCCACGAGCGGCTTCGACGCTGCGGTGGGCGACAGGACCGAGCCCGCGCACGCGCCGACCCCGGCCGGGGGAGGCCGCTGACGTTGAGGGGTTCGGGGAGGAGCGCTCCTGCTCCTCCCCGACCGCTCGCAGCGAGCGGTCCGATCGTCCGATGACCCGTCCCCGCCGTCAGCTTGGTTTCCTCACCGTGGCCCTGAGCTTCGGCGTGGCGCTCGCGGCGTTCGCCGTCCTCGGCCGGTCACCGTCGGGGGCGGCGACCCGGCCCTCCGACCAGGGGGTTGGCGCGCTCACCGCCGGACAGACCACACCGCAGCGGATCGCGGTCCTCCAGCGCACGATCCGCACCCACCGCTCGGACCCCGACCTCTGGGCCGCCCTCGGCTTGGCCTACTACCAGCGCGTGCGCGAGACGGGGGACCCGGGCTTCTACGGCCGCGCCGACCGGGTCCTGCGGACGGCGGCCGCGCTCGACCGGCGCAACCCGGCGGCGCGTGTGGGGCAGGCGACGATCGCGCTCGCCCGGCACGACTTCCGGGGCGGGCTGCGGGACGCCCGGCTGGCGCTGGCCCTGGCGCCGCGGGCCGTCGAGGCCTACCCGGCGTTGGTCGATGCGCTCGTCGAGCTCGGACGCTACGGTCAGGCAGCGCACGCGATCCAGCGCTTCATCGACCTCAAGCCCAACCTCGCCTCCTATGCGCGCGTGTCCTACTTCCGTGAGCTCCACGGTGACCTCGACGGCGCCGTCCAGGCCATGGGCTACGCGGTCTCGGCCGGCGGCGAGAACCCCGAGAACGTCGCCTACGTCCAATCGCTGCTCGGCGACCTCGAGTTCGTGCGGGGACGCGCCGGCGCCGCCGCGTCGGCCTATCGCCGCGCGCTGTCGAAGGTCGCGGGGTATCCCCCGGCCGAGGTCGGGTTGGCGCAGGTCGAGTCGGCCCGCGGCCGGCTCGGCGCAGCGGCGCGGCGCCTCCGGGATGTGGTCGCGCGCCTCCCCCTCCCCCAGTACATAGTCGCGCTGGGCGAGACCGAGCTCGCCGCCGGGCGTCCCGCGGCGGCGCGCCGCGACCTCCAACTGGTCGGGGCCGAGGAGCGGCTCCTGCGCGCCAACGGCGTGAACACCGACGTCGACCTCGCGCTCTTCGAGGCCAACCACGGCAGCCCGAGCCGCGCCGTGCGGCTCGGTCGCCGCGCCTGGGCACAGGCGCCGAGCGTCCGGTCCGCGGACGCGCTCGGGTGGGCGTTGACGGCGGCGGGCCGGCCGCGAGCGGGATGGGGCTGGGCCCGGCGAGCGCTCCGGCTCGGCTCGCGCGATCCCTCCTTCCTCTACCACGCGGGGATGAGCGCCCGGGACGCGGGGGACCGGGGGACAGCCCGCGCGCTGCTGCGGCGCACCCTGAGCCTCAACCCGCGCTTCTCCCCGCTCTACGCGCCGCGGGCGGCTCGTGCGTTGCGGGGGTTGGGTTGATGCGCCGCGCGCTGCTCGTCCTCGCGCTGGCGGCCCTCGCGGCGGGGCTCGCCGGGACGCCCGCCTCGGCTCACCCGCTGGGCAACTTCTCGATCAACCACCTGACGCAGGTCCGGGTCTCGGACGGGCGGGTCGAGCTGCGCTACCTCCTCGACCAGGCGGAGATCCCGACGTTCCAGGAGCGTGGGCTGTCCGTCGCGGCCATCCTGGCCCGTAAGCGCGCCGAGGTCGAGCGCGGGCTGACGGTCAGCGTCGACGGTCGGCCGGTCGTACTGCGGCCCTCGGCGCGGCCGCTGTTCTCCCATCCCCCCGGGCAGGGCGGCCTGCCGCTCACCCGCGTGGAGCTCCCGTTTGTCGGAGCGATCCCGCGGCGGGGTCGGCTCGTGGTCCACGACGGCACCTATGCCGACCGGGTGGGCTGGAAGGCCATCGTCGCGGAGCCGGGCAAGGGGACCGCGGTGCGATCCTCCGCCCCGTCGGGCGATCCCACGCACGGGCTGCGTTTCTACCCGAAGGCCTCGCTCTCGAGCCCGCTGGACGAGCGCGACGGGTCGTTCGCGGTCGCGCCGGGGCAGGGCACGCTCACGGCGCCGCGGCAGCCGGGCGCCGGTGCCACTACCACGAACGTGGGGGGCGACGGCTTCGCGGGGGTGTTCGCGAGCGCGGCGGCAGGCCGCGGGGTTCTCGTGCTGTTCCTGCTCACGGCCTTCGCCTGGGGCGCGATCCACGCCCTCTCGCCGGGCCACGGCAAGTCGATGGTGGCGGCGTACCTGGTGGGAATGCGCGGCACGCCACGCCACGCGGTGGTCCTCGGCGCCGTCACGACGCTGACCCACACGATCGGCGTCTTCGCCCTCGGGCTGGTGACCCTCGTGCTCGCCCAGTACATCGTCCCCGAGCAGCTCTACCCGTGGCTCTCGCTCGCCTCGGGCCTCCTCGTCCTGTCGATCGGCGGGGCGGCGCTGCGCTCCCGGCTGCGCTGGCGCCGGCGGCGGATGGCGGAGGGGCACGACCACGACGACGCCCATGACCATGACCACGCGCATGACCACGGCCACTCCCACGACCACGGGCACTCGCATGGGGAAGGGCACCATCACGACCATCAGCTTCCCGATCGCATCACGTGGAAGGGCTTGGTGGGGATGGGTGCCTCGGCGGGGCTGATTCCCTGCCCGTCCGCCCTCGTCGTGCTGCTCGGAGCGATCGCCCAGCACCAGCTCGCCCTCGGACTCCTGCTCATCGTCGCCTTCAGTCTCGGGCTCGCGGCGACGCTCACCGGCCTCGGCCTCGCCCTCGTGAGCGCCCGCCGTATAACGACCCGCCTCTCCTTTGGCGGACGCTTCGTCAGCGCCCTCCCCGCGCTCTCCACGGTCCTCATCCTCGGGCTCGGCCTGATCGTGACCGCCCGAGCGATCCCACAGCTCCTCTAGCCGCCGCTCACCGCGGCGATTGCCGCCTGGCCGAAGGCGATGCCGCCGTCGTTCGGAGGCAGTCGCTCGGGGGTGAGGACGCGGAGGCCCGCATCGATCACCCCCGCGGCGACCGACTCGAGCAGGAGGCGGTTCTGAAAGACGCCGCCGGAGAGGACCACGAGGTCGAGGCCGTGCTCCTCGGCGAGCGCGGCGCAGGCGGCGACCGTCGCCGCCGCCAGCCCGGCGTGGAAGCGGGCGGAGATCGCTCCTGGAGGGACCGCGGACGCGGCGTCCTCGACCGCGGCGAGGATGGCGGGACGAGGATCGAGGACGAGCGACGCAGGCGGCGAAGCGGGCCCGCCCGCGAGGAGAGGCGTGGTGGACTCGAGCGGCATGGCGTACGCCCCGCGCTCCTCGGGGTCGGCGACGGCCTCGAGCTCAATCGCCGCCTGGCCCTCATAGGTCACGTCCGTCCGCAGGCCGCAGAGCGCGGCCACGGCGTCGAAGAGACGTCCGGCGCTCGTGGTGACCGGCGCGGCGACCCCCTCCCGGGCCATCCTCGCCACGACATCCCACCGCTCCGCCCCCACCCGCTCGCGCAGCGCCGGCGCCTCCCCGTCTGCCGCCACCAGCCACGCGCAGGCCATCCGCCACGGCTCGCGGACGGCGCGGTCGCCACCCGGCAGGCGGACGGGGTACAGGTGCCCGGCACGCTCGAAGCCCGTGAGTTCTCCGACGAGGAGCTCCCCGCCCCACACCGTCCCGTCGGTGCCGTAGCCCGTGCCGTCGAAGATCGCGCCGACCGCCGGCCCCGTCTCGGAGTGCTCGGCCAGCACCGCCGCGAGGTGGGCGTGATGGTGCTGGACGCCAAGGAGCTCGACCTCCTCGTCCTGCTCCCCACGTTCGACGGCGTAGGCGGTGGAGAGGTAGCCGGGGTGCAGGTCGTGCGCGACCACCTCCGGCCGCACGGCGAAGAGCTCCTCGAAGTGCGCGATCCCCTCCCGGAAGGAGCGCAGGGTCTCCCAGTTGCCCAGGTCGCCGATGTGGTGGCCGATCCACGCCCGCTCGCCACGCGCCACGCAGAACGTGCTCTTGAGCTCCGCGCCGCAGGTGAGCAGCGGACGGACGGTGGGGACGGGCAGGGCGAGGCTCGCGGGCACGAGCCCGCGTGAGCGCCGCAGCAGGAGGGGACGCCGCACGGAGCCCACCCGGACGACCCGCGCCACGGAGTCGTCCGTGCGCATGTGGATCGGGCGGTCGTGGAGGAGGAAGAGGTCGGCGATCGGCGCCAAGCGGGTCAGCGCGTCCGCGTCCTCGTAGGCGATGGGCTCGTCGGAGACGTTGGCGCTCGTGAGCACCAGGGGAACGCCGGCGTCGGCGAGCAGCAGATGGTGCAGCGGCGTGTAGGGCAGCATCACCCCGAGCTCCGGCGCCCCGGGCGCGATGCTCGGGGCGACGGTCACCTCCGGTCGTCGGGGCGCGAGGACGATCAAACGGGCGACGCCCGAGAGCAGCTCCTCCTCCTCGGGGCCGAGGGTGACGAGCTCCCGCGCCGCGGCGAGATCGGCGACCATGAGCGCGAAGGGCTTGTCCTCGCGATGCTTGCGCGCCCGGAGCGCGTCGACGGCGCCTGGGTCGTCGGCCCGGCAGGCGAGGTGAAAGCCGCCCAGCCCCTTCACCGCGACGATCGCTCCGGCGCGCAGGGCCGCCGCGGTGGCGGCGACGGCGTCGGCGGGCGTCGCGAGGGAGCCGAGCTCGCAGAGCTCGCCACCGGCCTCCGACGCGGGCATCGGCACCTCCCTCCCCGCCCGGTCGACCAGCCGCGCGCGCGGCCCGCACACCGGGCAGGCGTTGGGCTGCGCATGGAAGCGGCGGTCGGCGGGATCCTCGTACTCCGCGTGGCACGCGGGGCACATCGCGAAGCCCGCCATCGTCGTGCGCGGGCGGTCGTAGGGGACGCCCCGGATGATCGTGAAGCGCGGGCCGCAGTTCGTGCAGTTCACGAAGGGGTAGCGGAAGCGCCGGTCGACGGGGTCGGCCAGCTCGCGCAGGCAGTCGTCGCACGTCGCCGCGTCGGGCGCCACGAGCGCATCCGGCGTGCCCTCCCGCGCGCTCGGCGCGATCGAGAAGAAGCGCTCCCCGCGTGGCGGTCGTGGCTCGGCTTGCACCTGCTCCACCCGCGCCATCGGCGGAGCCTCGGCCGGCAGCCGCGCGAGGAACGCGTCGACCGCCCCCTCCTCCCCCTCCACCTCGACCACGACGCCGCGCTCGTCGTTCAGGACCCAGCCGCCGAGCTCGAGCTCTCCGGCCAGCCGGTAGACGTAGGGGCGGAAGCCGACGCCCTGGACCGTCCCGCTGACCCGCGCCCGCACGCGGGTGGCGCTCATGGGTGCGCGGAGACCGTTTCCACAAGCGTGCGCAGGACGTGCCACCCGCTCGCCTGGGCCTCCTGGATGCGCGGGATGTGCTCGGAGCGGGTGACCACGACGTGGTCGGCGAGCCCGCCGGCGAAGATCTGCCCGCCGTCGTAGCCCACGAACGCGATCGTCTCCAGCCCGCGCCGGCGCGCCTCCTCGAGCGCGCGCAGCACGTTCTGCGACCCCCCGCTCGTCGAGAACGCGAGCAGGGCGTCCGAGCCGCGCCCGTGGGCGATGATCTGCCGGGCGAACACCGACTCCACCCCGACGTCGTTGGCGATCGCGGTGAGGATGCCCGGGTCCTCACAGAGATCGATGGCGGGCCGGGGAGTCATCCCGACCGGCGGCGAGCGCAGGTCGGCGACCGCGTCCATCGCGTCCGTGGCCGACCCCCCGTTGCCGAGCGCGAGCACCCGCCCGCCGGCCTCGAAGCGCGCCCGCAGCGCGGCGGCGGCGGCGTGCAGGACCTCGCCGCCCTCGCGCAGGGTCGCCTCGCGCAGCGCCGAGATCTCCTCGCTCTTGGCCAGCACGGAGGCGCGCACGTCGGCGACCACCGACTCGAGGTCGTCCTCCTGCTCGGCGAAGAACGGGTAGAGGAACGACGACGCGCCCGTGTCGTGCATCGGGCGCTGCGTGCGCCCCTCGAGCAGTCCCCGGTGATCGAAGAACACGTGCACGAGCTCCCACAGCACGTGGTACAGGGTCTCCACGAGCTCCTGGGCGACGAACGGATCGTCCTCCTCGGCCACGAACTCCCACTCGGCGCCCACGCGGGCGTCGGCGAGGGTGAGGCAGCCCCGCTCGCTGGCTACGGAGAGCGCCACCACCGTCTCGGGATCGGAACCGAACGCGAGCGCGATGTCGTCCGGCTCGATGAGGAGCTCGACCTGCGCGGCGACGGGCCCTCCCTCCGCCGTGAGCCCGAGCGCCGGCAGTGCCCGCTTCCCCACGATCACCGGGTGGACGAACTCCACCGCGACGTGCCGCGCGTCGGAGCGGGCGACCGGCCCGGCCCCGAAGGCCACGAGCCGGCCCCCGCGCGCGAAGCGCTCGGCCATGCGGTGACACAGCCGCGCGATGCGGTCGGCTTCCGCCCCGAAGAACTTCTCCCCGGCCGCCCGCCGGCGCTCCCCCTCCGCGGCGGCGGCGGCCGGGCTCACGCCATCGCGCGTGCGCGCACCCGCGAAAGGAGCCAGGCGCGGAAGGCCTCGACACCCTCCCCCGTCCGCGCGCTGCACTCGATGCGCTCCATCCCCGGGTGCACGGCCTCGAGGTTGTGCCGGAGCGCCTCGAGATCGACGTCCACGTAGGGCAGCAGGTCGATCTTGTTGACCACCGCGAGCTCGCAGGCGCGGAACATGAGCGGGTACTTCAGCGGCTTGTCCTCGCCCTCGGTGACCGAGCAGACCATCGCCCGGACGTCCTCGCCCACGCGGAACTCCGCCGGGCACACGAGGTTGCCGACGTTCTCGATGATCAGGAGGTCGATGTCTCCGAGCGGCAGCGCGGGCACGGCGGAGCGCACCATGTTCGCGTCGAGGTGGCACTCCCCCCCGAACCCGGCCCCCGTGTTGAGCTGCACCACGGGGACGTGGAGGGAGGCGAGGCGGTCAGCGTCCAGCGATCCCTCCACGTCGCCCTCGAGCACGGCGACGCGCACGTCGCCGAGATCGGCCAGGGTGCGTTCGAGCAGGGTCGTCTTCCCCGCTCCCGGCGCGCTCATGAGGTTGATCACCGTCACGCCGTCGCGGTCGAAGTCGTCGCGGTTGGCCGCCGCGATCGTGTTGTTGGCGTCGAGCGCGTCCTCGACGACCCTCACCCTGACCCGGTGCATGCGCTACATCGACCGGATCTTGATGTACCGCTGGAGCTCGGGGATCTGCGCGGCGACGAGCGCGCCGACACCCCCCACGATCGACAGGAGGATGACCCCCTGGCCTGCCGGGCTGATGGTGATGTCCCTCATCGCTCACTTCCCTTCGGTTCGACGGATCGGGTCAAGTCTTCCAGCAGATCCTCCACCAGCCGGACGGCCGGGTCAAGCGACGCCCGGACGGGCTCGGTGAGGTCGGCGACGATGTCCTCGTCGTCGGCGCTCATGCGGGTCTGGGGCTCACAGCCCACGACGAGGGTACGCGGGAGGGGCTCGGTCCCCAGCGTCCGCGCGAGCGCGAGGACCTTGACGGGGTCCATCCCGTGGGCGTCGACGGTCATCTCGATGTCGTCGAGGTCGGGCTCGATGACGTAGAGCGTGCCGGGACGGTCGCCCCGCGGCGTGGCGTCGAGGAACACGACGGCGTCATAGCCGTCCAGCATCGCGTAGGCGAGGTCCATGCCGCGGATGCCGAAGTCGACGACGTCAACGCCCGGCGGCACCGCCCGCGTCGCCAGGCGTCCGGCGAGGGCGACGCCCCAGCCGTCGTCGCCGAGGAACACGTTGCCGATCCCCGCCACGAGGATGCGGTGCTCCGGCGGCTCCCCGGCCACCTCGCCGGGGTCGAGCGGCTGGACCTCGTCGGGGTCGAAGAAGAAGCGGTGGCCGACCTTCTTGTCGGCCCCGAGGTCATGGCCCGGGTCGTCGGTGACGACCACGGCGAGCTGGATCCGGTCCTCGTAGTCCTGAAGGACCTCGTGCACGATGGCGATCCGCCCGGTGAGCGCGATCTCGAAGATGTCCGAGCCCGTCTGGCGCGGGGCGAGGCGCACGAGGGTGCCCGCCCGCACGGCGACGCCGCCGACGTCCACCGAGTCGGGTCCGCGGCGCTCGAGCTCCTCCCAAGGCGGCCGGTCGTCGGTCATCGCGCCATCCCGAAGTCGCGGACGGCGCCGTGGAGCTTCGCGCGCTCCTCGTCGGTCAGCGCCTCGGTGCGCTCGAGGATCGCCCGCGCCCGCGGATCGGCGTCGCGCATGTCGCGCCGCTCCTCGTCGGTCATGGCGAGGATGTTCAGCACGAGCATCTGGTCGATCTCGCCCGAGTCGAAGAGGTCGCCCGGACTCTCGGGCGCGATCTCGGGATGGTCCTCGAGGATGATGGGCGAGGCCAGGAGCGTGGAACGGTCGCCCTCCTCGCCCACGAGCACGGGCCACACGCCCTCGTTCTCGCAGGCCTCGGCGTCCGCGCGGAGCTCGTTTGGCGGGTCGGTGAGCGAGACCCACGCCCCGCCGGAGACGCGGAGCACGGCGTGCGTGGAGCAGAACGTCTCACGAAGGGCATCGTCGCGTGCGGACCCCGTCCACGGCGTCGTGTTCTCGATATGCACCGTCCAGCGTGAGAGACCGGCGCGCACGGGCTCGCGCTCCACCCTGACCTCCCCCGACAGCGCGCGCCAGGAGCGCCGGATCGCGCCCCCGGGCAGCGTCTCGACCTCCTCACCCGCCGGCACGGAAAGCGGGCCGGGCACGGCCTCGCGCTCCACCGCCTCGTCCCAGGTGACCCAGCGCTCCCCGTCGATCTCGAGCTCGTCGACCGGCGCGCCGTCCGCAGCGAGGACCTGGCGGGCCACGACGTGGAGAAAGCGAACGCGGACGTCCACCTCGGCGTCCTCCGGCCCCTCGAGCAGCACCTGGGCCTGCACGAGCGAGCGGTCGTCCCATGCACGCGGGTAGACCCCACCGAACGTGAAACGCTGCTGGTTCTTCAGGGCCGAGCGCCGGTAGGGCCAGAGCATGTAGCCCTCGTAGAGCACGGCGTCGGCGATCCGCCGTACGACGTCCATCTAGCCCCCCTCCCCCACCAGCCGGTCGATGGCCGCGTCCCAGCTCATAAGGCCATGCTCCGCCTTATATTTGCGGAGCCGGTCGAACGCGCCGCGATCGAGCCGCAGCCACGCCGCGCCGGGGAAGTGGCGGTCCATCGCCTCCCGCCACAATGCGACGGGCAGCCGGTACTCGGCCTCCTTCTCCCAGGAGAGGCGGACCGTCTGCAGCATCCCGCCCGGCCCGGAGTAGAACACCGAGCCCGAGAACAGGAACTCGAGCGGCACGTCGCCGTCCTCCAGGGCCGAGAAGTAGCTCGAGGCGCTCACCTGGAGGTCGTACGAGCACGGGATGGAGAGCTCCACCTCCGTGGAGTCGGTGAACGGCGGCACGACGAGCGTGGTCCGCGTCCACAGCAGGGTGCGCAGCGTCGTGCCCCAGCGGTCAGGGGTCCCGAACAGCTCGACGAGCCACGCTTGGTCGGCCTCCCCGTAGGGTCGCCGACGCGCGGCGATCTGCACCTGGGCGTCAAGCAGCACCGAGCGCACGCCACCGCCGCCCGCCCGCTCGATCCGCAGCACGAACACGAGCGTGGGGACGGCGGTGTACTTCGCGGCGGTCGCCTCGAGCACCGAGAACGCAAGCTCGGGAGCCGCACCCGCGGCGGGCGTCGGATGGGGGACCGCCGACACGCCCGCCTACGCCGGGGACAGGTTCGGCATGCTCGGGTCGATCGGTCCGGCCGCTCCGGCGTTGACGCCGGTCGAGCGCTCGCTCGTCGCCTTCCCGTCCGGCTTATGGCCGATCTGCTTGGCGTAGTTCCCGACCGAGTTGCCCGCCTTGACCCCCTTCACGTGCGTCGGCTTGTCCATCCCCGTGTGTGCCTTGCCGGTGTCAACGTCTCCAGCCATGTCAGCTCCTTCCGGTCGCGCTCTTGGCGCGACGATCGAGTGTCTCGAAAAAGTTGTCAAGCTCCTGCCACACTTCCTTGCCCCCGCTGAACCCCCGCCAGCGCGTGCGGATGAGCCCGACGAGCGCGTAGCACTCGTCCAGGGGCACAATCCACTGGCGGCGCGCGCCGCGGGCGCGGTTGACGAGCAGCGCCTCCACGTCGGGCTCCAGGTCGGCGAGGATCGGGTTGGCCGCCTCGAGCTCCGTCCAGGAGCTCAGCTCGAGCTGGGACTCGGTCGGGCCCATCGCGCCCGGGTAGTAGGCGACCACGCGCTCGTGCGGCGTGGAGTGAAAGAAGAACGCCATGTCGACCGGGATGCGCAGCTCCTCCCACATCACGTCGCTCATCGCAAAGTCCTCGAGGCGCAGCCGCCGGTCGCGGACGAGCTTGTACTTCCCAGCGCCCGCGGCATCGGAGTCGAACAACACCGAGCACGGCCGGCACGCGCACTTCAGGTCGCGCGTCTCGATCTCCAGCAGGTGCCGGTGCTCCGGGGGAATCGGGTTGCTACAGAGCTCGCAGTGCTCCTCGGGCTCCGGCGATGCCACGGGCGTGCGCTGAGCCTGCGCGAGGCGGGCGAGACGCGAGGAGGCGGGGGCGGGCGACCGGGTGGCCACGGAGATGCCTACGCCGCCGCCCCGAGCGCCACCTTGACGAGCCCGGAGTCGTCTTCGAGCAGGGGCACGGGATCGAGGTGGAGCTGCGGCTGATCGAGGCACCGGCCGGCGCGCAGCAGGTCGAAGCGCTGACCGCACGCGCACGTGAGCTCGCCGGCGCGCAGGGACGCGTGATCGAGCTCGTGCTCGCAGCTGGGACAGGTCGGGCGATACGCGTAGACGGTTTCCCCGAGCCGGGCGAAGAGCAGCCGCTCGCCGGCCACCGCCTTGACGATGGGGCCCCCGCCGGAGAGCTCCGGCATCCCGCCCGCCATGGCCCATGGTCCGAACGGTTGCGCGGGCGCCGGCCCGGAGGGAGCCGCCGGCTGGAGCACCTCGAGCTGGATGAGGCCACCTGGCGGGGCCGTCGGCGGCGCGATCTCCTCGACGGCCCCCTCGGCGCGGACCTCCTCCACGTCGGGCGCGGCCTTGAAGATCGCCTCCTCGATGGCGAGCTTCAGCGTCATCGCCGAGGACGGACAGCCCGAGCACGAGCCGTTGAGCCGCAGGTGCGCGACCCCCTCCTCGACGCCGAGCAGCTCGACATCGCCGCCGTGCGACTCGAGGTAGGGACGCACGTCCAGCAGCGCCCCGCGCACGCGCTCCTCCACGGGCACCGGGTGGAGCCCGTGGAGCAGCAGCAGGTGGGACACGAGCTCATCGTCGCCGAGCGCCACCGCCAGCGACCCGTCGTCGCGCGCGGCGATCTCGTCCACGATGCGCGTGAGCCCCTCGCCGTAGAGGTCGAGCAGGGCCTGCGCCATCTCCGTTGCCGCCTCGCGCGCCGCCCGGTCGGGGAGGGTCTCCACCTGCTCGAGGAGACCCTCCACCCGGGCGACGCGCTCGTTGGCCGTCCCGTCGTCCACGTATCGCTCCCTAGCCGTGCGACTCGCCGAACATGGGCGAGTGCACCTTGCGCACGGTCTTCCCGCGCCCGAGGTACATGTGCACGCCGCACGGCAGGCACGGGTCGAACGACCGCACCGCCCGCATGATGTCGATCCCGCGGAAGTTCTCCTGGGAGTTCTCCTCGAAGATCGGCATGTTCATGCATGCGTCCTCGTACGGCCCGGGGGTCCCGTAGGAGTCCGTCGGCGAGCCGTTCCACGGCGTCGGCGGGTAGGGGTGGTAGTTGGCGATCTTGCCCTCGCGGATCACCAGGTGGTGCGAGAGCACGCCGCGCACCGCCTCGTGGAAGCCGCAGCCGATGGCCTCCTCGGGGACGTCGAAGTCCTCGAAGACCTTCGTGTTGCCGCCTCGCACCTCGTTCATGGCCCGGTCGAGGAAGTACATCGCCATCGCCGCCGCGTAGGCCAGGAAGTAGATCCGCGCCCGGTCACGCTCGATGGCGTTGGACCACTGCGGGATCTTCCACTCGAGCGTCTGCTCGGGCGTGTTGGGCGTCTGGGGCAGGTTGATGAGCACGGAGTGCCCGGTCGCCTTGACGAACGGCGTGTCCACCTTGTTGGCCAGCGCGGTCGCCCACAGGCGCGCCAACGGGCCGCCGCCCGTGTCGAGCGCGAGGTAGTCCCCCGTGCGCTTGTCGTACCACCGCGGGCTCATGACCCACGAGTAGTTGCCGCCCTCGAGGTTGCGCTTCTGCGGCCGCGGGAGCGTGGTCTGGTTCCACGGGTGGCGCTGATCGACCGGGTTGCCCAGCGGGTCGTGGGAGACGAACGTCTCCTCACCCGCCCAGTCGTCGTAGTAGGAGGACCCGAGCAGGATCCGGATCCCGAGGTTGATCTCCACCAGGTTCGTGGTCACCAGCTCACCGTCGACGACCACGCCGGGGGTGACGAACATCTCGTTGCCCCAGTTCTCCATGTTCTTGTAGTCGTAGTCGACGTGATCGGGGTTGTTGAACGCGCCCCAGCAGCCGAGCAGGATCCGCCGGCGGCCGACCTCCTCGTAGCCCGGGAGGGCCTCGTAGAAGAAGTCGAACACGTCGTCGTTCATGGCGACGGCCTTCTTGATGAAGTCGAAGCACCGCAGCAGGCGGGCGAGGTAGTCCGTGAACAGGGTGGGGGTGGCCACCGTGCCCACGCCGCCCGGGTAGAGCGTCGAGGGGTGCACGTGGCGCCCCTCCATCAGGCAGA
>JBBSGJ010000049.1:0-13297 GCA_038254195.1 Solirubrobacterales bacterium
AGAGAAGGACGGAGAGGACCAGCGATTGGATCCAGCGAGGGTGAGGCGTGCTCATGGCGCGAACCTACAGCAGCTCACAGTCGTCTCCCTCCGCGGTTGTACTCGTACGCCGCCTCGCGCAGTCCCTCGCCCCGGGCGGGGAACAGCGTGGCGGTGACATGACGCCAGTAGCGGCGGGGATCGTGCCCCGGGAGGACGACCGCGGCGAGCGAGCGCAGCGCGTAGGTCCACGCCGTGAGCAGGCGGACCGCCGTCGCGGCGGGGGCGCCGTGGTGCTTGCGCATGTAGCGGTCGCGGTTGCGTGAGAGCTCGACGATCCGCCGTTCCGGGATCGTTCCCGCGGAGAGCTGCTCGTGGTGGATCGCCCTTGCTCCCGGCACGTAGAGCACGGCCCAGCCCGCGTCGCGGAGGCGCTTGCAGAAGTCCACCTCGTCGGAGTAGACGAAGAACGCGGGATCGAGCCAGCCGACCCGCGAGGCGGCTTCGCGGCGCACCAGCAGCGCGGCCGACTGCGCCCAGTCGACCTCGCGCCGCCCCTCGCCCCGGCTCTGCACGGTGAAGCGGCGGTGGAGGAACAGCGCGCCCACGAAGGCCGTTCGCGGGCCGGGGAAGCGCCAGGCGCTGGGCTGCTGGGTCCCGTCGGGGCGGAGGATCATCGCGCCGGCCGCGGCCGCCTTCTCGTGCTCGACCAGCGCGGCGTGGAGCGCCAGCGTGGCTCCCGGCAGCACCTCGGAGTCCTCGTTGAGCAGGAGGCAGAAGCGCCCGCGGGAGCGCTGGAGCAGCGCCGTGTCGTTCTCGGCCTTGCCGCGGCGCTGCTCGCGGGCGATCACCTCGGTGACCGCGCGGTGCCGGCGGGCCAGCCCGACCGAGCCGTCGGTCGAGGCGTTGTCGAGCACGAGCACCTCGGTCGCCCACGGGAGCGCGTCGCGCTCGGCCGCGAGCGCGTCGAGGCAGCGCTCGAGCAGCTCGCGCTGCTCGGTGTTGACCACGCAGAAGGAGACCTCGACGCCCATTGAAGACGTTCACTATGCCCTGGGCACCCGTGCGCGTACTCCTCGCCGACCCCGCGGCCTACACGCCGCCCTACGATCACGCGCTCGCCGCGGCGCTCGCCCGCGCCGGGGCGGAGGTCGAGCTGATCACGAGCCCCTTCCGCCACGGCGAGGTCTCCGCGCCCGAGGGCTACGCGCGCTCCGAGCTCTTCTACCGGCGTGCCGCCCCCGGCCCCCTGCGGCTGCCCGCCCGCCTCGCCCAGCACGTGCCCGGGATGCTGGCCCTGCGTCGGGGCGCGCGGCGCGCCGACGTCGTCCACTTCCAGTGGCTGGCCGTGCCGGCGCTCGACGTCCACCTGCTCCCGCGCGGGAAGCCGCTCGTGCTCACCGCCCACGACGTCCTGCCGCGCGCGCCGCGGCCGGGTGCCCTGCGCGGTCAGCGCGCGCTCTACGGCCGGATGGACGCGGTCGTCGTCCATTCCGAGCACGGCCGCCGCCGGCTGCTCGAGGAGGTCGGGATGCCCACCGAGAAGGTCCACGTCATCCCCCACGGCGCGCTCGACGCGTTGACCCGCGTGGAGCCCGCGCCGCTGCCGCTCCCCGAGCCCGGCCGTCCCGTCGTTCTGTTCTTCGGGCTCCTGCGCCCGTACAAGGGGCTCGACGTGCTGCTGGAGGCGTGGGACCCGGCGTGGGAGGCCGACCTGTGGATCGTCGGGCGCCCGCTCGGGGTCACGCTGCCCGCGCTCGCGGAGAACGTGCGCGCGGTGACCCGCTTCGTCTCCGACGCCGAGGCCGCCGCCCTGTTCCGCCGGGCCGACCTCGCCGTGCTGCCCTACCGTGAGATCGACCAGTCGGGTGTGCTCTTCACGGCGCTCGCCTTCGGCACGCCGCTGCTGCTCTCCGACGCGGGCGGCTTCGGAGAGGTCACGGCGGCCGAGCACGTGCCCGCGGGGGACGCCGCCGCCCTGCGCGCGGCGCTCGGCGCGCTTCTCGCCGACCCGGCGCGCCGCGCGGGGCTCGGCGCGGCCGCCGCGCGCGCCGCCACCGAGGAGTACGGGTGGGACGCGATCGCCGCGCGGACCCTCGCGCTCTACGAGTCGCTTCAATAGCCGCCCGTGCCCGCCCTGTTCTGGCTCTCCTCCCTCCTGCTCGTCTACACCCAGGCCGGGTACGGCGCGCTGCTCGCGCTGCTCGGACGCCTCCTGCCGCCCCGCCCCGCCCCGCCGCCGGCCGCGACGCCGCCCTCGGTCACGATCGTCGTCGCCGCCTACGCCGAGGAGGACGTCATCGCGCGGCGGGTGGAGAACCTCCGGGCGCTCGACCTCCCCGCCGAGGTGATCGTCGCCTGCGACGGATCCCCCGATGCGACACCTCAACGGGCGCGGGAGGCGGGGGCGGACCTCGTCCTTGAGCTGCCGCGGGGCGGGAAGGTCCGCGCCCAGGACGCGGGCGTGCGCGCGGCGCACGGGGAGATCGTCGCGTTCTCCGACGCCAACGCGCTCTGGGAGCCCGCGGCCCTGCGCGCCCTGCTCGCGCCGTTCGCCGATCCGCGGGTCGCCTACGCCGCGGGCCGCGTGGCGTTCGTGAATTCGTCCCACCCGCCCGGGACGAACCAGGAGGGCCTCTACTGGCGCTACGACATGGCGCTCCGGGCGCGGGAGTCGGCGCTCGCGTCGCTGACCGCGGGCAACGGGGCGATCTACGCGGTGCGGCGGGCCGACTACGTCGAGGTCGACCCGGTCATGGGCCACGACCTCTCCCTGCCCCACGTGCTCGTGAAGCGGGGGAAGCTCGCCGTCGACGTCCCCGACGCCCGGGCGACGGAGAAGATGGTCCCCTCGGTGGAGGGCGAGTGGGCCCGCAAGCGGCGGATGATGGACCACACCTGGGCGATCGTCCTGCACGGCGGGCTGCTCGACCCGCGGGGGGCGGGCCCGCTGTACGGCCTGTTCCTCGTCTCCCACCGGCTTCTGCGCTACGCGACCCCCTTCCTGCACGCGGCGGCGCTGGTGAGTGCGCTCGTCCTCGCGCCGCGGCGCCGGCTCTACGCCGTCGCCGCCGCGGCGCAGGGCGCGCTCCTCGGCGCGGCGGCCGCCGCTGGCCGCTGGCCGCGCCGCCCGCTCCTCGTCGCCCGGTACTACGTACTGACCACGGCGGCGATCGCCTTCGGCCTCCTCGACCATCTCCGCCACGGCACGCGGGCGGGATGGGAGCCGGCGGAGGGGACGCGGTGAGGCTCAAGCGTGCGCTCGACCTCCTGATCGGTGTCCCGGCGGTGATCGTCTCCGCGCCGGTCGTGGCGATCCTCGCCGCGCTCGTGCGCCTCGAGTCCCCCGGACATCCCATCTACACCCAGCGGCGGGTGGGGAAGGACGGGCGGCCGTTCGCGATCTACAAGCTGCGCACGATGGTCCGGGGCGCGGAGTTCACGGGCGCCGGCCTCGCGCTCCAGGAGGGCGACGACCGCATCACCCGGATGGGCCGCTTCCTGCGCCGCACGTCGCTCGACGAGCTGCCCAACCTGTGGAATGTCGTGCGCGGGGAGATGTCGATCGTCGGCCCCCGCCCCACCCTCCAGGTCCAGGTCGACCAGTACACCCCCCACCAGCGCCGGCGCCTCGAGGTCCCACCCGGCATCACGGGCTGGGCGCAGGTCAACGGTCGCGCCTCCCTGCCGTGGTCGGAGCGCATCGAGCTCGACGTCTTCTACGTCGAGCACCGCTCGCTCGCGCTCGACCTGAGGATCCTCGCACGCACCCCGACCATGCTCGCCCGCTCCGAGGGGATCTACAAGGGCGCGACGGGGGGTTGGGACCGCTGACCGGACCACGGTCCTCACGGAGACGAAACCTATGCTGTCCACCGTGACGGACCTCCATCACCTGTACGAGCAGATGCTCGTGATCCGGCGCTTCGAGGAAACGCTGCTCGAGCTGTACTCCGCCGGCGAGCTGGTGGGGACGACTCATACGTACATCGGCCAGGAGGCCGGGGCCGTTGGCATCACAGCTCACCTGTGTCCTGAGCGGGATGTGATCTTCAGCAATCATCGGTGTCACGGTCACTACCTGGCGTTCACCGATGACCTGATCGGCCTCTTCGCCGAGGTGCTGGGACGGACGACGGGGATTTGCGGGGGTAAGGGCGGCAGCCAGCACCTCTGCCGCGAGAATTTCTACACGAATGGGGTCCAGGGTTCAATTGTGCCCGTGGCCACCGGAATGGCGCTGGCCGAGAAGCTCCAAGGTTCCGGCGCGGTCGTGGTGGTCTTCCTCGGTGACGGCACCCTCGGCCAGGGGGTGGTCTACGAGAGCCTCAACCTCGCTGCGCTCTGGAGCCTCCCGATCATGTTCGTGGTCGAGAACAACCACTATGCACAGTCCACTCCGACGGAGCTCCAGATGGCGGGTTCGATCAGCGACCGCGGAGCGGCGTTCGGGATTCGGACCGCACAACTGGACACCACCGATGTCGAGCAGATCCATCACGAGGCAGGCCGGGCGATCGGCCGCGTGCGGACCTCGGGCCGGCCGTCATTCCTCGTGCTCGATACCTATCGCTTCGCCTCCCACAGCAAGGGCGACGAGATGCGCGACGCCGCCGAGATCGCCGAGCGGCGTGCGCATGACCCGCTCCTGGTGATCGCCGACCGCCTCGATCCGGCCCGGACGAGAGCAATCGCCGAAGCCACCGAGCGGCGAGTCGCCGAGGCTCGCGATGTCGCGCTCGCGGCCCCCGCGGCCGGCCTCCTGCAGGCATGACACGTCGCTGCGCGGAGGAGCTGAACATGGCCCTGGCCCGCACGCTCGAGCGTCGGGACGACGTGTACCTGATCGGAGAGGACCTCCTCGACCCGTATGGCGGCGCGTTTAAGGTCAGCAAGGGCCTCAGTACACGATGGCCGGAGCGGGTCATCACCACTCCGATCAGCGAGGCGTCATTGTTCGGGGTCGCGGCCGGGATGGCGATGCGAGGCTTGCGGCCCGTGCTCGAAATCATGTTCGGCGATTTTGTCACACTCGGGTTCGATCAGATCGTCAACGGCATCTCGAAGTTCCGACAGATGTACGACGACCAGGTGACACTTCCTTTGGTGGTGCGGATGCCGATGGGAGGCCACCGGGGCTATGGCCCCACTCACAGCCAGTCGCTCGAGAAGCTGTTGATGGGGGTGCCCAACATCCGGATGATCGCTGCGAGCGAGTACCACGACGTGGGAGGAGTGCTGGAAGCTGCCGTCGACGACGAGGAGCCGGTGTTCTTCGTCGAGAACAAGACGATGTACGGTCGCCTCAACGAGCGCCCGAGTGGTGGCTACATCGGCGCGATGCGAGTCCGCGAGACGGTGTCTCCCTATCCCGCCCTGACGCTATCGGGCAACGAGTTCGCCCCCGCAGCGGCCACCGTCGTGACCTATGGAGGGATGCTGCCCATCGCGATGCAGGCCGTCACCGATCTCATCCTGGAGCATGAGGTGTTCTGCGAGGTCGTCTTGTTGAGCGCGCTGCTCCCGCTCGATCTCGATCCCGTGCTCGAGTCGCTCGCGCGGACGGGCGCACTGGTGACCGCCGAGGAGGGCGGCCTCACGGGCGGCATCGGTGCCGAGGTGATCGCGCAGGTCACCGGGCAGGCATGGGACCTCCTGCGGACCTCCCCTCGGCGCGTGGCCGCGGTCGACGGCATTATTCCCGGAGCCCCGGCGCTCGAGCGGTCGGCGCTGCCCTCGGTTGACGACGTGGTTGCCGCCGTGCTGGCGCTTCGGCGGGAGTAAGCGCCTGAGGCGGCTCAGTCCGGCGGCCAGAGCGAGCCGGCAGCGACCACGCTGTCGGCCGGAACGTCGCCGCGGAGCGTCGCGCCATTGCCGACGAGCGCCCCGTCGCGGATCGTCACGCCGATCGGCGCGGTCACGCCCATCCCCACCAGGACTCCGTCGCCCACCGTCACGTGGCCGGCCAGGATCGCGCCTGGGGCGATGTGGGAGTTGGCGCCGACCCGGCAGTCGTGCGAAACGATGGCGCCCGAGTTGATGATCGTGTGCGAGCCGACCACCGCGGCCGACGAGACCACGGCCTGGGCGAACACCTGGACACCTAAGGCCAGGTCGGCTGAGGCCGCGACGGATGCGGTGGGCTCGATCAGCACCGGTTCGCGCAGGCCGGCGGCGGTGATCAGCGCGCTGACGTCGCTTCGTGCCCGAATCCGTCCTACTGCCCCGACGGCGTTGGCGGCGTAGCACAGCCCAGCCCGAGCGAGGGGATCCAGGAAAGCCCGGCCCCCGAGAACCCGGACGCCGAGCACCTCCGTGCCCGGCTGGCGGTCGTCATCGACGATGCCGATGACCTCGAAGTCGTCCCCCGCGCGTACCAGGTCGATCAGTGCCCTGGCGAGCCCCCCGCCCCCGAACAGAACGATCGCCTGCTTCCCGATCGCCGCTCGGACTGGCGCGATGTCGACAGGCGCGGCCGCGCCCGCGGCCGCGCGAACGGCCTCCTCGGTCACGAAGCCGGTCGGCGGGAGGCGGGTGATGTCAACGCCCAGCTCGACGGCGAGGCGGGCCGCCTTATGCGTAAAGCGTCGATTCGGCGTCGCAGGGGGAGGGTCGCCCGTTTCGGCGGTCCTGTCGGGGGGATCGGTGAACACTTCGCAGATCAGATCTCCGGCCGTGACCCTGCTGCCGACCGTGATCGTCACCGGCCCCACGAAGCCGTCGTACTCGGACTCGACGTCGTATGTCGCCTTGCTGGTCTCCAGCGTGACGAGATGCTCGCCCCGCGTGATCTTCGAGTAGGGGGCCAGCGATATCTCGACCACGAGCGCCTCCGGCTCGTTGGTATTGATCAGCGGGGCGTGAATTTCTCCGATAGGCGATGGAGAGGTCATTCCGCGAACTCGTACAGCTCCTCGTAGTGCGCAAGGGCGGCGCTGACCCGCTCGCCGTACTCAGCCTCGAGCTGCTCGTTTCGACGGGGAGCAAACGGAGCCGGATCCGCGGTGAGAAGGTCGGGGAGGTAGCCCTGGGCGCCGATGAGGGCGCGGGTCTGCTCAAGCGCTCCCCTCGGGTTCGCGCACACTTCGTCGTAGGTCAGCTCGACCAGGCGCTCGGGGCCGAGCCGCCGCGCGGCATCGGCGATCGTCCTCTCCAGCAGCACCACCTGTGCAGCGACCTGGCGCCACGCAGGCTCGTCAGCCAGGGGCGGTTGGTCGGTGAGCGGTCTGGGACGCAGCGACGCCCACGTCGCCTCCGAGCCGAACAACGAGCGGCGCATCCCCAGCAGCGAGAGAGCCGTTGCCCGCCGGTCCCGGCGGATCCACGCGTAGCACGTGCGGGGCATCGCCTCGACCATCTCCTCCAGGTGCCAGACGAGGAGCATCGGCTTGAAGCTCATCGGCCGGCCGGCCACGTCGGCCATGTTGCGGATCACCTGCGCCAGACGCACCCAGTCGATGGCTTCCCCGTGGTGACCTTCGCGCTGAACGAGGTCGGGATACCGCAGATGATGGTTCCAGAAGTAACCGAACTCGTGCGGCTCATGAAGGCCCCGGGTGCGCCCGAAGTCCGAGCGGAAGCCGGACTCGACGTGGTCCACGCCGAGCTTGCGGGCGAGGCGAAGCCCTGTGACCGGGGCCCGCCAGAACGCGGCGACCAGGTTGGTGACCGCCCCGACGTCCAGGCCGCTGGCGACCAACTGGTACAGCAGAGTGGTGCCCGAGCGCGGCGTTCCGATCACGTGCACCGTCGGCAGCTCCTCGGAGAGGCTGCGATAGCGCTCCTCTTCGAAGCGGATCAGCGCCGTATTGAACTCCTTGAGGAACGCCTCGTCCGCCCGGTCCTTGCGGAAACCAGCCGCCAGCTCGGGTTCGCTCGGCCGCGCGGCAGCCGGCTCTCCCTGGGAGGTCACAGTCGCGAGAGGCTATCCGCGCGGCAGGACCGGGCGCGCGCCTAACCGCGGAGCGTGACCCCGCGCGAGCGGGCGCCCGTGAGGTCCCGGGTCGCTGGTGTGTGCGCGAGAAACGCATAGCTCGTGCCGGGCACGAGGGTCACCCGCACCCCGAAGCGGCCGCCGCGCACCCGCAGCGAGCGCCGGCGCAGGAGCTGCCCGGTCGCCCGCAGGCGGGAGTCGAGGATGACGCGACGCACTGCGGGCCGGACGGTTCCGCTCAGGATGCCCGCCCTCCGCACCCGGCGGGCGTGCAGGGTCAGTACGGGGCGGACCCGCACGGTCACGGACGGCGAGACGACCTTTCCGGCCCGGGCGCGGTAACGCCCCGGCGCGCCGACGCGCAGCCGGAGGCTCCAGCCGAGGTTCTCGTCGAGCGCGGCGGCCCCCGCGCCGATCCAGCGGCGGCCGACCTGTCGCTCGATCGCCACCGATCCCGGACTCCCGGCGGGGCTCGTGCCGGTCGGCAGGGCCAGGCGACCCGAGAGCGTGACCGACTGCCGGGCGGTGACCGCCGCCGGCGTCGCCGTGAGGCTCAGCCGGGCCACCGGCACCACGGGACCCGCGGCCGCCGCGGCGAGGCGGCGGATCTCGGGGAGCTGCGCGTAGAGCGCGCTGCCCGGACACGCCGTCGAGTCACCGTCGCGGTGGCCCGAGATCCGCGCGAAGCGCACCCGCTTGCCCTCGACGTAGCGGTTGAGCGACCCTCCGCCCGAGCGCTCGACGATGTGCCCGCGCCGGGGCGCGCCGTGGAGCGCGAGCTTCCAGCCGATCACCCGGCCGAGCGCCCGCAGCCCGGCCGAGGTCTGCCCGACCCGCTCGAAGGTGCCGATGCTCGACACGCCCGTCGACACGGAGTTCCAGCCCTGGGCCTGGGCGCCGACGACGGGCTGGCTCACACCTCCCGCGCGCCCCTCGAAGATCCGTCCGTAGCGGTCGACGAGGAAGTTGTAGCCCACGTCCCACCAGCCGTTGGACTGCTCGTGGTAGCGGCAGATCGCCAGCACGATTCCGGCCGAGTCCTCGGGCCCGTAGGCGTTGAGGTTCACCGTGTGGTGGACGAAGGCCATGTCGACCCGGCCGTACACGGGGGCGTGGGTGGGGTCGCACTGGTGGTTCGGGTCCCAGCCCGAGCGCGGCACGATCGCCGGGCGCCCGTCGTGGGGGCCCGGAGCGGCCTGGGCGTGCGCCACGCCGGGCAGCAGGGCGACGAACGCGGAGCGCGCCGCGCCGCGCATCCGGGTCTCGAGTCGATCCGCTCCCGTGCGGGTGCCCGTGACGTTGACGAAGTGCGCGCGCAGCCCGCGCACGGCCCGGGTGACCCTGAGCTGGTAGATATCGGCGCCCCCGGCCCAGACGGGATCGCTGGCCCGGGGCGCACCGTGGTCCGCGGCGCCGGCGGCCGGGGCCCAACGCGTCCACGCGCCCCCGTCGCGCCGGACCCGGATCTCGATCTTCACCGCGTCCGGCGAGCGCCAGCGGAAGCCCACGAGGTCGAAGCGACCGGGCGCGCGGACGGGCGGCAGGAGCCGCGGCGCGGCGTCACCGACCCGGGCTGCAGCGGCAGCGGCACCGGCGGGCAGCGGCACCGCCGCCTCCCAGTCCTCGGCCTGCGGAGCCCAGCTCCCGCGCGAGAACGCGGGAGCGACCACCCACGCGAGGGCGACGAGGACGACGGAGACAGCGAGGAGCGCGCGACGCACCGGAAGTACGAACAGGGAAGCAGAGCGGGAGTTGCGACCCCGGGCGCGCCCGTGCACGCCTACTCGGGCTGGGGTATGGCCTCCGGCGCCTTCAGCTTGTACTTGTCGCGGAAGGCGCGCGCCGCGTCGAGGAACTTGGGCGTGAACTTCGGGCAGCGCATGATGTGGGTCCACGCGACCACGGCGACGTCGTCCTGCATCCGCGTCGCGTTCTGGAATATCAGCATGAGGTCGGGTTTCTCGTCGAAGAGGGCCTCGAGCCGGCGGACGTCCGACCGGGGCAGCCCCGGTCGGTACTGCACCTCGATGCGGCCGTGTTGGAGGGAATGCACGAGGTTCCCCGTCGCCGGCGTCCCGCGGCCGACGTAGTCCCCGTCCCGGGCCGGGACGTCGTAGTGGTCTCCGAACGCCGGCGGATTCGTGCGGTACTTGACCTTCGTCGTGTCCGGGACGTGGACGGCGCCGCTGCCGTATTCCTTCGGATAGTCCGCGAGCGTGCAGCCGGCGGCCGCGGCCCCCGGCTTGAGGTCCATTCTCTTCTGGCCGCCGCTCCCCCCGTCCTTCGGGTTCCCGCCGCCCCCGGCGCCGAGCGCGACGACCACGCCGGCCACGATCAACGCCAGGAGGGCGAGGCCCCCGCCCAAGCGCAGCCGGCGGCCGCGCTCGGCTCGCTCGGCTTCCTCGCGCTCGGCGGCGAGCCGCGCCTCGCGCCGCTGGCGCTTCTCCTCTTCCCGGGACGCCATAGGGCGCGATTCTAGGTCAGCCGATGGCGCGTCCCACGAAGACCACGTCCTCCTCCGGAAGGGCCTCGAGCCGCTCGTCGGGGGTGCGGACCGCGTCCGTCACACGCGGCGCGAGGACCAGAGCACCGCGGCGACGGCCACGGAGACCGCCGCGACCACGAGCCCGACGATCCAGCCCGGGACGTCCTGGGAGGTGAGGATCGCGCCGAGCGCCGCCCCGATCGCGACGATGCCGAGGGTCGCCACGAGGCGGACGAGGATCGACTCGGCCCCACCCCGCCGCGAGCGGGCGGGGATCATCGTGTCCGGGTCGCGCAGGCCGCTGGGGGCGGGCTTGGGCGCGGCCGGCGGGGAGGCCGCGGATTTGGGCTCGGCAGCGGTCGCGCCGGAGCTCTTGCGGGAGCCGAGGGCCATCCGCGTCAGCCTAGCCTTCTGCTTCCGGCCCGCTGACCCCCAGGCGTAGAGCAGGATGATGGTCGTGGCACCCGCCCTCCCATCTCCCGGTGTCCTCCGGAGATGACCCGCTGGCTCACCACCGCCGACCCCCTCGTCCTCGACGACGACCTCGTCGTCCACGGCGACAACCTGGCGGTGGCGCCGCACCTGCCCACCGGCGCGTTCGATCTCGTCTACCTCGACCCGCCGTTCAACACCGGCCGGGCCCGCGTCCGCCGGACGCTGCGCACGTCGGCGGATCCCGAGGGCGACCGCACGGGCTTCGGCGGGCGCGCGTATCGCACCGAGGAGCTCGGCCGCCTCGCCTATGACGACGCGCATCCGGACTACCTCGGCTTCCTCCTCCCGCGCCTGGAGCAGGCGCGGCGCGTGCTCGCCCCCCACGGCACCCTCTACGTCCACCTCGACTTCCGCGAGGCCCACCGGGTCAAGCTCGCGCTCGATGGCCTCTTCGGCGAGGATGCGTTCCTCAACGAGATCATCTGGGCCTACGACTACGGCGGGCGCCCGCGCGACCGCTGGCCCGCCAAGCACGACACGATCCTCGTCTACGTCCGCACCCCGGGCGCCCACCACTTCGACGCCGCGGAGGTCGAGCGCGAGCCCTACATGGCCCCCGGCCTCGTGACCCCGGAGAAGCGCGCGCGGGGCAAGCTCCCGACCGACGTCTTCTGGCACACGATCGTCCCGACCAACGGCCGCGAGAAGACGGGCTATCCGACCCAGAAGCCCGAGGGGGTCCTGCGCCGCCTCGTCGTCGCCTCCTCGCGACCGGGCGGCTGGTGCGCCGACCTCTTCGCCGGCTCGGGCACGCTCGGGGCGGTGTGCCGCGCGCTCGGGCGGCGCTTCGTGCTCGTGGACGAGAGCGCCGAGGCCGTCGCGGTCATGCGCCGCCGGCTGGGCTAGGGGTGGATCCCAGTCGCGATGAGCGACACATGCTCCTACGAGACCAGTGGCACGAAGCGCACGGGCTCGTGCTCCTCGCGGTGCAGCCCGCCGTCGGGCGTCCGCCGCACGCGCCAGAGCGACTGGGCGTCGCCGGTCCCGACCGGCGCGACGAGCCGCCCGCCTGGCGCGAGCTGCTGTTCGAGTGCCGGGGGGATCCCCTCCCGGGCGGCGGCGGCCACGTTGATCGCGTCCCACGGCCCGTGCTCGGGGAGACCGCGCGCCCCGTCGCCGCAGACGATCCGGACGCCCTGGATCCCGACCGCGGCGAGCGCCTCCCGGGCGTGCGCGACGAGCGCCGCGTGGTGCTCGATGCCCCAGACCTCTCCGGCGAGCCGGGAGAGCAGCGCGGCGTGCCAGCCCGAGCCCGTGCCCACGTCGAGGACCCGGTCGTTCGGATCGAGCTCGAGGAGGGAGAGCATCCGGGCGACCACGAGCGGCTGGGAGATCGTCTGGCCCTCGGCGATCGGCAGCGGCACGTTCTCCCACACGCGCCCGGCGAGCTCCGGTGCGACGAACGCGGTGCGCGGCACGAGGGCGATCGCGGCGAGGACCCGCGGATCGGGGACGTGCGGCTCCAGGGCCGCGAGGAGCCGCTCGGCGTCGCCCTCCATCCGCCCAGGGTGGCACCGGGCGGCCCGCGGCTCAACCGTGGCACCGCTCGCTTCTGACTGCCCAGGTCTTCAGGTCGTCTGGCTTGAGCCGTACCGCTGCCGTGTCGCCTCTCCGGAAGTACCGACGAGCGACCCGATTGCGCGCCGGGAGCGGTCCGGCGTGGCGGTTACTTTGGGTTCGTGTCAGCCGCGACCAGCGATGTGATCGACGTCGACCTGTCCCGGGTCGAGGCGGCGGTGGGATCGCGGTCCTTCGGGCGCGGGCGCGGCTACGCGCGCCGCAACCGGGTTGTGTCGATCGAGTGGGACCCGGATGGCGAGACTTTGACCGGCTCGGTGGTGGGCCAGGGCGCGCTCTACAGCACCGCCGCGTTCTTCGCCGGAGGCGCCGACGGGGCACTGGCGTTCGACGACGGCCAGTGCACCTGTCCGGTGGGATACAACTGCAAGCACGTCGCGGCGCTGGTGATCGCGGCCATCGACAGCCGCGCCGCTCGTCGGCCGGGCCGCGACCGGCGCCCGCCGCGCCAGCTCGCGGCCGAGGCCCAGCCACCGTCGTGGGAGACGCCGCTGCGAGCGCTGATCGGCGGGCCGGCGCCGCAGGCGGCGGGCAACCCGCTGGCGATCGAGCTGACGTTGCGCGCGGGCGGCGTCGCGGGCCGCGGCGCGCCGCGGCTGATGGCGCGGCTGATGCGGCCTGGCGCCCGCGGCGGCTGGATCAACGGCGCGCTGGCGTGGAGCGGGTTGGATTCCTGGCACGTTCAGAGCGGCGAGTACCGTCCCGACCACCTGGCGCTGGTTCGCGAGCTGTACGCCGTGCACCGCGCGCGCGAGGGGCGGGCGGGCTACTACTCCAACTACGGTGCCGACAGGGCGCTCGATCTCAGCGGCTGGGACAGTCCGCAG
>JBBSGJ010000050.1:0-13273 GCA_038254195.1 Solirubrobacterales bacterium
AGCCAAGGGGTCCCCCCTAGAACCTCCGGATCGCCACCCGCGCCAGGGCCCCGAACCCCAGCGCCAGGACCAGGAGGTGCAGCAGCGGACCGGGCAGAGCGGTGTCGGAGCTCCCGGTGAGCGCCGCGGAGATCGCCTGGAGCGCGGGCTTGAACGGGAAGACGGCGGAGACCGCCGAGAGGAGGTCGCCGACGGTGGACGAGACGGCATTGGCCGGCACGAGCGCGAGAAAAGCGATCGGGAGGGACCCGAGGAAGGCGAGCAGCGAGGCCGCCCGGACCTCACGGGCGAGCGCCCCGATCGCCACGCCGAGCGCGGCGAAGGCGAGGCCGGCGACGAACAGCGCGAGGACCCAGAGCGGAAACCGGCCCCAGCGCAGCGACACCCCGAGCGCGGCGATCACCGCGGACATGAGCAGGCCGACGGGCGCGGCGCACGTCGCGGTGAGCACCGCCTTCTCCACGAGCAGCCCGGTCCGGGACACGAGCCCGCGCACGAGCCGCCCGAAGGCGTTCTCCTCGCGCTCGAGGGCGAGCATCCCCGCCGCCAGGCCGAGGGTGACGAACATGAGCGTGAGCGTGACGGCGATCGCCACCCCGTAGGAGGCGGCCGGGGTCGTCGAGCCCGCGAGCTCGATCCGCTTCACCTTCACCGGGGAGCCCACCGAGCGCAGGACGTCGTCGGACAGGTTCAGGTTGTCGATGGCGAGCTTGGAGAACGAGATGACCCGCGCCAGCGGGTCGCGGGCCGCCGAGCCCCGCGGGAGCTCCCGTTCGGCCTGCGACAGGATCGCCTGCGCCCGCTGGAGCCCGAGGATGTCGAGGTTCTGGCCGAGCAGGGAGAACGAGCCGCCCGTGAGCAGCAGCCGGATGTAGCCCGCCGCGATCCGCGTGAACTTTCCCGACAGCGCCTGGTTGGCGTCGGCGAGGCGGGCCTTGATCGTCTGGTCGACGAACTCGCGCTGGAGCGGGTTGGCGGAGTTCAGCAGGATGGTGATCGTGGGCTGCTCGATCCCGGACGCGAGCTTGGCGGTGATGTCGGGCGGGATGATCAGCGCGGCGAGCGCCTCCCCCGACTGCACCTTCTGCCGGGCCTCGGCCTGCGAGGACACCCTGATGGCGTCGACGGAGGCGTAGAGCCGGTTCGCGTACTTCGAGGCGTCCACCCGCTCCCCGTTGAGGGAGAAGGCTCCCTGGCCCCGCGGGACCTGGTTGAGGATCGCGACCCTCGGCTTGCCGGGCGGCGAGGAGAGCGCGACGGCGATCATCGCGCCGATGGCGATGGGGTAGATCACGAGCAGCGACACGAGCAGCGGCGAGCGCCGCAGGATCTGCAGGTCCTTGAGCAGCAGCCAGCGCACTCAGTGCCCGCGGGTCCGCAGGTACTCCACGAACGCGGCCTCGAAGTCCCGCGCCCCGCCGCCCACCGCGTCGTGCAGATCGGCGGGCGAGCCCTGCCACAGCAGCTCGCCGTCGGCGAGCACGAGCACGCGGTCGGCCTCGTGCTCGGCCTCGTGGACGTGGTGGGTCGAGTAGACGACGGCCGTGTCCCGGGCGGCCAGGCCGCGGACGAACTCCCACAGCCGCGCGCGCTGACGCGGGTCCAGCGCCGTCGAGGGCTCGTCGAGCAGCAGGACGGGCGGCGCGGCGAGCAGGCCCACCGCGATGTTCACCCGCTGGCGGTTGCCGCCCGACAGGCGCCCGAGCTCCTCCCCCGCCCGGTCCTCCAGCCCCGTCTGGGCCAGCATCCGCGCGACTGCCTCCTCGACGTCCTCCACCTTCTCCAGGCGCGCGAACAGGCGCAGGTTCTCCTGCACCGAGAGCTTGGAGTAGACCGCCGGCTGTTGGGGGACCCAACCGGCACGGCCCTCCGTCGAGACGGTCCCCGAGTCCGCTCCGAGGATCCCCGCGAGGATCGAGAGCAGCGTCGTCTTGCCGGCGCCGTTGGGACCGATGACCGCCACGAGCTCGCCCGGCGCGGCGTCGAAGGAGACCGCCCGCAGCGCGTGGCGACGGCCGTAGTTCTTTGTGACCCCCTCGACCTGGAGCGCGGGCCCCACCCGCTGTGCGACCGCACCCGCCTCCACGGCGAGGACGTTAGAGCCTGTCTCGAATCCGATCGTGAGGCGGAGGGGGCGCATCCGCGACGTGTATCGTCGGGCTGGAGTCGATCGCACCCGATAGCTCGGGTCAGGGAATCCGGTTCGAACTCCGGAGCTGACGCGCAGCGGTAGGGACGTGCGAGACGACGAGGACGCCACTGGGCCCGGTTGGGTCTGGGAAGGCGATCGTCCCGATCGCGTCCGAGCCCGAAGACCTATCGACCCTGCTTCGTCGGCCATGGGCCGCCGGAGCACCGATAATCGCGGCCTCGCGAGCAGGGCCGCACGGCAGTAGAGGAGCAGGATCTGATGGCACGTACCGCCGTCTTGGGGCTTCCCCGCGTTGGCCCGAACCGCGAATTGAAGTTTGCGCTGGAGGCGTTCTGGGCTGGGCGAACGGGCGTCGACGAGTTGCTGGAGACGGCGCGCGCCCTGCGCTGCGCCGGCTGGCAGCGCGCGCGGACCGCGGGCATCGACGTGACCCCGTCGGGCGAGTTCAGCCTGTATGACCATGTGCTCGACACCGCGTGGGCGCTGGGTGTGATCCCGGCCCGCTTCGGGGAGCTCGACCGCGGCGACCTGCGCAGCTACTTCGCGCTGGCGCGCGGCACGGGCGATCAGCGCCCGTTGGAGATGACGAAGTGGTTCGACACGAACTACCACTACCTCGTCCCCGAGCTCGAACCTGGCGTGCGCTTCGAGTTGAGCGCCGGTCACTGGACCGGGCCGCTGCGCGAGGCCGCGACGCTGGGGATCGCGACGCGTCCGGTGGTGATCGGGCCGTTGAGCTTCCTGCTGCTGTCCAAGGGTCTCGCGCGGCCGCTCGACGCGCTCGAGGAACTCGTGCCGGTCTATGAGCGGCTGCTGAGTGAGCTGGCCGCGGCGGGGGCGACCGAGGTCCAGGTCGACGAGCCGTGCCTGGCACTCGACCGCACGCCGGCCGAGCTGGACGCCTTCGCCGACGCGTGGAACGCGCTGGCCTCCGGCCCCGTCGAGCTCTGCCTGGCGACGTACTTCGCGGCCGCGGACGCCCGGATCCTCACCCTGCCCGCGGCCGAGTTCCATCTCGACCTCGTGCGCGCGCCGGAGCAGCTGCGGCCGGCGCTCGCGGCGCTGCGCGACGCGCCGGCGCGGCTCTCGCTCGGCGTCCTCGACGGCCGCAACGTGTGGGCCGCCGATCTCGATCTTGCGCTGGACCGGGTCGACGCCGCGACGGCTGCACTCGGCAGCGACCGCGTCACGATCGCCCCCTCGTGCTCGCTGCTGCACGTGCCCTATGAGGCGGCGCGCGAGACCGCGATCGACGCCGAGATCCGCCCGTGGCTGGCGTTCGGCGCCGAGAAGCTCGCCGAGCTGCACACGCTTGGCGCGGCGGCCGACGCGAGCGCCGAGCGACGCGACGAACTGCTCGCCGCCGCGCGCGCCACGATCAGCGACCGCCGCACCTCCGCGCACACCAACCACCCCGCCGTGCGCCGGCGCACCGGGGCGCTGGCTCCGGCCGACTACGACCGCGCGCTCGCGGCGCCCGAGCGGCGCGAGGCACAGCGCGCGCGGGTGGCACTGCCCGAGCTGCCGACGACGACGATCGGCTCGTTCCCACAGACCGACGAGATCCGCACCGCCCGGCGCGAGCGGCGCGAGGGCCGCCTCGACGCGGCTGGCTACGAGCGCTTCCTCGAAGGCGAGATCGCCCGCGTCGTCAACCTCCAGGAGCACCTCGGCCTCGACATGCTCGTGCACGGCGAGCCCGAGCGCAACGACATGGTCGAGTACTTCGGCGAGCAGCTGCAAGGGTTCGCGTTCTCCGAGCGCGGCTGGGTGCAGTCCTACGGCAGTCGCTGCGTCAAGCCGCCGATCCTCTACGGAGACGTCTCGCGCCCCGGGCCGATGACCGTCCGCTGGTGGCGCTACGCGCAGTCGCTGACCTCCAAGCCGATGAAGGGCATGCTGACCGGCCCGGTGACGATCCTGCAGTGGTCGTTCGTGCGCGACGACCAGCCGCGCCGCGAGACGTGCACCCAGATCGCGCTGGCCATCCAGGACGAGGTCTCAGACCTCGAAGCGGCTGGCTGCTTCGCGATCCAGGTCGACGAGGCCGCGCTGCGCGAGGGCCTGCCGCTGCAGCGCCGCGCGCAGGACGACTACGTCCGCTGGGCCGTCGACTGCTTCCGGTTGACGGTCGCGCCGGCGCGCGCGGACACCCAGGTCCACACGCACATGTGTTACTCGGAGTTCAACGAGATCATGGAGCACATCGTGCGCCTGGACGCCGACGTGATCTCGATCGAGGCTTCGCGGTCGGGCATGAGCGTGCTCGACGCGTTCGCGGGTGAGTTCGAGTACCCCACCGACATCGGGCCGGGCGTCTATGACATCCACTCGCCGCGGATCCCGTCGGTGGACGAGATCGAGGCGTTGCTCGGGGTCGCCGAGCGGCGCGTCGGGCGCGAGCGACTGTGGGTGAACCCCGACTGCGGGCTCAAGACCCGCCGCTGGGAGGAGGTGCGGCCCGCGCTGCGGTACATGATCGCGGCCGCGCACCGGCGGCGCGCGGCGGTGCGGGCGTAGCGCGGTTCGGAGGCAGGCTTCACCCCGCGACGGGCTCGCGCTCGGCCGGTTCCCCGGCCTCCGGGGTGGGCTCGGCGGGGGGCGGGGGCGGTGCGGGTGGGGCGTTTGCCCGGACGGGCGTGCCCCACGGCTCGAGCACGAGGTGCCGGCTCAGGTAGACCACCGTCTCGCGCCCCACGGCCGCGAGCGGCAGCGCGATGAACGCCCCGATGATCCCGTAGATCTCGGCCCCCAGGAGCAGGGCGAAGATGATGATGAGCGGGTTGAGCCGCAGGGAGTGCCCGAACACCTGGGGGGCGACGACGTGGCCCTCGAGCTGCTGGAGCGCGAGGAACAGCAGCCCCACCCAGAGCGCGGTCAGCGGGTCTCCGAGCAGCGCGACAAGCACGGGCGGCAGCGCGCCGAGCACCGGGCCGAGGTAGGGCACGAGCTCCATCGCCCCGAAGAACGCCCCGAAGGCGAGGGCGTACGTGCGCCCGTCGGGGAAGATCCCCAGCAGCCCGAAGATCCACAGCGCGATCCCCGCCGTCGTCCCCATGATCAGCGAGAACAGGAGCTGCCCCCGCACGTAGGAGAAGACGGCCTTCTGCACGCGCAGGGGGAAGTCGTCCTCCGGTGAGCCGTCCCCGGGGGGCATGAGCCGCCGCACCAGGCCCCCGCTCCCCTCGGCGTAGAGGAGCATGTAGACCGAGATGACGAGCACGAGGACGAACGCGAACGCGCCCTCGATCAGCCGCTGCACGATGTCGCGCGTGAACGCCACGACGTCCCCCGAGCCGTGCAGCACGCGCTTCTGGATCGTCTCCAGCGCCGTCTGGCCCTGCTCCTTGACGCGGACGTTGATGCCCTTGCGGTCCAGGTAGTCCTGGACGTGGGCCAGCGAGCGGTTGGCGTCCCGCACGAGGCTCGGCACGTCGCGCTGGAAGGTCTCCACCTGCTGCGAGGCCGAGTCGGTCAGGAGCACGACCCCGCCCGCGAGCACCCCGAAGAACCCGAGGTACACCGCGAGGACGCTGAGCCCGTGGCGCAGGTGGGTCCGCTCCACGAGCTTGACGAGCGGGTTGAGGATGAGCGCGATGACCGAGGCGACAAGGAACACGAGCAGGACCCCGCCCGCTGCCGTGGCGAGGGCATAGAGCGCGAGGACAGACAGGGGGAGCAGGACGAGCTGGATCCAGCGCGGGACGACGACGGGGGCGACGCCCGGGGGCGCAGGGCCCGGCTCCTCGGCGGGCCGCGGGTCGTGCGGCGCGTCGTTGGTCATGCTGCGGAGTATGGAAGACGCGCTCCCCTCCGTGACACTCCTGTTCTGCGGTGACGTCGTGGGCGCCGCCGGGCGCCGCGCGCTGCTCGGCTCGCTGGACTCGCTCCGGGCCGACCACGCTCCCGACTTCCTCGTCGTCAACGGCGAGAACGCGGCGGGCGGGCTGGGGATCACGCCGAAGATCGCGCGCGAGCTCTTCGCCGCCGGGGTCGACGTCATCACCCTGGGCAACCACACCTACCGCCACCAGGAGGTCTGGTCCTACCTCGACGAGGAGGAGCGCATCCTCCGGCCCGCGAACTTCCTGCGCTCCCAGCCCGGGCACGGGACGTGCGTGGTCGAGCGCGGGGGAGTCCGGCTGGGCGTGGTCAACCTCCAGGGCAACCTGTTCCTCGACTCCGGCCGCACCGCCTTCTCCGAGGCCGACGCCGCCCTCCACGAGCTCTCAAACCGCGCCGACCACGTCCTCGTGGACATGCACGCGGAGGCGACGTCCGAGAAGGTCGGCCTGGGCTGGCACCTCGACGGCCGCGTCACCGCGGTCGTCGGCACGCACACGCACGTCCCCACCGCCGACGCCCGGATCCTGCCGGGCGGGACGGCCTACATCACCGACGTGGGGATGACCGGCGCGCGCGGCGGGGTGATCGGCGTCAAGCGCGAGCAGGCCGTGCGCCAGATGCTCACACGGATGCCGGTGCGGTTCGAGACCTCGGAGGAGGACCCGTGGGTGCAGGCAGTGGTGATAACGACCGCGCCCGGGGAGCCCCGGCGGGCCCGAGCGATCGCGGCGGTCCACCTGCCAGCAGGGCGACCATGACCGCGGGGAAGAACCAGACGATGTAGAGGTAGAACCAGTGGTCGACGCCGAGCTGCAGGGCGATGAGCGCGGCGGCGGCCAGCGCGGCGAGACGGGGAGTGGTCCTGGCCCCGCGGGGCACGAGCGCGAGGCTCAGGCAGAACAGCACCGCCGCGCCCTGCACGACCTTCTGCGGTCCCGGCCAACCCCAGAGGCCCCACACGGAGAACGGTGAGCCCCGCGCGGCCTGGAAGCCGATCGTCCGCTGCCAGATCTCGCGCGGCCCGGAGCCGAGCAGTGCGGCGAGGCCGAGCATGGCGGCGCAGGTGAGGAGGAAGACGACGCAGTAGGTGAGAGTCTCCCGGGAGAAGAAACGCCCGCGGCGAGTTACCCGAAAAAAGAGCGGCGCCAGTCCCAGCGGCGCGAGCTTCGCCATCCCCGCCAGGCCGATCGCGAGCCCGCGCGCGGGTGCGGAGCCGGCCCCCAGGAGCGCCCCGACGACGAGCAGGGACACCAGCGAGTCGTTGGCGTTCGTGGAGGACGCGAAGAGCGTGAACGGGTACGCGACCCACGCCCAGGCGAGCGCCACGCCGAGGGTCGGCCCCCGCACGCGCCGGCCCAGGAGGAACAGCCCGCCGAGCGTGAGGAGGTCGAAGAGGATCGCCGCGGCGTGCGCGGCGGGAAGGTCGTCCCATCTCCCGCTCCAGCCCAGCGCGGCGACCGCCGGCACGTAGGCGAGGGAGTTCGCCGGCCCGTAGGTGTCCCCGTGCTCGTCCTCGCGCGGCCAGCCGCCGTAGAGGTCCTCCCCGTGCAGGATCTTCTGGGCCCCGATCACCCCCGAGTAGCCCACGTCGATCACGTTCGAGTTCACGACGTTCAGCCCGACGCGGAAGCCGACCAGGAACAGGACGCCGACCGCGAGCCAGCTCGCCCGGACGTTGAGGCGGAGAACATCATCCCGCCCACCCCGGCCGCGGCCGGACCCGATCCACAGCATCCGTCCCAGGACGTAGAGCAGCACCGGGTAGGCGAGCGGAACGCTCAGCCCGATCGTCCCCGAGGAGAAGAACGCGAGCGAGACCGAGAACGCGAGCAGGACGAGAAGGTCGAGGTGGAGCAGCCGCCACGGCCGCCGCGGGGTCACGAACGGAGCCAGGAACAGGAGGCACAGGGGCAGCCAGACCCACAGCGAGGTCACCTTGTGGCCGAAGGCCCCGTCGTAGCCGCGGGCCATCGTCCACGCGACCTGGAAGCCCGTCCACGCCTCGAGCACCTCCCCGGTGGCGTCGGACACGTATACCTGGGCGATCTCCTTGCCCCGGGGGTCGCTGAAGGAGACCTGCCAGCGCCCGGGGTCCTTGATGAAGGCGCGGGAGGTCGAGCCGGGGTGGTGGCGCAGGACGTCGGCGATCTTCGAAACGCCGCGGGCGACCTGCGTCACCTCGGCGGGGGTGCGGAGGTTCGGGCCCGCGGCGTGGGCGGGCACCGCCGCCAGCGCCAGCGCGGCGAGCGCCGCGATCAGCGCGCGAAGGACCAGAGCTTCTGCCCCCGGAAGTTCAGGGGCAGCCCGCAGACGATGGCGATCGGCTGCGCGGGGACTTCCGCAAGGCCCGCGACCTCGACGAGGAGGGTGAGGACCGCAGCGAGCTTGTAGCCGAGCCCGAGCCCGAGCCCGAGCCCGTTGCCGGGACGCCGGGCCCCGAGGCGGACGCGATGGTGCAGGCGGAGCGCCAGGGCCTCGTCCGTCATGAGACCTCCGAGGCTAGCCCGAAGTGCTCGCGCACCATCGGCACGACGTCGCGCAGCGTCCACTGCTCGCGGGCGTCGACCCCGGGCCCCACGCCGCACCACGCCAGCGCGCCGAGGGAGTCCGAGCGGTGCAGCGAGCCGTGCGATCCCCCGCCCACGTGGTGCTGGCCACCCCAGTCGACGAACTCGAAGCCCGGGGCGGCGGACAGGAGCACGTCCCCCGCGGTCGGGCAGGAGAGCACCGACCAGGCCCGGGCCAGCCCGTCGGGGTAGTCCGGGGTGAGGATGCGCCCGTCCTCGATCCGGGCGCGCAGCGCGTCGAGGTCTCCCTCCACGTGCCACGGCTCGCCCCGGACATCGGTGAGCTCACCTCCCGGGGAGAAGCGCAGCTCCCCCCGTGTCGTGCGCACCACGCCCTCCTCCCCCGAGCGGTGCATCACCAGGTCGACCCCCTCGAGCGCGAGCGCCTGGGCGGCAGCGCGGATCGTCAGCTCACCCGACCGCTCGGGGTCGAGCACGTAGACCATCGCCGAGCGCTGGGCCGGGCACAGCGCGATCTCGGCCTCTGTCCCCTTCGGCGAGCTCGGCGCCAGCACGTCCCAGCCGCCGAACGCGGCGGCGAGGTCGACGCTGGCCTCCACCGCAGCGTGGGAGTGGTCGGCCATCACCACCACCGCGTGGTCGGCGAGGAACTCGTCCATGCCGCCCGCCGCGTGGGCGAGGCGCTCGATCTGGCGATCGGCGTAGGCGATGGACTGCACCTGGGCGTGCGGCCCGTTCTTGTGGGAGTGCGTGTCGTTGTCGGGCAGGGAGAGGAGGAGGAAATCGAAGAGGTCGTTCTCCACCAGGTAGGCGCCGACGCATCCCGCGTGCTGGTCGCGGGCGCCCGGCAACCCGAGCTGCCCGCGGCAGCCCGTCCGGCGCGAGGCGAAGATGTCGGCGTAGAAGAGCTCCTTGGGCCCGTAGACCGCGTGGCGGAACAGGGTGGAGGTGGCCAGACGGGCGAGGGCGGACTCGTTGGACACCTCATGGCGGTGGCGCCCGCGGTACATCAGGTAGGTCGTACCCGCCGTCCGCACCCCGGCGTCGTCGAGGCTCTCGAACACCGTCTCCACCTCCGAGGAGAGGTGGGCGAGGTTCATGTTGTAGACCGTGTCGGTGAGCGAGCGGTAGAGCCCGAACTGCCGCGAAGCCGAGAAGGAGGAGCCGTACTCCACGTAGCGCCCCTCCGTGCGGTGGAACCAGTTCATGGAGGGGATGAGGTGGCGGTCGGGGCCGAGCCCGGTGGCGATCGAGGCCGCGCAGGCGGGCGTCACCGACGGGAAGGCGGCGGCGCACGAGTCCGTGTAGGCGCCCTCCTCCATCACCCGCTCCAGCACGGGCGCCTGGCCCGTGGCCACCGCCCGTTCGAGCATGGAGGGCTTGCACCCGTCCACCACCGCGAGGACGAGCTTGCGGGGGCGTCTCACCGCAGGATGCGCAGGCCGGCGTACTTCTCGGAGCTGCGCCGGCGCCCCGTCACGAGTAGGGCGATGAGGAAGACCAGGGCGACGAGCCCGAAGGGCGGCACGAGCACCGAGAGCCCGGCGACGGCGACCCCCGCGGCCTCGGCGTAGACCGGCAGCGCGCGCGCCGCTTCCGGGTCGAGCCGCGCCCGGACCCGGCGCAGGAGCTGGGAGACGGCGGCGGCGGCGATGAGCCCGCAGATGACCCCGAGCACGAGCCCGTACCACCACACCTGGTGGCGGTCGTCGAGCGTCCCGGCGAACAGCAGGCCGCCGAGGGCGGGGCCGAGGGCGGCGATGGTCGGCCCGAGCGGAGTGGACTCCAGGCGCCCCAGGCCGCCGCGGCGCTCGCCGAAGGTGAAGAGCGCCAAGGCGAGGGCGAGCACGCCGAGGAACAAGGGGCTCTCGAGGAACGAGAAGGCGGTCCCGTCGAAGTCGACGCCGGCGTTGGCGGCGGCCAGTCCACCGGCGAGGATCCCGGGCAGGAACGGCCGCATGCCCACGGCGCAGGCCAGTCCGATCCCCTGGCAGATGTCGAGGAAGAGGTCCACGTCGGTTAGCGTGCGGAGCGTAGTGAGCGCCCGCGACCTTGAACGCTATGCCCGCCTGTTCGCCCGGCGTACCCGGGGGATGAAGTCCTCGGCGATGCGCGACCTCATGGCGATCACCGAGCGCCCCGAGGTCATCTCCCTCGCCGGCGGCCAACCCGACACCTCGACGTTCCCCCCCGAGCTCTACGCCGAGCTCCAGGCCCGGATCGCCCGCGGCCAGGTGGCCCGGGCCCTCCAGTACGGGCCGACGGAGGGGATGGCGGCGGTCCGCGCGGCGATCGTCACGGTCATGGCGGCGGAGGGGATGGCGACCGACCCCGACGACATCCTCGTCACCGCCGGCGGCCAGCAGGTCATCGACCTCGTCTGCAAGACGCTCATCGACCCCGGGGACGTCATCGTCGCCGAGGCGCCCACCTATCCGGGCGCGGTTCCCACGTTCTCGGCCTACGAGGCCGACGTGGTGCAGATCGCCATGGACGCCGACGGCATGCGGGTCGACGAGCTCGAGCAGACCCTCGACCGCCTCGACCGCGAGGGCCGGACCCCGAAGTTCGTCTACACGATCCCCTCGTTCCAGAACCCCGGTGGGGTGACGCTCTCCCTCGAGCGTCGGCGGCGGCTCGTCGCGCTCGCCCACGCCCGCGAGCTCCTCGTGCTCGAGGACAACCCCTACGGCCTGCTGCGTTACGAGGGCGCGCCCCTGCCCACCCTGCGCTCGCTCGACGGCGGGGAGTTTGTCATCTACCTCGGGACGTTCTCGAAGATCCTCTCCGCCGGGGTCCGACTCGGATGGGCCGTCGCCCCCCGCCCCGTGCTCGAGAAGCTGGCGCTCGGCAAGCAGGGCACCGACCTGTGCTCCTCGACGCTCGGCCAGGTGTGGGTCGCCGAGTACTTCCGCGCGGGGGACTGGGAGGGGTACCTGGGGGTGCTGCGCGACCTCTACGCGCGCCGGCGGGACGTCATGCTCGCCGCCCTGGAGGAGCATTTCCCCCCCGAGGCGACCTGGACCCGGCCGCAGGGCGGGCTGTTCCTGTGGGCGACGCTGCCCGACTACCTCGACACCACGGACCTCCTGGCGCGCGCGCTGCGCGAGGACGTCGCCTTCGTGCCCGGGCGGGCGGCCTACCTCGACGGGCGGGGTGGGTCCTCCATGCGCCTGAACTTCTCCGGGGTGGGCGACGACGAGATCCGCGAGGGCGTGCGACGGATCGGGCGGGTCATCTCCGAGCAGGTCGCGCTCTACGGGACGTTGACCGGCCGGCCGGCGGTCGGCGCGCTCCCGGAGAACGTGCGGCCGCTGGAGCGCCGCCGCCGCGCCACGGGATGAGCCGGGTCGCCGTCCTGGAGGGCGGCCGGTCGCTCGAGCGCGGGGTGTCGCTGCGCTCCGGGGCGCGGGTACAGGACGCCCTGGAGGCCCTCGGGCACGAAGCGCTGCCCGTCGACGTCGGTGAGGATCTCGTCGACGTCCTCCGCGCCGCCGCCCCGGACGCCTGCTTCGTCGCCCTGCACGGCCGCGACGGCGAGGACGGCACGGTCCAGGAGCTGCTCGAGGTCCTCGGGATGCGGTACACCGGGTCGGGGGTCGGCGCCTGCCTCCGCGCGTCGGACAAGGTCCTGGCCAAGCACGTGCTCCGCGACGCGGGGGTGGCCACGCCGCCGTGGCACGCCTTTTCGGAGACGGCGTTCCGGGAGCTCGGGGCCGGGCGCGCGCTCGGGGCGATCGAGGAGGGGCTGGGCTTCCCGCTGGTGGTCAAGCCCGCCGCCCAGGGCTCGGCGCTGGGGATCCGCTTCGCGCGGGCGGCCGAGGACGTCCCCGCGGCGCTCGTCGCGGCCTTCTCCTATGACCGGAAGGTGCTGCTCGAGCGCTTCGTGGAGGGTCGGGACCTCGCCGTGGGCGTCCTCGACGGCGAGCCCCTGCCGGTGGTCGAGGCCGTCCCGCGCGACGGCTCGGAGTACGACTTCGAGGCCCGCTACCAGATCGGGCGCACGGACTTCGTCTGCCCGGCCGACCTCCCCGCGCCGGTCATGCGCGAAGCGGCGGCGCTCGCCCGGGCGACGTGGGCGGCGCTCGGGTTGCGCGGGTTCGCCCGGGTCGACCTCATGCTCGACGGGGCGACCGGCGAGCTGTGGGTGCTCGAGGCCAATCCCGTCCCCGGGCTCACGGAGACCTCGCTCCTGCCCCAGGCCGCCGAGGCCGCGGGGATCGGGTTCACCGCGCTCGTCGAGCGCGTGCTCAACCTGGCGCTCAGCAGACCCCTGATCGTCAGCTCTCGCGGAAGTCCTCGGGAGACACCTGGTCGAGGAAGTCCTTGAACTTCTCCACGACCTCCTCGGTGTCCTCGACCTCGTGCTCGAACTCGATCGCCGACTCGGCGATGACGTCCTCGGCGGCGAAGATCGGGGCCCCGGCGCGCACGGCGAGGGCGAGGGCGTCGCTCGGGCGCGAGTCGATCTCCAGCTCGCGGCCGTTGGCGCTCAGCGTCACCGACGCGTAGAAGGTGTTCTCGCGCAACTCGGTGACCGAGACGCGCGTGCACCTGACGTCGAGCTCGCCGAGCATGTCGGAGACCAGGTCGTGGGTCATGGGCCGGGGCGTGGTGGCGCCCTGGAGCTTCATGAGGATCGCCGCCGCCTCCGGATGGCCGATCCAGATCGGGAGGAACTTGTTGGAGTCGACGGTCTTCAGGAGCACGATCGGCTGCTTGCCGACCATGTCGAAGCTCACTCCAT
>JBBSGJ010000051.1:0-13219 GCA_038254195.1 Solirubrobacterales bacterium
GACGCCGCGGAGCGCTACGACGTCCGGATGGTCAAGGTCACCGGCGCCCAGCGGATCGACCTGCTGGGCGTGAAGAAGGAGGACCTGCCCTCGGTCTGGCGCGACATCGGCATGCCCTCGGGGCATGCGTACGCCAAGGCGCTGAGGCACGTCAAGAGCTGCGTGGGCACCGACTTCTGCCGCTTCGGCATCGGCGACTCGACCGCGCTGGCCATCGCGATGGAGGAGCGCTGGGAGGGCCTCCACACGCCGGCCAAGGTCAAGTGCGGCGTCTCGGGCTGCCCGCGCAACTGCGCGGAGGCCACGGTCAAGGACATCGGCGTCGTGGCCGTCGAGGGCGGCTGGCAGGTGGTCGTCGGGGGCGCCGCCGGCGCGACGGTGCGCAAGGCCGACACCCTGACCACCGCCGAGACTCAAGAGCAGGCGCTCGAAGCCGCCACGGCCTTCCTGCAGTACTACCGCGAGCACGGCGAGTACAAGGAGCGCACCTACGACTTCGTACCGCGCATCGGGCTCGAGCGCATCCGCGAGGAGGTCCTCGGCGACGCCGCCGGCGCCCGCCTGCGCGAGCGATTCCGCCTCGCCAAGGCGGCCGCTGCGGCGCGTGACCCATGGCTCGAGCGCGACGCGCCCTACCACCCGCGCCAGTTCACCGAGCTGGGCGCGGTCGACGGCCACGACGCCGAGGTGAACGAGCCCGAGCTCGCGGTCGTGGGCCCCCCCGAGGGTGCCGAGCGGTGAGGGCCTCCGCCGGACTCGAGGAGATCCGCGCCTGCGCCGTCGACGACGTGCCCCTCCAGGAGGGCCGGGTGATCACGGTCCACGGGCGGCCGATCGCCCTCTTCCGGGCCTCGTCGGGGTGGTTCGCCCTCGACAACACCTGCACCCACCAGGGCGGTCCCCTCGCCAACGGGATCCTCTCGGAGGAGTCCGTCGCCTGCCCGCTGCACGAGCGGCGCTTCGAGCTCTCGACCGGCCGGCCCCTCGACCACGACTGCGGGGCGGTGGCGAGCTACCCGGTCGAGGTCCGCGACGGGACGGTGTTCCTGGGCGTGCCGGTCGCGCGCGGCGACGAGGGCGACGCGGCGTGAACTCACAGCCGCG
The DNA here is from genome assembly GCA_038254195.1 of Solirubrobacterales bacterium. Lineage (GTDB taxonomy): Bacteria > Actinomycetota > Thermoleophilia > Solirubrobacterales > Solirubrobacteraceae > JBBQAA01. The sequence goes on from JBBSGJ010000051.1 coordinate 1,105, forward strand.
CTTCCTCCAGGGCGCCTTCTCCTTCGAGGGGCGTGGCCTGACCGAGCCCGTCGCGCTGGACGGTGGCCTGGCCTACACGGTCCCGTCCGACCGGCGCGCGCAGCTCGTCTACTTCCGCGGCGGCAACTCCAGCGCCGAGCTGATCTACGCGCTGCTCGCACGCGACGGCGAGCCGATGCGCTACTTCCCGATCGGCGCGCGGGCGGCCTGCCACGTCCCCCTGCGGGTGGTCGAGGACCTGGCGCCCGACACCGAGCTCGCCGTCCTTCTCGCCGCGCCCGAGCAGGTGACCGGCACGCTCGTGGTCGACATCGGGATCATCGAGAGCTGAAGCTGGATCGGTCGCGCGGATCGCGCTGCGGGTGCGCTCGCGCCGTTCAGCACGACTGTGCGCCTGCGCCGCCCGGCGCTGTACCGCCTGCGGGTCGTGTCGGCGGGCACCGCGCGCAACGCCCCGCGCCGCTGACGCACGACCGCAACGCGCGGTTCACGCACTCGACACAGGCGCCACACCGAGCCGACACAGATCGCACACGGGGTGGAAACGGCGTGCTGGCAGCGTGGTGATCCTGACTTCGCTCGTTTTCTGAGGAGGACGCATGAATGCTGAAGTGACGACAGGCCGCCGCGGTCGCTGGATCGACGACTGGGACCCCGACAACGAGGAGTTCTGGGAGTCCGGCGGCGAGAAGATCGCCAAGAAGAACCTCGCCTTCTCGATCTTCGCCGAGCACCTCGGCTTCAACATCTTCGTCCTGTGGACGATCGTCGTCATCAACCTCGGCAACATCGGGCTCGAGCTGACGCTGTCGCAGAAGTTCTGGCTGATCGCGATCCCCAACCTCGTCGGCTCGACGCTGCGGATCCCCTACACCTTCGCCGTGCCGAAGTTCGGCGGACGCGCGTGGACCGCGACCAGCGCCTCGCTGCTCTTGATCCCCACCCTGCTGCTGGCCACCGTCGTCCCCAGCGGCTGGCTGGCCGCGCAGAGCAGCGGCACGCAGTTCTGGGTGCTGTTCGCCTGCGCCGCGACCGCGGGCTGCGGCGGCGGCAACTTCTCCTCCTCGATGGCGAACATCTCGTTCTTCTACCCCGAGAAGAAGAAGGGCTGGGCGCTCGGGCTCAACGCCGCCGGCGGCAACATGGGCGTCGCCGTCGCGCAGCTCATCCTGCCGCTGGTGATCATCATCGGCGTGCCGGCGGCCGCCGTACAGCTGCCCGTGCACGACGTCAACCTCGCCTACGCGGGGCTGGTCTTCATGCCGTTCATCGTGATCGCCGCCCTCGGCGCGTCCCTCTTCATGGACAGCCTCACGCAGGCCAAGACCGACAAGGAGTCCTACGTGAAGTCGCTGCGCGAGCCGCAGACGTGGATCATGTCGATCCTCTACATCGGGACGTTCGGCTCCTTCATCGGCTACTCGTTCGCACTGCCACTGGTGACGAAGAACACGTTCCCGGAGTTCCTCGGGTCACACCCGTTCATCGCGACCTACCTCGCGGGGCTCGGGTTCCTCGGCGCCCTGATCGGCTCGCTCTCGCGGCCGCTGGGCGGGCGGATCTCCGACCGCCTCGGCGGCGCCCGCGTGACGCTGTGGTGCTTCGTCGGCATGGCGCTGTTCACGATCGTCGCGATCGTCGGCGTCAAGCAGCACAGCTTCGAGCTGTTCTTCGGGTCGTTCATGGTGATCTTCTTCTTCGCCGGCGCGTCCAACGGCTCGTGCTACCGCATGATCCCGTCGATCTTCCGCGCCCTCGGCGAGAAGGACGCCGAGGAGAACGGCCGCGACGCCAAGGAGACGGCGCTGGGCTACAAACGCCGCGCGGCCGCGGTGGTGGGGATCGTCGGCGCCGCCGGCGCGTTCGGCGGCTTCCTCGTGCAGGTGATCCTGCGCCAGGCCAGCCTCGACGTGTCGGCGCTCGTCGCGGCCGCGTCGACGCCGGCCGAGAAGCTTGCGGTCGCGCAGGCCAACGCCGATTGGTCGGTCCCGGCGCTGTACGCGTTCGTGGGCGCCTACGTCGTGTTCGGCGCGATGACGTGGTTCTTCTACCTGCGCCGCAGCTTCGCGACCAACACCGTCCCAAGCATGGCGCAGGCCGCCGTGTGACGGCCTGACCGAGCAGGCGAAGCAGCGTCCTGGGCGATGACGGCGCGGCTCAGCCGACCATGGCGTCGAGCGCGGCCGCCGCGCTGCCGTCGCGGAGCGCGGCGCGGCCGCGCTCGAGCCCGGCGCGCGGGTCCTCGCACAGCCCGGCGGCATAGAGGCGCAGGCCGGCGCTGAGCGCGACCGCCTGCTCGACCGCGCCGTCGAGGTTCCCCGCCAGCACCTCCCGCGTGGCCGTTGCCGAGGCCTCCACTCCGCCCTCTGATCCGAGGCGCTGGCCGAGCTGCTCCGGCAGCTCGAGCGGCCCCTCGGCCGCGAACGCGACCGGCCGCCCGGGGCGCACCACGTCCGATCCCTCGATCCCCCGCACGGTCACGGCGCGCGCGGCTCCCAACCGATCCAGCGCACCGAGAATGCGCTCGGAGTAGGGGCTGTGGGTGAAGCCGATCACGAACCGCCGCGCGCCGAAGAAGGCCTGCAGCCGCTCGGCGGCGTGAAGGGGGCCCCGAACGCCGATGTCGTCGCGGATGCGCCGCAGCCGCTCCCACCACGGCATGACGGCGGGCGCGTAGACCAGCGTGGCACCGGCGCGCTCGAGCATGCTCGCGGACTGCTCGGCCGAGGGCGCCGCCGGCCCTCCCAGCCGGGCGAGCACGTCGGCCTGGGTAACCCCGCGCTTGGGGCCCAGGGTCGGGCCGCAGTGCATGACGACCGCGACCCCGCACGCGGCGGCCGTCGCGGCGGCGGCGACGGACAGGTGCGGCGCCGAGACCACGCCGTCATAGCCTCCGCAGCAGGCCACCAGCGGGCGTCCCCCCACGTCGGCCTCGAGCGTCCCCGACGCATCGCGCACCGCCTGCGCGAAGCCCGCCAACTCGCCGGGGCACTCCCCCTTCAGGCGCATGGCGATCAGGAAGGCGCCGGCCTGCGCGTCGCTGGTCTCGCCCGCCAGCAGCGCGGCCATCGCGTCGCGGGCCTCGTCGAAGGTGAGGTCGCGGCTGCCGCGCGCGCCGGTCCCGACGAGCTTGATCGTGGCCGCGAAGCCCGCGTAGGTGGAGCGCCCGCGCTCGATCACAGCTCGAACCGGTAGCCGACGCTGCGCACCGTCTTGATCCGCGCTGCGTGCTCGCGCCCGAGCTTGGCGCGCACCCGGCGCACGTGCACGTCGACCGTGCGCGCGCCGCCGTAGTAGTCGTAGCCCCACACGGCCGACAGGAGCGACTCGCGCGAGAAGGCCCGGCCGGGGTTCGTGACCAGGAACTTCAGCAGCTCGTACTCCATGTAGGCGAAGCTCACGGGCTCGCCGGCGATGGTGACCTGGTAGGTCGCGACGTTCAGCTCCAGCGTGCCGGCCCGCACCACGTCGCCGTCCCCCGAGCGGTCTGCCCGCCGGCGCACCCGCTTGACGCGCGCGGCGAGCTCCTCGGGCGCGAACGGGCACACGAGCAGCTCGTGTGCGCCCTCGAGCGAGGCCGCCGAGGAGAGGTGCTCGGGATCGACCGCAGCCACGAGCGGCACCTCGCACAGATCCTCATGGCCGCCGAGGCGCTCGACGAGCGCGTCGGGCGGGTCGTCCTGCGCCCGGGCGGCGACGACCACGAGCCCGGGGCGGCGCGCGAGAGCACCCTCGTCGTCGCCGGCGGGCAGGAGTGAACCGTTGACGCTCACGTGCCGCGGGCTGAACCCGAGCTGTGCGAGGCCGCGCGCCAGCTCGCTCGCCAGCTCGCGATCCTGAGCGTAGATCCAGGCGTCAGCCAACGGACTCAGAGGAGCCGCAGCAGGTGCGAGCGCTCGAACTCGGTAACCGTGCGGCGGAAGTCCTCCCACTCGCGGCGCTTGTTGCGCAGGAACGCGTCGCAGATCGTCTCACCGAGCGTCTCGCGGGCGAGGTCGGAGCGGTCGAAGAGGTCGGTCGCCTCGCGTAGATCCCGGGGCAGGAGGGCCGCCCCGTCGAGCGGTCCGCCGTTGCTCTCGGCAGGTAGCTGGTAGCCCCGCTCGATGCCGCGCAGCCCGGCGGCGAGGATCAGCGCGAAGGCGAGGTAGGGGTTGCATGCCGCGTCGGGCGAGCGCAACTCGATCCGCGCCGCGACCTCCTTGGCCGGGCGGCTCGAGGGTATGCGCACCAGCGACCCGTTTCCGTGACGGGCCCACTCGACCGCCTCGGGCGCCTCGAAGCCCGCCGCGAGCCGCTTGTAGGAGTTGACCCACTGGTTGGTGACCGCCGTGAGCTCGGGTGCGTGGGCGAGCACGCCGGCGAGGAACGCCTTGCCGGTCGGCGACAGCGGCTCACGCGGGTCGGGGCTCCAGAAGGCGTTCCCGTCGTGGTCGAACAGCGAGCAGTGCAGGTGCATCCCCGACCCGGCTGCCCCCTCGAGCGGCTTGGGCATGAAGGTGGCGTAGACCCCGAGCTCGTGCGCGACCTCCTTGACCGCGAGCCGGAAGGTCATCACGGAGTCGGCCATCGACAGTGCGTCGGTGTGGCTGAGGTCCATCTCGTGCTGCGAGGGCGCCACCTCGTGGTGGGAGGCCTTGACCGGGATCCCCATCTGCTCGACGTACTCGATCGTCCGGCGGCGGAAGTCGCTGCCCATGTCGAGGGGGGTGAGGTCGAAGTAGGCGCCGTCGTCGAGCGGTCGGGGCTCCTCCCCCTCACCGGGCTCGGCGAAGAGGAAGAACTCGATCTCCGGGCCGACCTGGAACGTGTAGCCGACGTCCGCCGCCTGGCCCAGCACCCGTCGCAGTACGTGGCGCGAGTCGGCCGGGTAGGGCGCGCCGTCGGGCAGCCGCACGTCGCAGAACATGCGCGCGACCACTGAGTCCCGCCGCCAGGGAAGCACCTGGAAGCTCGCCGGGTCGGGGTGCGCGATCGCATCGCGCTCGCGCAGACGCGTGCTGCCCTCGAGCGACGAGCCGTCGAGCGAGATCCCCTCCTCGAGGGCCACCTCGAGCTCCGAGACCGGGATGGCGGAGCTCTTGAGCAGGCCGAGCACGTCGACGAACCAGAGCCGCACGAAGCGGATCCCGCGCTCGGAGACGGTGCGCAGCACGTACTCGTCGCGGTTGGCGGCAGGGGCAACCGCTGGCGCGTCGACGTCCACGTCGCTGACGGTAGGCGGCGCGGGGGCTGGGGCCTATGTGCCGTTGGGCGGAAGTGACCTGGACCGCTGGGAGAAGTGGACGGTGGCGCTCATGACGGCGCAACCACCGTAAGGCCGAGGGCGTCGGCGGCCACGGTCATCCTCGCGTCGTAGGTGACCACGCGGGCGAGGCTGCCGCCCAGCTGCTGGGCGGTCGCCAGGTGGATCGCATCCAGGGACCGCAGCTCAGGCGGTGGGAGCCGGACGGCGACGTCGAGGACACGGTCGCTCACTCGTATGAGGTCGACCCGGGCGAGCACCAGCCTCCCGCGACGAATGGCAACGGCGCCGAGCGGCGAGAGCGCCCTTCCCACCTCGGTCCTGGCCAGGGCGCTCGAGACGAGCGGTCGGCGGCTGCGAAGGTACCCGCGCAGGGCAGCCGACTCTCTCTCGACCACCGCCAGCTTCACGACCGCTGATGAGTCGACATACGTCGCCCGTTCAGCGCTCATCGCGCCGCAGACGCGCCAACACCAGCGACGGCGCCTCCTGCCCTCTCTCGAGCCGAAGGGGCTCGGGAAGGTCGTCAAGGTCGCCCTCAGCCGAGTGCACCTGCCCGGCGTCACGTAGGCGCGCGAGCTCGTCGCCCTGCGGCACGGGTCCCAGGAGCGCCACGGGGCGACCGCGATCGGTGATCTCGATCGTCTCACCGTGCTGGACTTGACGCAGTAGCTCACTCGCACGCTGTCGCAGTTCCCGGACCCCCACCCTCGTCATGTGCTATTTGTAGCACGTCCGAGGTCCGCGGCGCATCACAAGGACTCAGCGACCCGTTCCCGGGGAAGATCCGCTGAGGGCGCCGGCTACCGCGGCGTCCAGCGCGTTGGCGCGGTGGAGGGCGACGGCCTCGGGCGAGCGCGGGTCGGCGCCGTGGTGGGCGAGCACGCAGTGCAGCAGGGCGGTCCGGCGCACCGGATCGAGGTCGCCCGCCACCTCCGAGAGGATCTCCTGCCCCAGCGCGAGATGGCCGAGCAGGCGCCCCGCCTCGCTCACGGCGATCTCGGCACCGTAGGTGAACTCGCGCGTCCTTCCGATGTCGTGCACGAGCGCGGCGCAGAGCAGGAGATCGCGCTCGAGCCGGGGCCGGATCTCCACGACCTCGAGGCAGAGCTGCGCCACCGCCACGGTGTGCTCGAGCAGCCCGCCGAGGTAGGCATGATGCCCGGTGCGGGTGGCGGGCGCGCGGCGGACCTCGGCCCACAGCCCGCCGGTCTGGCGCACCCGGCCCAGCACGCGGGCGAAGCCGGGGTCGGTGACCTCGCGGGCGAGGTGCTCCCAGAAGCCCTCGAGCTCCCCGAGGTCCCGATAGGCGACGGGGAGGAAGGCGGCGGGGTCGGCCTCGTCCCCCCGTGCCCGCGCGATCCCCTCCACGTCGAGCTGGAGCTCCTCGCGGAAACGCTCCACGCGCCCGCTCACGCGCACGAGGTCGCCGCGCTCGAATCGCCCGGCGAGCTGGTCCGCGTCCCGGAAAGCCCGTCCGGAGATGGCGCCCGTCCGATCGCGCAGCATCAGCGCGAGATAGGGCGAGCCCGTCCGGGTCATCCGGCGCTCCTTGCCCACGCAGGCGAAGACGCCCTCGATCAGATCGCCGGGCCGCAGGGCGGAGACCGTGGGCACGCCGACGATCATGCGGCGCTCACCGGACGGCGCTACCGTCGGTCCATGGCCACGCCGTTGCAGTGGCACCGTCGCCCCGACGGGCTCCGCGCCCCCGCTCTCGTCTGCGCCTTCAAGGGGTGGAACGACGCGGCCGACGCCGCCTCCACGGCCCTGACGTTCATCGGCGGCCAGCTCGGCGCCGAGCGTTTCGCCACCATCGACTCCGAGGAGTTCTTCGACTTCCAGGCGACCCGGCCCCAGGTCTCCTTCACCGAGGGCCGCACGCGCGAGATCACCTGGCCGGAGATCGAGCTCTACGAGGTCAGGGTCCCGCGCGCGCCGCGCGACCTCGTACTGCTCGCCGGGATTGAGCCCTCCATGCGCTGGCGCACGTTCTGCTCGGTGATCATCGACCTCGCCGAGGCGCTCGGCGCCGAGCTGGTCGTGACCCTCGGCGCGCTGCTCGCCGACGTCCCCCACTCGCGGCCGATCTCCCTCACCGGGCTCGCCTCGAGCGCCGATCTCGTGCAGCAGCTCGGCCTCGCCAGCTCGAGCTACGAGGGCCCGACGGGGATCGTGGGCGTGCTCCAGGACGCGTGCGAGCAGGCCGGGCTGCCGAGCGCGAGCCTCTGGGCTGCCGTGCCCCACTACATCGCCGCCACCCCGAACCCCAAGGCGGCGCTCGCCCTCGTCCGGCGCCTCGAGCAGCTCGTCGGCGTCTCGGTCGACGCGTCCTCGCTCGAGGAGGCTGCGGGCGAGTACGAGCGCCAGGTCGACCGCGCCGTGCAGTCCGACCCGGACATCCAGGCCTTCGTGGAGCGCCTGGAGGTCGCGGCAGGGGAAGAGGAGGAGCGCGAGGACCTCGGCCCGCTGCCGACCGGCGACACGCTGGCCCGGGAGTTCCAGCGCTTCCTGCGCCAGCGCGGCCGGCCGGAGTAGATCACAGCCCGCAACTCCCGCCCCGCGGCACGAGCACCGTCACCCTCTCGGAGGGCGCCTCCACGGCACTCACCGCCGACGGGATCGTGGTCACGCCGATCGCGCCCGCCATCGCGACGCTGAAGCTCACGAAGTACGCCGCGCGCCAGCTGAACAGCTCGCGGGGACGGACTTCGCCAAGGCCGGCGACCTGCTCGGCACCGGCAAGGTCGTGGTGTCGGACTCCGCGACCCCGACCGCTCCGGCTCCCCCGGTCGCCGGCTAGCGCTCGGCGGCCGGGCACGCGATGCGGAAGTCGCAGCGCGAGCACACGGAGAAGGAGGGCGTCGGCTCGAATCCCTGCGAGCCGATGCCCTCCGCCACCTCCATGACCGTGTCGGCGATCCACCCGCCATCGCTCGGCGGCACCCGGACCCGGGTGTCGTCGAGCACGTAGTAGTAGGAGCCCTGGGCGCCGTCGAGGCTCCACGCCTCCCGGGCGCCCACCGCGTACAGGGAAAGCTGCACGTCGTCGCGGAGCTCGGCCGCGCTCTTCGGCCGTCCCGTCTTGTAGTCGATGAGCTCGTAGCCGCCGTCGTGCAGCCGGTCGATGCGGTCGACCCGACCGCGCAGCAGGTGCGGCCCCATCCGGAAGGAGAAGGAGCGCTCGAACCAGACCGGCTCGCCCTCCTGCTCGGAGGCGAAGCGCTCCGCGTACCGGGTGAGCGAGTCGCGCGCCTTCTGATAGAGCTGGCGCTCCTCCTCGGAGTCCCCGAAGCCGCTGCGCCGCCATGCGGTGTCGAGCAGGCCGAGGAGCTCCGCGAGATTGTGTCCCTGTCCGACGTGGAAGCGCTCGAGGGCCTGGTGGACGACGATCCCGAAGCGCTGATGGATCGTCGGCTCGGCGGGGATCCGGAAGACCCGGGCGAACTTGTACTTCAGCGGGCAGGTGAGGTAGGCGTCGATGTCGGAGGCCGACAGGACGAGGCCGTCCCCCCGCCGGGGGAGGAACGGCTCCAGGGAGGGCTCGGCCCGGGCGACGGTGGCGGCCGCGCGGCGCAGGGCGTCGGCCTCCTCACCCACGAGTAGGTCGTCGAGCGAGGAGGAGAGCAGGATCTCCCTCTGCTCGGAGGTGACGGCCCCGAGCAGGCGCGCGTTGATCTGCGGGAGCGCCTCGGCCACCGCCTGGGTGCTCGAGCGCTCGATCAGCGCGGCGAGCTTGACGACTTCGAGGAAGCGCACGACGGCGTGGGAGATGTCGAGGTCGGTGTCGAAGCGCATCTCCCCGAGGCGGGAGCCCGTCCGGGCGATGGACCCGAGCAGCTCGTCGCGCAGCGCGCGGTAGGCGGCGTGCAGGGACTCCGTGGGGCCGAACAGCTCCTCGGCGCGGTCCTCCCACTCGACTCCCAGCGCGGCGCGGGCCTCCTCGGCGAAGGGCGACGGGGGCTGCGCGGTCCCCCGGGGGGAGGCCGAGGGCCAGGCGAGGACGACGCGCCTGCGCGCACGCGTCATGGCCACGAACAGGACGCGCCGCATCGAGACGAGGTGGGCGTCCCGGAGATCGGTCCCGCCCGTCTTCGCCTCCCGCCGCAGCTCGTCGGGCACCGGCTCGAGGTCCTCCTCGCGCCACGCGCCGGGCATCCGCGCCGCGTGGATCCCGAGCACGTAGACGTGGTCCCACTCCCCGGCCTTCGCGGCGCGCAGCGCGAGCACGCGGACGCCGGCGGCGCGCGCGGGCGCGGGCTCACCGGGCACGTCCTCCTCGCGCAGACCGGCGTCGGCCACCGCGGCGACGTAGGCGGCGAACTCACGCGCGGTGGAGCGTGGCGCGCGCCGGACGTAGGCGGAGGCGAGCTCGGCGAGGCGGCCAACGTCCTGGAGCTGCTCGACGACGTCGGGCCGGGCCGAGAACACGAGCTGGCGGCGCAGACCGAGGCGCTCGATCAACCGGAAGACGAAGAGGTCGGGCCGGGCGGTGTCGAGCACGGCGGCGAGCGAACGGTGCACCCTGAGGAACTCCTGCACCCGGTCGCGGGCCTCGGGCGGGAGCTGGGGGGACTCGAGCGCGGCCGCGAGCCCGGCGACGAGGTCGAGCTTGCGCCGGCGGGCGATCTGCGTGCACCGGGCGAGGTCGGCGGAGGAGAGGGCGACGGGTGGGCGGGCCAGCGCGCGGACGACGGCGCCCGCGTCGCCCGGGTCGGCGAGCAGGCGCAGCCAGGCCAGGAGGTCGCGGACCTCGGCGCGACGCAGAAAGGCGGCGCCGCCCACGAGCCGGTGGGGGACGGCCCGCTCCTCGAGCGCGACGGAGACGGCCTGGCCCTCGGAGTCGAGGGAGCGGACGAGGATCGCGATGTCCTCGGGCGCGACGCCCTCCCGGGCCACGAGCCGCTCGACGTCGGCGGCCACGGCCTGGGCCTGTGCGCGCTCGTTCGCGCAGCGCCAGAAGGCGACCTCGCCGCCCGGCGTGCCCGCGGGCTCGGAGTCCGAGCGGAGGACCGCGGCCGCGGCGCGCAGCACGGTCTCCGGGCAGCGCAGCGACGGCGTGAGCCCGATCTCGGTGACGCGCGGCAGCGCGGCGCGCAGGTCGTCGAGGTTCTTGTCCGCCGTGCCGCGGAAGCGCCGGATGGCCTGGTCGGGGTCGCCGGCCACGACGATCTCGCCGCGCTCGGAGGCGAGCAGGCGGACGAGCACGCCGGCGGTGGAGCCCAGGTCCTGGACGTCGTCGACGAGGAGGTGGCAGAAGCGGCCGGCGACCCGCGCGCGGACCTGGGGCGAGTCGCGCAGGACTCCCACGGCGCGCAGGAGGACGTCGCCGCCGTCGAGGGCCCCCGCCGCGGCGAGCATCCGGTCGTGCGCGGCGTAGACCGCGGCGAGCTCGCGCTCGCGGGCGGCGCGGGCCCGGCCGGCGTCGTCGTCCTCCGGGAGCACGGCGGCCCACTCCGCGTACTCGGCCTGCGTGATCCCCTCCTCCTTGAGTGCGTCGATCCGCCGCACGAACGAGGCCACAAGCGCGGCCACGTCCCCGCGGAAGTCGTGGTGGCGGACGGTGAGCTCGTCGATGCGGTCGAGGAGCATGGCGACGCGGTCGGCGGGGGCCACGGGATGAGCGAAGGGATCGACGCCGGCCTCGAGTGCCTCGCCGGCCACCAGGTTCCACGCGAAGGCGGAGAGCTCGTGGACGTGGAGCTCCTCGTAGGCGCGCTCGCCCAACGCGTTCTCCACCTGCGCGCGCAGGGAGGCGGCCGCGGCGGGCGAGGCGGAGAGCACGAGGATCGCCTCGGGCGCGATCCCTGCGGCGACGAGATGCGCGAAGCGGGCGACGAGCGCGCGGGTCTTTCCGGTGCCCGCGCCGCCCGACACGATCAGCGGCCCGGTCGGGTGCTCGGCGACCTCGAGTTGAGCCGGCGTCGGGGCGGCGAGCGGATCGGCCACGTCGACGTGGGAGGATAAGAGGGACATGGAGCCCTGGTACCAGGCCTGCCGCACCGTCGCCGGTCGCCTCGAGAGCGCGCTCGCGGACCTCGCGCCGGCCGAGCGACGGCGCGAGATCGGCGCCGGTGAGGGCGGCGACACGACGGTCGCGGTCGACGAGCTCGCCGAGGATCTCGTGTTCGCCGAGCTCGAGCGCCTGCACCAGGCCGGGGAGCGCTTCACGGTCGTCTCCGAGGAGCGCGGCGAGGTGGACTTCGGTGGGGATGGGGTCCGGGTCGTCGTCGACCCGATCGACGGCTCGCTCAACGCCAAGCGCGGGCTGCCCGCCTTCTCGTTGTCAGTGGCGGTGGCCGACGGGCCGACGCTGGAGGATGTGGTCTTCGGGTTCGTCCACGACTTCGGTTGGGGGGAGGAGTGGGTCGCCACCCGGGGGAAGGGCGCGTCCCGGGACGGCGAGCGCCTCGACCCGGCGGCCGGGGAGCACCGCTGCGACGACGGGCGCCTGGAGATCCTCGCGGTGGAGTCCGCCGATCCGCGCTGGGTCGCCGCGTCGCTGGACGGCCTGCTCGACTCGGCGCACCGGCTGCGCGCGTTCGGTTCGATCGCCCTCTCGCTCGTGCAGGTCGCCGCCGCGCGCGCCGACGGGATGGTGTCCCTGCGCAACGCCCGCTCCTTCGATGTGGCCGCGGCCCAGCTCGTCGTCCGGGAGGCGGGAGGTCACGTCTCCTTCCCCCGTTGCGACGGGCCACTGGACTGCCCGCTCGACCTCGAGCCCCGCTCGCCGGTGGTCGCCGCCCGAACTCCCGAGTCCCTGACCCGCCTGACGGGCATACCCACGTGATGGTCGACTGGCTCGTAGCCGAGAAGCTCGCCGCACTCATCGCCGGCACGCCCGAGGGGCGCCGCCCACGGGCGGACCTCGCC
>JBBSGJ010000052.1:0-12854 GCA_038254195.1 Solirubrobacterales bacterium
CGCGGGGTCAGGCTGCGCGCTCTGCGCGGCGGGGGCGCCGTGACCTCGCGCCCCGAGCCGCCAAGGCCTCACCCGTCGAGGTCCAGGGCGATCTTGAGCGTGGCGTCGACCCGCCGGAGCGTCTCGACGTCGAGAGCTCCTCGCCGCCGCCCGAGCAAGGCCTTCGGGACGTTCACGACAACGTCGCAGTTCGCGACGCATACGTGGTCGAGCCCGTGGCGCTCGTCGAGCTCGACCTCGGCGAGGTGCCCTCGGACGGTGCTCGTCACCGCAACGGCGCTGAGCGCGTTGAGCACAGGGATGGCGACGTCCCGCGTGACGATGACGCACGGTCGGTTGCCATGAGGCCCGAGGTCCGCGTCGTAGACGTCACCGCGCGCGGTCACGCCCGACGCAGGGCATCGAGGGAGAGAGTCGACCACGCGGCCTCCTCCTCGCCCTGGGGATGCTTCTCGTAGGCCCGCCGGTAGTCCTCGGCGATCCACTCCTCGCGCGCCTGCGCGATCAGGAGGGCCAAGCCGCGACGAACGGCGTCAGCGCGCGACTTCGCAGCGCCCGAGGCGACGAGCTGATCGAGGGTGGTCAGGTCCTGCTCAGGAAGCCGGACGGCGATCTGCGGCATCCACTGAGCCTACCTAACTGGTATCCGCCGTGGGATCATCCGTAACGCCGGTCGATGGCGGCCAGGTCCTGCTCAGCGAGGCGAACGGCGATCTGCGGCATCCGGCGAAGAGCGTGCCGAAGCGGTATGCAATATGAGTACCACGCGGCCGATCGGCGCCGGGCCGGGCGGGACACACCCGGGAGACTCGGACCAAGACGCGGCAAGCCGAGCCCCAGCCCGAGTCCGCTTAGGTCTCCCGGGGGTGACCCGACCGGGTCGGTTGCCGCCAGCCCGGCCTCACTCCCACTCGATGGTCCCGGGAGGCTTCGAAGTGATATCCAGCACCACCCGGTTGACCTCGCGGATCTCGTTGATCATCCGTGAGGCGATCTGCTCGAGCAGGTCGTAGGGCAACCGCGCCCAGTCGGCGGTCATCGCGTCGTCGGAGGTCACCGCCCGGATGACCACGACGTGGCCGTACGTGCGCTCGTCGCCCTGGACGCCGACCGTGCGGACGTCGGGCAGGACGCAGAAGGACTGCCAGAGCTCGCGGTAGAGCCCGGCGCGGCGGATCTCGTCCTGCAGGATCGCGTCGGCCTCGCGCAGGACCTCGAGTCGCTCCTTCGTGGCCTCGCCCCCGACGACCCGGATCGCCAGCCCCGGCCCCGGGAAGGGCTGGCGCCACACGAGCCGCTCGGGCAGCCCGAGCTCGGCGCCCACCGCCCGCACCTCGTCCTTGAACAACGCGCGCAGGGGCTCGATGAGCTCGAACTCGAGGTCCTCGGGCAGGCCGCCCACGTTGTGGTGGGACTTGATCGTCGCCGCGCCCGTCCCCCCGCCCGACTCGATCACGTCGGAGTACAGCGTCCCCTGGACGAGGTAGCGCGCGCCCTCGAGCTTGGCCGCCTCCTCCTCGAAGACCCGGATGAACTCGGCGCCGATCGCCTTGCGCTTGGCCTCGGGCTCGCTCACCCCACGGAGCCGCGCCAGGAAGCGGTCCTCGGCGGCGACGTGGACGAGCGGCACCCCGAAGTGGTCGCGGAACGCGGCGACGACCTGCTCGCCCTCGTTCTTGCGCATCAACCCGTGGTCGACGAAGACGCACGTGAGCTGGTCGCCGACCGCCCGGTGGACGAGCAGCGCGGCGACCGAAGAGTCGACCCCGCCCGACAGGCCGCAGATCACCTTCCCGTCGCCCACCTGGCCGCGGATGCGCTCCACCTGCTCCTCGATGATCGACGCCGGCGACCACGCGCGCTCGGCGCCGCACACGTCCTCGAGGAAGCGCTCGATGATCGCCTGGCCGTAGGGCGTATGGACGACCTCGGGATGGAACTGGATGCCGTACACACCCCGCTCCACCGACTCCAGCGCGGCCACGGGGGACGCCGTCGAGGAGGCGAGCGCCGTGAACCCAGGAGGCGGGGTGAAAACCGTGTCGCGGTGCGACATCCAGCACGTCTGGTCGCGCGGCAACCCGGCGAGCAGCCGTCCGGGCTCGCGCACCGTGAGCTGCGAGCGCCCGAACTCCCCGACCTCGGCGCCCTCCACCCGGCCCCCGAGCTCCCGCGCCAGGAGCTGCATCCCGTAGCAGATGCCGAGCACCGGGACGTCGAGCTCGAGCAGCTCGGGATCCAGGCGCGGGGCACCGTCGGCGTACACCGACGCGGGCCCCCCGGAGAGGATCAACCCCTTGGGCCGGCGGCGGCGGACCTCCTCGGCGCCGACGTGGTGGGGCAACAGCTCGGAGAAGACTCCGCACTCGCGCACCCGGCGCGCGATGAGCTGGGAGTACTGCCCGCCGTAGTCGAGGACGACCACCTCGTCGGTGGCCGTGGGAGCCTCGATCGGCTCCGGATCGACGACCGCGTGCGCGGCGTGCGGGACGCCGGGCGCGGCCTCGAGCGTCACGCCCCGACCGGCTCCTCGATGCGGTCGGCGAGCTGCGGTGCGATGGGGGCGCTCGACGGCGCCTCGGGGACCGGGACGACCTCAGCGTGGCCCGTCGCCCCCATGCCCACCTGCTGCTCGCGCTGGAGGTGCTTGCCCTCGGTCTGGAGCGCCGGGGCGACCATGAGCTCGGCGCGGTTGAACTCCGCGATGTCCCGGTAGCCGCAGGTCGCCATGGAGGTCCGCAGCGCACCCATGAGGTTGAGCGTCCCGTCGTTCTCGCGCGCCGGGCCGGTGACGATCTCCTCGAGCGTCGCGTCCTGCGGCGTGGAGACCCGGGTCCCGCGGGGCAGGGTGGCGTGGAACGTCGCCATGCCCCAGTTGAAGCCCTGGCCCGGCGCCTCGTACGCCCGCGCGAGCGCGGAGCCGAGCATGACCGCGTCCGCCCCGCAGGCGATCGCCTTGGCCACGTCGCCCCCGTTGCGCATCCCCCCGTCGGCGATGACCTTCACGTACTCGCCCGTCTCGAGCATGTGTTGCGAGCGGGCGGCCGCCACGTCGGCGATCGCCGTGGCCTGCGGCACGCCGATCCCGAGCACGCCGCGCGTGGTGCAGATCGCGCCCGGCCCGACGCCCACGAGCACGCCCGCCGCGCCCGTGCGCATGAGGTGCAGGCCGGTGTGGTAGGAGGCGCAGCCGCCCACGACCACCGGCACGTCGACCTCGTGCTGGATGAACTCCTTGAGGTTCAGCGGCTCGGACAGCGTGGAGACGTGCTCGGCGGAGACGACCGTCCCCTGGATGACGAGGATGTCGAGCCCGGCCTCGAGCGCCGTGGTGTAGTGCGTGCGCACCCGCTGTGGGGTCAGCGAGGCGGCCGCCACCACGCCCTGCTCCTTCACTTCCCCGATCCGCCGGGCGATGAGCTCGGGCTTGACCGGCTCGGAGTAGATGGCCTGCATCTCGCGGGTGGCGCGCTCGGGGGGCAGCCGCGCGATGCGGGCGAGGATGCCCTCCGCGTCCTCGTAGCGGCAGAAGATCCCCTCGAGGTTGAGCACGGCCAGCCCGCCGAGCCGGCCCAGCTCCCCCGCGGTCCGCGGGGAGGCCACACCGTCCACCGCCGCGGCGAGCAGCGGGAGCTCGAAGCGGTAGGGACCGAGGGTCCAGGACACGTCGACGTCGTCGGGGTCCCGGGTGCGGCGGGAGGGCACGATGGCGATGTCGTCGAACCCGTACGCCCGGCGGGCCTTCTTGCCGCGGCCGATCTCTACTTCCATGAAACCACCCTAGGGGTCGGGGCGGACGAGGAGGGGCATCCAGGCTAGCGATGCCGCAATCACCGCTGGAACGGCTCGAGGCGTGGTCAGACGACGCGCGGGAGGCCGGCGACCCGGGCCGGACGGCCATGGTCCTGACCACCGTGGACGGCACGGGAGCGCCCTCCTCGCGGGTCGTGCTCCTCAAGGCCGTTGACCACGGCGAGGTCGTCTTCGGCACCTCACTGAAGTCCCGCAAGGGCCGCGAGCTGCTCGCCGATCCCCGCGTGGCCCTCGTGCTCTTCTGGCCCACCCTGAACCGGCAGGTCCGCATCGCCGGCGGCGCCCGGGCCGGCTCCCGGCCCGAGAGCGAGGCGCTCTGGGCGTCGCGGGGCGCGGACGGGAAGCTCGTCGACCTCGTCTCGGACGAGGGCGCCCCGCTCCCGGAACCCGAGCGGCTGGCGCGGGACTTCGCGGCGGCGGAGGCCGAGCACGGCGCCGAGCCACCGTGCCCCGACGGCTGGGCCGCCGTCCGGGTGCGTCCCGACGTCGTCGAGTTCTGGTCCGCGGGCGAGCGCCGCCTCGCCGTCCGCGAGCTCTACGAGCGCGAGGACGGGGGCTGGCGCGTCACACGGCTTCAGCCGTGAGCGCGAGCGGGATGACCTCCACCTCGCCGAGCAGCCGGTCCACCCCGGCGGGGTCGATCTCGCCCGCTCCGAGGTGGTTCACCGACTCGGCCCCGCACGCCACGGCGAAGCGCAGGCACTCCTCGGGCGACGCCCCCCCGTAGCGGCTCGTCACGTAGCCCGCCAGGAACGCATCCCCCGAGCCGATCGCCGCCCGCACCTCCTGCTCCTCGACCCGCACCCGGCACAGCCGCGGCGCCCCGTCCTGCACGATCTGGGCGAAGCACCCGTCGGCCACCGTCATGATCGCCGAGCGGGCCCCCAGCCGGCACATCTCGGCCACGCCGAACGTCCGGTCCTCGTCGTCGTTGAACTCGTGGCCCACCAGCTCCTCGGCCTCGAGCACGTTGGGAGAGACGACATCGGGCTCGGCCCGCACGGCGAGTCGCAGCGGCTCGCCGTCCGTATCGAGGACAGTGGTGACCCCGGCCCGGCGCAGGTCGCGCACCCAGCCCGCGTAGACGTCGGGGGGCACCCCGCGCGGCAGCGACCCCGCGAACACGCAGAGCGACGCGCCCTGCGCGAGGTAGAGCAGCTTGTCCGAGAAGAGCTCGAGCTCCTGCGGGGTGATCGCGGGCCCGCGCTCGTTGATCTCGGTCTGCACCCCCGTGGTGGGATCGAGCGCCGCGGTGTTCGTCCGCGAGTCCTCGCGGATGCGCACGAAGTCGGCGAGGATGGACTCCTCGGTGAGCGCCTCGACGACGCGCGTGCCCGTCGCCCCGCCGGCGAACCCCGTGGCGATCACCGGCGCGCCGAGGCGCTTGATCGCCCGGGCGACGTTGACGCCCTTGCCACCCGGCAGCGTGCGCTGCTCGACGGAGCGATGGCGGCGCCCGAGCCGGAAGTTCGGAACCACGAGGGTCTTGTCGATCGCCGCGTTGAGCGTGACGGTGACGATCACGCCGTGCGCATCCGCTCGGAGCGGGGACGGCGGCGACGGCGGATCGCGAAGGCGGCCAGAACCAGGGCCACGACGAGGACGACCATACCGGGCGGCCCGAGGAAGCGCACGGCCCGGGCGAGTCCCGAGTGCCCGGGCACCGCGCGGGCGGTGAGGAGGTCGACCCGGCCGAGCACGCGCCCGCCCGCACGCACGGTCGCCGAGCCCACGATCGTCCCGCGCGGGAGGGGGCCGAGGAGCTCCCGCGGCCCGCGGACGCGGATACGCACCCGGTCCGCGCGCCGCAGCAATCGCCGGATCCCCCTCCGGGCCACGAGGGCGATGTGCTCGTGGCCGTCGCTGACCCCCAGCCGCGCGAGCTCCTGGTCGCGGCGTACGGCCTGCGTCCAGCGGAATGTCCGAAAGCCCCAGCGCATGAGGGCGAGCGTGTCGGCGTCGCGCGCGGCCTCGCTCGGGGTCCCGAGCACCACGGAGACGAGCCCGAGTCCGCCGCGGCGCGCCGAGCCCACGAGCACGTAGCCCGCCCCGAGCGTGTGTCCCGTCTTCACGCCGTTCATCCACGGAACCGCACGCACGAGCAGGTTGCGGTTCAGCACGACCCGCTGTCTGGCCCCCGAGCGGAGGACCGCCCGGCCCTCGTCCATCGTCCGCCGGGCGAAGGGCTCGTGCCGCAGGACGCGCGCGAGGCGCGCCAGATCGCGCGCGGAGGAGAAGTTGCCGGGCGCGTCGAGCCCCACCGGCGTGGAGAAGTGGGTGTGCGCGAGGGCGAGGCGCCGCGCCCGGGCGTTCATGAGTCCGACGAAGGCGTCGCGGGAGCCCGCGGCCCGCACCGCCAGGGCGTAGGCGGCGTCGTTGGCCGACGGCAGCAGGGCGGCCCGGACGAGGTCGGCGACGCGGATCCGCTCCCCCGTGACGAGCCCGACGCGCGACTCGGCCGGCCCGATCGCGTAGGGAGGCACGACAAGAACCCTTCGGAGGGGCTCGCGCTCCAGCGCGAGCAGGACCGTCATCATCTTCGTAGTCGAGGCGATGGGCCGCTCGGCGTCGGGGCGCCGGGCCGTCAGCACGCGGCCCGTCGAGGCCTCGACCAGGATCGAGGCGGTCGCCGACAGGCGTGGTGGCGGGGCCGCCCGGGCACCGGCCGGGGCGGCGAGGGCGCCGGCGGCGAGGAGGGCCGCCGCGGCGCGCGACCAGCGCGCCGCCCTCACCCCTTCAGCTTGATGATCTGGCCGACCACGAGCGCCTGCGGGTTGATCGCGGGGTTGAGCTCGCGCAGGACCTCGAGGGAGACACGGGTCTTCGCGGCGATCCCCTGGAGGGTGTCCCCGGCCTTCACCCGGTAGGTCGCCGCCTTCGCGGTGGGCTTCGCCGGCGGCTTCGCCCGGGGGCCGCGGCGGGGGCCCGTCGAGGAGGTCGAGGTCGAGCGCGCCGAGCGCGCCGAGGAGGAGTCGCGTCCGCTGGACGGCTTGAGCACGAGGAAGAGGGTGAGGATCACGCCCACCAGCGCGAGCGGGGCGAGGAACCGCGCGGGGCTGCGATGATCCATGCGCGGGAGGCGATGCTAGCCGGCTCGGCGCGCGCCGCCACCGCTGAGAGCGAGCTCCCAGGCCCGGGCGCGCAGGTCCTCCGCCGCCCGGCGGGCCGCGTCGCGAGGCTCCCCGCCGTGCTCCTCGTGCGCGCGGGCGATGGCGCGCGAGGCGGTGACGAGGCCGCCGGCCGGCCCCGGTGCCCAGGCCGGAGCGAGGTCCTCCACCCGCCCGCCCTGGGCGCCGATGCCCGGGAGAAGGAAGGGCGCGGCGGGGGCCAGATCGCGCAGGCGGGCCAGGCGCTCGGGCGCGGTCGCCCCCACCACCGCGCCGACGTCGGCGATGCCGGCGGGGCCGGCCTCACCGTGCGCGGCCACGAGGATCGCGAGGCGCTCGGCGACATCGCCGCCCCCGCTGAGCGCGAGCTCCTGCACGTCGCGCGCCCCGGGGTTCGACGTGCGCACGAGGACGAACAGGCCGCCGGAGACCGCGCGGGCGGCGGCGAGCAGGGGCCCGAGCGAATCGGCTCCGAGCAGGGGGCTGGCGGTCAGCGCGTCGACGCCGAGACCGGGGACGTCCCCCCAGGGGGTGGGAGTCGAACCGAAGAACGCCTGGCCGTAGGCGGCGGCAGAGATGCCGATGTCCCCGCGCTTGGCGTCGGCGAGCACGAGCAGGCCGGCGGCCCGGGCGTGGACGCACGTGCGCTCGAGCACCGCCCAGCCCGCGGCGCCGAGGCGCTCGAAGCACGCGAGCTGCGGCTTGACCGCGACGCACGCGGGGCCGGCGGCGTCCACGAGAGCCCGGCATTGCGCCTCGACGGCGCGGGCCGCGCGGGCTCGCGGCTCCTCACCGACCACCGCCGCTCTCGTGGCGGCGGTGCCCTCCCCGGCCGCGGCCCGGGCCTCGGGCCACAGGCGGCCGGGGTCCGGGTCGAGGCCGAGGACGAGCGGCGACTCCCGGGCGGTGACGGCCCGGGCCAGTCGCTCGCCGAAGCGAGCGGGGGTCAGCTCTTGAGGGAGTTCTTCAGGCCGGATCCCGCCGTGAAGCGAGGCACCTTCGAGGCCTTGATCTGGATCTTCTCCCCCGTCGACGGATTGCGCCCCTCCCGGGCACTCCGGTCGGCGACATGGAACTTCCCAAAACCGGAGAAGGTCACGTCGGAGCCGCGCTTCAACGTCTCCTCGATGGTCTCGAGGAAGGCCTTGACGGCTTCATCCGCCTGCTTCTTGCTCAAATCGGCGCGATCGGCGACCTGCTCGACGAATTCGGACTTCGTCACGTCTCCTCCTTCACTGGATGTCTGCGTGCGAACCTAACAGCGGCCGCGGACGCTCGTGAGTTCACTTTCCCGCTCGATGCGATTATCCACCCTGGCCTGGCCTGGGCGCGGAAGCTCTAGGACGGCGGGGCGAGGGCCGCGCGCACGAGCTCCTCGGCGTGGGCGACGAGCGTCCGGCCGGGCTCGGCGTGGGGGTCGAGCAGGCGCGCCTGGCCCCGCGCGTCGTAGACGCGGACCTGGGTCGGGCGGCCCCGGAAGGGCGGGTGCCCGCGCAGTGCGGCGAGCCCGGTGCGGGCGTGGCGCCTCAAGCCGCTTCGGGCTCCTCGACGCCCGCGAGATCCCCCAGCACCCGGCGGACGTCGTAGCGGACGAGCGCGGGCAGGGCGTGACGCCCGACGACCACGGCGAGCGCGTGGACATCGTCGGCGGCGGCGACCACCGTGCCGCGTGGGGTGTCGACCTCGACGAGCGCCCCCTCGGCGGCGGCGAGGAGCTGCCGGGCGGGCGCGGCGAGCGCCCCGGGGCCCGCGAGGTGCTCTCCCCCTGCCCCGAGCACGACCGCCGCGCGGATGTCCGTGGAGAGCTCCGCGAGGTACTCCAGGGCCAGCTCGGGGGTCAGCGCGGGGTCGGCCATCGGCGAGAGGCGAGACTATGGGACCGTGCCCCTGGAACGCATCGCCTGGCTCGTCACGGTCCTCGCCTGCCTGCTCACCGCGGTGATCCTCGCCTTGTCGGGCTATGCCGGCTACGCGGTGGTCGCCGTCGCCGTGGGGCTCTCGGCCGCGATCAACCTCCGGTGATCTCGGTCCCGGGGCGGACCTTGTCGGACGGCTCGAGGTGGATGAGCACGTCGGCGTTGGGCAGCCGGGCGGAGATCCCGTCCTGGAGGTCGTGGGCGGTCGCGTGGGCCTCCTCGAGCGTCGTGCCTGACCGGAACTGCACGTGGAGGTCCACGTAGCGCCGGGCGCCCGCCGAGCGGGTGCGCAGCTTGTGATATCCGAGGATTCCCCGCGGACCGAACGCGAGCAGCTCCTCGTAGATGACCGCGAGCTCGGGCTCGGGCAGGGCCTCGTCGACGAGTACGCGCGAGGAGGAGCGCAGCAGGCGGGTCCCCGCCCGCACGATGAGCCCACCCACGAGGAGCGCCACCACCGGGTCGACCCACTCCGCGCCCGTGATCTGCACGATGGCGAGCCCACCGAGGACGCCGGCCGACGAATAGGCGTCCGTGCGCAGGTGGGCGGAGTCCCCGGCCAGCGCGGGCGAGTCGGTCTCCCGGGCGACGCGGCCGAGGTAGATCGACAGCACGAGGTTGGCCAGCGCGGAGACGGCGACGACCCCGATGCCGACCCCGACGCGCTCGACCCGGCCGCCCATGGCCAGGCGACGGACCGCCTCGAAGACGATGACCCCCGAGCCGACGAGGATGAGCATCCCCTCGATCGCCGCCGCGAGGTTCTCCATCTTCTCGTGGCCGTAGCGGTGTTCCTCGTCGGCGGGCTCGTCGGCCTTGCGGACCGAGAAGAAGGTGACGAGCGAGGCGATGAGGTCGAGCGTGGAGTTGACCGCCTCGGTGAGGATCGCCACCGAGCCCGTGAGGGCGCCCGCGATGATCTTGAGCAGGATGAGGAGCGAGTTGGAGGCGACCGACAGCCCGGCGGCGCGCATCTTCATCGTCTCGGTCTCCTACCCCGCGGCGAGCTGCGCGAGCAGCGCCCGGGCGGCCCGGCCCCGATGGGAGATCGCGTCCTTCTCGGCCGGGTCGAGCTCGGCCATGGTGCGGCCGTCGCTGAGGTCGTCGGGCACGAACGCGGGGTCGTAGCCGAAGCCTCCCGCGCCGCGGGGCGCATCGGCGACCCGGCCCGTGCAGCGGCCCTCGAGCAGCGCTTGGTCGCCCGTGGCGGGGTCGACGTAGGCCAGCGCGCAGACGTAGACCAGGCCCGAGCCCGCGGGCGCCTCGACCAGCAGACGCGCGAGATTGTCCTCGTCCGTCGCGTCCTCACCGGCGAAGCGCGCGGAGCGCACCCCGGGGCGGCCGCCGAGGGCGGCGGCCTCGATGCCCGAGTCGTCGGCGAACGCGGGGCGACCGGTGGCGGCGGCCGCGGCCCGGGCCTTGGGGAGGGCGTTGGCGGCGAAGGAGTCGCCGTCCTCGGGCGGCAGGGCGACGTCCTCGGGTAACGGCTCGACCGCGTGGGGGGCGAGCAGCCGCGCGAACTCGGCGGCCTTGTGGGCGTTGCGCGAGGCGAGCACGAGCCTCATTCGACCACCGGGCCCAGCCCGGCGGTGCCCGCCACCGGGCCCGGTCCGGCGGGGCCGGCGAGCACGCCCTCCTGCGCGGCCCGGAGCTCGGCGATCCCCGCGGCCGCGAGACCGAGGAGGTCGTCGAGGTGGGCGCGGGAGAGCGGCGTGCGCTCGGCGGTGGCCTGGACCTCGACGAGCCCGCCGTCGCCGGTCATGACCACGTTGGCGTCGACCTCGGCGGTGGAGTCCTCGGAGTAGTCGAGGTCGAGCAATGGGGTGCCGCCGACGATCCCGCAGGAGACCGCGGCCACGGACTGGGTGAGCGGGGACCGCTCGAGCGTCCCCTCGGTCACCAGCCGCTGCATCGCCAGGGCGAGGGCGGTGTAGCCGCCGGTGATCGCGGCGCAGCGGGTGCCGCCGTCGGCGGTGAGCACGTCGCAGTCGATCCAGACCGTGCGCTCGCCGAGGGCCCGGAAGTCGACCACGCCGCGCAGGGAGCGGCCGATGAGGCGCTGGATCTCGACCGTGCGGCCGTCGAGCTTCCCGCGTGTCGCGTCGCGCTGCTTGCGCTGCCCGGTGGAGGCGGGGAGCATCCCGTACTCGGCCGTGAGCCAGCCCCGCCCCCGCCCGGCCATCCACCGCGGCACGGACTCCTCCACGCTCGCCGTGCAGATCACGCGGGTCTCCCCCGCGGAGATGAGCACGGAGCCCGTCGCGGGCCCGACGAAGCCGGGCTGGATCGCGACGGGGCGCAGCCCGTCGGGGGCACGGTCGTACGAGCGGCTCATGCCGGCACCTCGGTGGGTCGGAGCTCAACCTGGCGCACCTCGCCGAGGGGGAGCTGGAGGAAGTGGGAGCCCAGGGCGCGGAAGGCCTCGGGGTCCCCCGTGCACTCGAAGACGTACTCGCCCTCGCCGGCGCGGTCGTTGAGCAGCCCGCGGAGGGTGAGGGTGTGCTCGATCCGGCGGGCGATCGCCGCGCCCGAGGCCACGAGCGTGACCCCGCGACCGAGGGTCCGCTGGAGCATCGGGCGGACGAGCGGGTAGTGGGTGCAGCCGAGGATCACCGTGTCGACCTCGGCCTCGCGCAGCGGGGCGCAGTACCGGCGGACGGTCTCCACGACGTGCTCGTCCACGGGGAAGCCGCCCTGGATGATCCCCGCCAGGTCGGGGCAGGCGACTCCGAAGAGCGTCACGGAGGGATCGGCGGCGTGCAGGGCGCGCTCGTAGGCGCCCGACGCGACGGTCGCAGGAGTCGCGAGCAGGCCGACGCGCCCCGTCCGCGTGGCCTCCACGGCCGCGAGCGACTCGGGGGCGACCACGCCGACGATGTCGATCCCGGTGGCCGCGAGGCGCTCGAGGGCCGGCATCCCGGCCGCGGTGGCCGAGTTGCAGGCCACGACGAGGAGCTTCGCACCGGCCCGGAGCAGGCGGGTGCCGATCTCCACGACGAAGCGCTCGAGCTCCTCGGCGGAGCGGTTCCCGTAGGGGAAGCGGGCCGTGTCGCCCAGGTAGAGGTAGTCCTCGGCCGGGAGGGACACGAGCAGCTCGTGCAGCACGGTGAGCCCGCCCACGCCCGAGTCGAACACGGCGATGGGATCGCGGCGGCCGGGCACGGAGGCATGGTGCCACGTGGGGTGGGCGGGGGCGGGCTCCGGGCTCCGGGCTCGCCCTAGGGCTTGACGCTGCCGATGGCCTCCTTGAGCTTGGCGACGAGCACCTTGGCGATGTCCGGCCCGCCCACGTGCTTGGACGCGGCGACGACGCCGGCGAGGATGACGGCGACGAGCAGGATGAGGGCGACGTACTCCACGGTGCCCTGTCCGGTGACGGGGCGTAGGAACGCGGCGTGGGCGCGGCCGGCGAGACGGTGGGACATGAGGGCCTCCTGACGATGGTGGATTCGGGTCGCCGGGGATGCTCCGCCGTGCCCCCGCCACCGCTCCAGACCGCTTCGTGGAGGATGTGCGCCGGATGCGCGCCCTGATCGTCACGAACATGTATCCCTCGCCCGGGCGGCCCGCCCTCGGAGCGTTCGTGCGCGACCAGGTCGAGGCGCTGCGCGCACTGGGGGCGGAGGTCGAGGTGTGGCGCTTCGAGGCGGGAGGCGTGCGCTACGCCCGGGCGTGGGGTCAGGCGCGCCGACGCTTCGGGCGCGGGGAGTGGGACGTGGTCCATGCGCACTTCGGGCTCTCGGCGCTCGCCGCCCTGGGGGTGCGCGACGTGCCCCGCGTCGTGACCCTCCACGGCACCGACCTCCATCATCCCGCCTCGGGGCCCGTGTCCCGGGCGCTGCTGCGATGGCTCGACCTCCCGGCCGCGGTCTCGGCCACGCTCGCGGCCCGCATCCCGGGGGCGAGCACCCGGCGGCGGGTGGCGGTGCTGCCCTGCGGCGTTGAACTCGGGCGCTTCCGCCCCCTTCCGCGCGGCGCGGCCCGGGCGGCGCTCGGGCTCGACCCGGCGCGGCGTTAC
>JBBSGJ010000053.1:0-12800 GCA_038254195.1 Solirubrobacterales bacterium
AGGGGTACGCGTGGGCTCCGCGCCCGACCACCGCGCTCGTGCCGAACACGGCGACGCCGTGGCGCCGGACCTCCAGGCCCACCCGCGAGACCTTCGAGACGGTGAAGCGCAGCAGGCCCCGGCGCCGGGCCGGGACGCGGGAGGTCACGCCGCCGAGCCGCGGCGGCTCGGCGAGGTAACGGGTGAAGCGGTCTGCCTCCGCGCAGTAGCCCGCGTGCCGCGTGCGGGAGCACAGGCCGCGCAGGAAGTCGCGCAGCAGCACGTGGTAGTCCAGCGTCGACTCGGATGCCAACCCGCCCGCCTCATAGAGCGACCATGCACCCGTGTCGGCACGGGGGAGGAACGCGCGCGCCTCGCGCTCGCCCGCCGTGGCGAGCGCCGCGGCCTGCTTCCCGCCGCCGAGCGCCGCGAGGTCCTCCAGGCCGATCACCGCCTGGGCGAACCCGTTGAAGACCCGCACGGAGGGAGCGAAGGAGTACAGGAGATAGTGCGCACCGCGGGAGGTGGGGATGCGGACGCCCTCGGGTGGGCGGGTGCGAAAGAGGGGGAGCGCGCGGCGGGCGACGGCGAGCAGCCGGGGCTCGTGCAGGCGCCGTGCGGCGCGGGCGAGCCCCTGGACCGCCGTGGCCTGGGCCATCCCGCTCGCCCACGGCGGGAGACCGCCGCCGAACGGGAAGAGGTACTCCCAGGCGATCCCGCCCGCCCGGGAGGCGGCGAGCGGGACGAGCTCATGCACGAGGGAGTTGAACTCCGAGCGGTAGCGGGCACCGCCCTGCCAGTACCCGTTGACCGCCCCCCACGAGCCGAGGACCTGGAGCGCCAGCCCGTGCCCGGCGTACATCTGCCAGACGATCCACGAGCCGGTGAAGCGGACCCGCTGGCCGGGGATGAGGGCAGTGCCGCGCGTCCACCACTCGCGGTTGCGGCGGACCGTGAGGATCACCTCGGGCACGCGCGATGGGGTGAGCCTGCCGCGCGCGGCAAGGCCGTCGAGGTCGGCGAGAACGCTGCGCAGCTCGTAGCCCGGCGTCCCCGTGAGCCGGCGCGCCGCCGCGCGGGCGGCGTGCAGCTCTCGTGCCGCGGCGGGATAGGTCCCGACCGGCAGGCGGGGACGCAGCCGGGCCAGAGCGCGGTCGAGCGCGCCTGCCGACGTGGCGGCGCGGGCCGCGCGGGCGGCGGGCGGAGGAGAGGGATCCCGCGGCGCCGCGCGCAGGACGGGATCGGGGTCCACGCGCGCGCCGTGCGGTCCGAGCACGAGGACCGGTGGCTCGGCGGCGCCCGCCGTGGCGGGCAGCGCGAGGGCGGCGAGGATGGTCAGCAGGGCGAACCGGGGCATGACCCCGATGCTACGCTCGACCGTCGGATGAAGCGTGCGGTAGGCCTCCTCCTCGCGCTCGCCGCCCTGCTTCTCGCCGCGTGCGGGGGTGGCGCCGGTGGTGGCTCGGACGATGCGCGCACCCTCATCGAGCAGACCTTCGCGAACCCGAAGGAGATCCGCTCCGGGAACGTCGGGCTCAGCGTCGGAATCCGCACGCAAGGCTCGGGGCAGCTCGACTCGAACCCGATCGACCTGCGCTTCGACGGGCCCTTCGAGCGCACGGGCAAGCGCTCCGTCCCGCGCTTCGCCTTCACGCTGACCGCGGGCGCGGGGGGTGGTTCGTTCTCCGCGGGCGCCACCTCCACGGGTACGGCCGGCTTCC
This sequence comes from Solirubrobacterales bacterium, assembly GCA_038254195.1. Lineage (GTDB taxonomy): Bacteria > Actinomycetota > Thermoleophilia > Solirubrobacterales > Solirubrobacteraceae > JBBQAA01. The sequence continues at coordinate 1,701 of JBBSGJ010000053.1, forward strand.
TCTCGCTGCAGGGCCGCGACTACGCGCTTCCGGCCGCGCAGTACACGGCCTTCCGCCGGTCCTTCGCGCAGGTCGCCCGGGCGGCTACGTCCCCGGGCAAGGCCGCCAAGCTGCCGTGGCTATCCGACGCACGGGTGGCCGGCGAGGAGGATGTCACCGGGACTCCGTCCGAGCACGTCACGGGCAAGGTCGACCTCGGGAAGGTGGTCGACTCCATCGAGAAGAACCGCCGCGGCGGCAGCCCGGGGTTCTCTCCGACCCAGCGCAAGCAGGTCCTCGACGCCGTACGGGATCCGACCTTCGAGTTCTGGACGGGCAAGGACGACCACCTCCTGCGCCGCGTGAAGGTCTCCTTCCGCTTCGCCGTGCCTGCCGCGAAACAGGCCCAGCTCGCCGGCGTGCGGTCCGCCGACATCTCCATCGACTACCAGCTCTCGGCGCTCAACGAGGCCCAGCAGATCCCCACTCCGGCGAGCCCCCGGCCGATCTCCGAGCTCTCCGCCCAGCTCCAGTCCTACGCGCAGACCCTCCGGGGGCTGCTGGGCGGGCCCGGTCAGACGGGCAGCGGGGGCTCGTCGACGCCGCCGCCGCCCGCGAGCGGCCAGTCTCCGCAGGCGCAGAAGTACGCGCAGTGCCTCCAGGCCGCCGGGAACGACGTGGCCAAGCAGCAGCGCTGCGCCGCGCTCCTACCGCACTAGGCACGCCCGTTTGTCCTGGCCCTACTGGCTGACGCCGTTCATCCCGGTCGCCGTGGTGCTGGAGCTGGTCCACGCCAGCCCGGCTGCCGTCTTCTTCGTCTCCGCGCTCGGGGTCATCCCCACCGCCGCGCTCATGGGCCGGGCCACCGAGGAGCTCGCCGAACGCTCGGGGCCCGGGATCGGCGGCCTGCTCAACGTGACGTTCGGCAATGCCCCCGAGCTCATCATCGCCCTCTTCGCGCTCGGCAAGGGGTTGCACGAGGTGGTCAAGGCCACGCTGATCGGGTCCATCCTCGGCAACATCCTGCTCGTGCTGGGTGCCGCGATGCTCGTGGGGGGACTCGGCCGCGAGCGCCAGTTCTTCGGCCGCACGGCCGCGTCGTCGCAGTCGGCGCTCCTGCTGCTGGCGAGCGTCGCGTTCGCGATGCCCGCGATCTTCGAGCTCGTGGAGGGGCGGGGGCTGCCGAGCCCGGGCGCCGAGGTCGTCGACTACGGCCCGCGGGTGGAGCAGCTCTCCTTTGCGCTGGCGATCATCCTCGCCCTCGTCTACGTCGCCGCGATGGTGTTCTCGCTGCGCACGCACCGGGACCTGTTCAACCCGGTCGTCGAGGAGGAGGAGCAGGCGGAGGAGCCGTGGTCGGTCCGGAAGGCCGTCGGTGCGCTCGCGATCGCGGGGGTGGCGGTGGGGCTGATGTCCGAGATCCTCGTGGGCTCGATCACCGAAGCGGCGAAGTCGGTCGGCCTGTCGGAGTTCTTCATCGGCGCGATCGTCGTGGCGATCGTCGGCAACGCGGCCGAGCACTGGGTCGCGGTGCTCGTCGCGGCGAAGGACAAGATGGACCTGGCCGTGAACATCGCGATCGGATCGGCGGGCCAGATCGCGCTGTTCGTGGCCCCGGTGCTCGTCCTGCTGTCGTTCGTGCTGGGCCCGCACCCGATGGCGCTGGTGTTCAACGCCTTCGAGCTCGGGGCCGTGCTCTTCGCGGTGCTCATCGCCAACCACGTGACGAACGAGGGCGAGTCGACGTGGTTCGAGGGGCTGCAGCTGCTGGCGGTGTACCTCGTGCTCGGGCTCACGTTCTACTTCGCGACCTGAGGGTTGACGCGAAGTCGTCACACATCCCGCAACTGCCGCTCCACCTCCTCCTGCACCGGGCAACAGTGTGCCCGTGATGTGGTCTCGCTTCCGCTTCCGCCGCCGGACCTTCGCGCCGAACCGCCCCGCGATCTGGCCCGACCAGTATCCGCTCGTGATTCTCAGCGTGGTCGCGATCCTCGGGGGGATGGCCTCCGTTATCTGGGTCTTGTCCTCCTAGGTGGGCGACTGATCCGGTGGCCCTGCGCGTCGCCGCTCGCCGGCCGACCGTTTCAGCCGCGGGCCCCGAGCCGGTCGAAGGCGACGCCGGTCGCTGCGGCCTGGACGAGCTTGTCGACCACGTCGATCGCCACGTCCTGGCGCGACCACGTCTTCGGCTTATAGACCCCGAGAAGGGTCGCGGTGGCCAGGTCGGCGGGGTACATCGCGCCGAACGTGGCGGCCGCCGCGGTCTGGCCGCGGAGCCCCGTGCGGGCGATCGCCGCGCGGGTTAGGCCCCACCCGGCGCCGAGCGCGAAGTGCGTCGCATAGTTGAGCTGTCGGCGGCCCTTCCGGCTCCGGGGCTTCACGCGCAGCAGCGTCATGGCGAGCTCCGCCGGGGCGAAGCTCTCCTCGCGTCGGGTCAGCGGCATCTCCACGAGGAGCTGGAAGGCGGTCATGACAGCGGTCCCGGCAAGCCCGGCCGCGACACCGCGGCCGAGGGTGGTGGGCAGGCTCTCCTGGTCGTCCATCCCCCTGTCCTACCCCCAGCGCACTTCAGACCGACCATCCGAGCTGGGGTGGGGCCGGGCTTCATCGCCTACACGCCCCGTCCCCGGGCGGTGGGCTACAGCTCCTCGCGGTCGAACCGCCGCACGGCAATCCACGTGCCCGCCGCGCCCCAGGCGGCGAGGACGGCGAGATCGACCGGCCGCCACCCGCCGCCGGTGGTCTGGGCCTGGAAGCACGCCCCGAACGCGCGCACGAGGTGGGCGAGCGGGAACACGTCGGCCACGTGGGTGAGCCAGGACGGCGCACCGGACAGGGGCAGCTCGCCGGCGCTCACCCCGGGCGGCAGGCCGAAGGCGCCCCGGGCGTCGCTAGCCCCGGTGATGTCGCCGGGCGCCCCCTCGGCGATGACCCGGCCGCCCACGAGCACGACGACGCGGTCGGCGAGGGCCTCGGCTTCGTCGAGGTAGTGCATGGTGAGCAGGATCGTGGTGCCGTCCGCGCGCAGGCGCCCGATGAGCCCCCAGGAACGGCGGCGCGCCGCGGGGTCGAAGCCGGTCGTGGGCTCGTCGAGGAACAGCACGTCGGGGCGGCTCACGATCCCCTCTCGGACGCGGAGATCGCCGGCCGGCTCGTGGTCTCCGAGGCGACCGTGAAGAGCCACGTGAACCACCTGTTCGCGAAGGCGGGCGTGCGCGACCGCGCGCAGCCCGTCACCTACGCGTTCCGCCACGGCCTGGGCGATGCCTAGCGTGGAGGGGTGCGCATTCCCGCCGTCCCCGTCGAGCACCCGGAGGTGGAGGCGATCCAGCCGAGCTGGCACTGCGTGCTGCGCTTCCGGCAGCGGCGCAAGGCACCGGCGGGCACCGAGGCGGCGCTCGCCGCGCTGGGTGAGGCGCTCGCCGACGCTGACATCGCGCGGGTGCCACCCGGTTGGGCAGCGGGGCAGGAGGCCGCGCGGTGGGCGGTCTCCGGGGAGCTCGCCTTCCCCCTGATGCGAGGCGACCGACGCGGGAGGGGCACGTGGATCGCGCTGACCTGCCTGACACGCTCGTAGAGGAGGTCGTGCCGCTCGGGCACGGGCCCGAGCTCGTCATCGCCCGGTTGCGCGACCCCGACGCGCTGCTCGTCGAGGACTCCTTCGACCATCCCCATCTGCTGCCCTACTGGGGCGAGCTGTGGCCGAGCGGGATCGAGCTGGCCAAGCGCCTGGCGGGACGATCACTGCGCGGCGCGCGCGTGGTCGAGCTGGGCTGCGGGCTGGGGGTGGCGAGCATCGCCGCCGCCCGGGCCGGCGGCCGGGTACTCGCCACGGACTGGTCGTGGAGCGCGCTGCAGGCCGTCGAGCTCAACGCCCGCCGCAACGAGGTCGCGGTGGAGACGCTGCGGGTGAGCTGGGAGGAGCCCGAGGAGCTCGTCGCGCGGGGCCCGTGGGATCTCGTCCTCGTCGCGGACGTCCTCTACGAGGCCGAGAAGGTGCCGCTCCTGCTCGATGTGCTCTCCCGCCTGGACGCGGAGGTGTGGCTCGCCGACCCCGGGCGCCCGCCGCTCGCGCGGTTCCTTGCCGCGGCGCGGGAGCGCTGGCACGTCGAGGAGTCCGCGCCGGTGTACCGCCTTACCCTCCCGGGCGCATGAGGGACATGGGTCACGTCGCGCTCGGGACGTGGAGCGGCGGGCGCTACATGCACTTCGGTGAGGACGTGGGGGAGGAGCGGCTGCTCGCGCTCCTGCGCCCGGGCGACGGGATCGACACCGTCCTCACCGCCGACGTCTACGGGCAGGGGAAGGCGGACTCGCTCCTCGGGCGCGCGCTGGACGGGGTGCCGCGGGAGGACTTCTTCCTCGCCGGCGCCCTGGGGCACGACTTCGTGGGCGGCGCCCGGGCGGGGGCGAAGGGCTTCCCGCGGTTCACCGCACCGGAGCTGCGCGGGGAGGACGGCTACGCCGCCTACCTCCGCGAGGCGACCGAGCGCTCGCTCGCGCGCTGCGGGGTCGAGGCCTTCGACCTGTTGCTGCTGCACAACCCGGATCGTCTCGGCTACACGAGCCCGGCGGTCTGGGCGGCGCTCGAGGGGCTGCGCGAGGCCGGCCTGACCCGGCTGCTCGGGATCGCCCCCGGGCCGGCCAACGGCTTCACGCTCGATCTCCTGGGCTGCTTCGAGCGCTTCGGCGCCTCGATCGACCGGGCCATGCTCATCCTCAACCCGCTCGAGCCGTGGCCGGGGGAGCTGGTCCTGAGCGCGGCGGCCGCGGCGGGCATCGAGGTCATCACGCGCGTCGTGGACTACGGTGGGCTCTTCTGGGACGACGTCGCTCCGGGCCACGCCTTCACCTCGGGCGACCATCGCACGTTCCGTCCCGCGGGCTGGGTGGAGCGCGGCCGCGAGCGCATGGAGACCATGCGCCCCATCGCCGAGCGCCACGGGCTGACGATGCTCCAGCTCGCCGTCCAGTGGGTGCTCGCCCACCCGGCCGTGCGCTGCGCGGCGCCGACGCTCATCCAGGAGCCGGGGCCGGACGCGAAGCCGATCGAAGCCAAGCGCGCCGAGCTCGCGGCCACGCCCACCGAGGTGGTCCTCACCCCCGACGAGGTCGCGGAGATCCGCGCGCTGGGGGACAACACCGGCGCGATGGCCCTCAAGGGCGCCGCCCCCGACTTCGAGGGCGACGAGCGCCCCGACCGCTGGGCGATCTCCCCCGCGCTCGCCGCCCTCGGCCGCCGCCACGGGATCGACCCCGCGCACGACCTCGCTCCGTCAGCTCTTCCGTAGGAAGTCCGAAACCTGCGTGCCGAGCTTCTCCACGGCGTCGCCGGCGTCGCGGAAGGCGGCCTTGAAGCGCTCGGAGTAGAAGTCGACGGCGTCGGAGGCCTCTCCCCGTGGGTCGGGCGGCTCGTCGCGGCGGCGGTACTCGCCCGCCATGATGCGGTCGTACTCACCGGAGCGCACCCAGCGCATGACCTCGCTCACCCGCCGCACCGCGAACGCGTGGTCCACCCCGACCTCGACGAGGAACCGGCGGACGCGGTCGTGCGGGTCCTCCCAGCTCTCGTACTCCATGGCCTGGGCCAGGAAGGCGTCGAGCGACAGCTCGCTCGAGGGCCGTCCGCCCGCGAGCACCATGAGCGTCCGGCATACGATGCGCGGGTCGCGCACCGCAAGCACCGCGGCGCGGTCGCACGTGAGCTCGGCCGCGCGGAACCACTCGAGCAGCACCGTCCGGATCGCCCGCAGCGGGAGGGCGAAGGGGAAGGGGACGCTGGCCCGGGCGGCCTGGACGATGATCTGGAGCGCCGTGGCGTAGAGCACGTGGTCGGAGAGCACGTGTCCGAGCTCGTGGGCCAGCACGGCCCGCTGCTCGTCGGGATCGAGCAGGGCGTGGAGTGAGGACTCCACGACGATCATCGGCTTCCCCGTCCCGATCGTCACCGCGTTGCCACCGACCCCGTGGGCGAGGTAGAGCGGGTACTCCTCCTCCATGTCGAGCACGTGGAGCGCCCGCTTGTAGGCCGCCCAGGTGCCGCCGAGCTGGTTGGGCCCGACCTGGACGGCGTTGCCCAGGTAGAGCTGGCGCAGCGAGCGCTCGTAGCGGAACTCGGTGAGCTTGCGCACCACCGTGTCGAGCATCGGGACCGACTTCAGGGCGGCCGTGGCCGCGCGGTCGGCGGGGTGCTCGTAGCTCTTGGGCGAGATGCCTTCGAGCCGCGGGTCCAACGGGAGGACGCTCATGGTCCGTCGACGGTACAGCGCGAGCCGGGCCCACCCGCACTACCCTCCCGCGCCGACATGGCGACGGGCACCCATGCGCCCAATCCGGGCACCCAGGACCCGCTCGTCGGGGACCTGCGCCGCGCCGGCCTCCTGCCCCTCCTCGTGCTGCACTTCGCCGCGCAGGGGCGCTGTTACGGGAACATGCTCATGGAGCGCATCACCGGGATGACCCAGGGCGCGCTCGCGGTCAATCCGAACACGATGTACCCCCTCCTGCGCACGCTCGAGGCCCGCGGCCTCATCACCGGCGAGTGGGAGCATCCCGAGCGCCGCTCGCGCCGCTTCTACGCGATAACCCCCGCGGGCGAGGAGGAGCGCAAGCGGCTCGGCGAGGAGCTCGGCCCCCGGCTCGAGCGCATCCAGGCCTCCATCCAGAACATCCGCGACGAGGTGTTCGGGTGAGCAGGGCGGGGGCGCGGATCGCCGTCCCGGGCTCGCTCGTGGACGCCGAAGCGCTCTGGTACGACCCGGACCGCTGGCCGAGCTTCGTCGACGGCTTCGCCCGGGTCGTCAGGCGCGACCCGGACTGGCCGCGCGAGGGGACGCTGGTGTGGGATTCCCTGGCGGACGGCCGGGCTGAAAGGTGGCAACCTGTTCATGAAGGTGACCGACCTCCTGTTCATCCGCCGGGCCGTCCGCGACTCCCTGCGGCGCACCCTCGTCCGCTACGCCCGCGAGCGCTGGGGGGACGTCGAGCTCGGGGTCACGTCCTAGGGTCCTGACCATGTTCGTGTTCAAGGCCGGGGTGCTCGGAGCGGGAACGATGGGCGGCGAGATCGCCTTTTCCATCGCCAACGTCGACATCCCGGTGGTGATGAAGGACGTCAGGCAGGAGCTCGTCGACGCAGGGATCGACAAGGCGCGATCCCTGTGGCAGGGGCGGGTCGACCAGGGGAAGCTGACCGCGGAGGAGCGCGACGCCAAGCTCGCGCTCATCACGGGCACGACCAGCTACGACGGATTCGGCGACGTCGACTTCGTCGTGGAGGCCGTCCCCGAGCGGATGGAGATCAAGCAGACGGTGTTCGCCGAGCTCGACGAGGCCACGCCCGGCCATGCGATCCTCGCCTCGAACACCTCCTCGCTGTCGATCTCGGAGATGGGCGAGGCGACGTCACGGCCCGACAAGGTGGTGGGCTTCCACTACTTCTACCCCGCCTCGATGATGCGGCTGATCGAGGTCGTCGAGGGCGAGCACACCTCCCCGGAGACCGCGCAGGCGGCGGCGAACTTCGCCCAGGCGCTGAAGAAGATGCCGATCCGCTGCACGGAGGAGCCCGGCTTCGTGGTCAACCGCATCCTCAACAGCTCATTCGGCGAGGTCTTCCGCTTCCAGGAGGAGAACGACATCCCGATCGAGGAGATCGATCGCGTGATGGCCGAGGCCAAGGCGTCGCCGATGGGGCCGTTCTTCCTCGTCGACCTGCTCGGCCTGGACACCGTCGCCCACGTGGGCAGGCACCTGAACGAGGTCTACGGCGACCGCTTCCCGCTCCACGCGGGGATGCAGGAGCTCGTGGAGCAGGGCCACCTCGGCGCGAAGACTCAGAAGGGGTTCTATGAGCACGGCGGGTGAACCACGACGCGCCGGCGCGCCCGCTGCCGAGGAGGTCGTCGAGCGCTTCCTGCTCAAGGCCTTCGTCGAGGCCTGCCTCGTGCTCGAGGACGGCGTGGCGTCGTCGCGCGAGATCGACCTGGGGATGATGGCCGGCGCGGGACTGATCCCGCCGCCGCTGGCCCGGGCCGACGCGACCGGCCTCGACGAGGTGCTGGCGACGCTCGAGCGCGCCGAGGCCGACTGGGGCGAGCACTACGCCCCGCCGGCGATCCTCCGGCGCCTCGTGGCCCAGGGCCGCCTCGGTGTGAAGAGCGGGCAGGGCTTCTTCGGATACGCGCGCCCCGACGCGGGCTGGGACGAGGGCCCGGTGAAGCTCGAGACCCGCGGCGCGGCGGCGATCGCGTGGCTCGATCGCCCGCCGACGAACGCGATCTCCCCGGAGGTGATCGCGGGACTCCAGAAGGTGTGGGACCACGTGGACGGCACGGACGAGATCCGCGCGCTCGTCGTCGCCTCGGCGAACCCGATGCTCTTCTGCGCGGGGGCAGACATCAAGGCGTTCACCCAGATGGACGCGGTGTCCGGCCAGGACCTGCTCGACGGGGCCCACGCCCTCCTGCGCTCCTGGGGCAAGAGCCCGACCGCGACCATCGCCGCGGTCAACGGCCTGGCGTTGGGCGGCGGGTGCGAGATCGCCATGGCCTGCGACCTGCGCATCGCGGCCTACTCGGCGACCTTCGGCCAGCCCGAGGTCAACCTGGGGATCATCCCCGGCTTCGGCGGAACCCAGCGGCTGCCCCGGCTCGTGGGGGAGGCCAAGGCCCTGGAGATGAACCTGACCGGGGAGGCCATCTCCGCGGAGGAGGCCTTCGAGTACGGCCTGGCCAACCGGGTCGTGCCGGACCACGAGCTGCTGGACACCGCCCTGGCGTGGGCGCGCAGGCTCTCCGAGCAGCCGCCCCTGTCGGTGGGGCTGATCAAGACCGTCTCGGCCCAGGGCGACCTCGACGAGGGCATCGGGCTCGAGAAGGAGGCGTTCGCGGCGGCCTTCTCCTCCGAGGACGCGAAGGAGGGCATCGGCGCCTTTTTGGCGAAGCGCAAGCCGTCCTTTAAGGGGCGGTAGGGGAGCGGCTCCCCGCCCCGCGGGGGGCCGTCGCGATCCTCATCGGCGGCTCGCGCGTCATCCCCGCGGCGAAGTGGCTCACGTCAGGCGCATCGCGCGGGCCCGCCTCGAGGCGGCCGAGAGGGGGGCGATCGCGTCAGGATCAGGCTCCTCGGCATCGGCGAGCTCCTCGACCCCCGGCGTGAGCTCGCGCAGCTCGGCCAAGCGGGCCGCGAGGTCTTCACCGAGAGCTCCTTCCGCGGCAGCTCGGCGAGCGCCGCAGAGAGCTGGAGAGCGGCGTCGCGGGGGCGGCCGGCGCCGATGTCCTCGCGCGCGCGCAGGACGAGGGACTCGCAGCTCAGAGCCCGCGCGCGGCCCGCGAGGATCGCCGCGAGGTGCTCGGTGGGGCGCAGGGGGCTCGCGCGCCCCTGCCCACCTCATCCTCGTCCGTGTTCGCAGCGCCGCCGTGCGCCACGACGAGCGTCGCGCGCCCCGTGGTCACCGGGGCCGGGGGAGGGTCCGTCCCGATCGCCCACGGAAACTCGAGCTGCACCGCCCGGAAGCGGTCCGGCTCAGTCGCGACCGGTGGAGGACCCCGGCTTTGCCGGGATCGAGTACTTCGACGGCTTGGCGTTCACCGCGGGATTCGGGATGTCGTTGAGCCGATCGATGAGCTTGACCCACTGACCGGGCTTGAGGATCGTCGCGATGCGCCGCCCGAGCTTGCCGGAGAACTGCGCCTGGAACCCGACGTGGATGTGGTCCGCGTGATCGGGCAGCGACAGCGTGTTGTCCGTCCCGCGGTAGGTCATCAGCGAGATGATCTGGTGCGGCTTCATCGTGCCCTGCAGGAGCAGCAGGCGGCGGATCGTGATGTCCGTGATGGAGCCCGCGCCCTGGTGGCCGAGGATCGGGATCCCGTTGACCTTGGCGATGTCCAGCGCGTTGCCCGAGGAGTGCTCGGAGACGTTGCCCGATGCGGTCAGGAAGCCGTGGCCGCAGTTCAGGGAGGTGATCGTCGGGCGCAGACCGGACGCCGCGAGGTACTCCGCGGTCGCCAGCACGCGCCGATCGATCCCGCCACCCTCGATGTCGCGCCGGCCGCAGGGGTAGATGTCCACGTGGGGGTCGGCGAGGATGCGCCGCTGCAGCCCCTCCTTGCTCATGAGCAGGATCTGCCCGACCGTGGGGTTGCGGGCGTCGGCGCCGAAGAACGGGTTCTTGCCCGCGGCACGGTAGATCGCCGTGGCCTCGAGGAGCTTCCAGCCGTCGAGGATCGGCTTGGGATCGACCTTCGGGGCGCCGCGGCCGGCGGGCCGGATCTCGAAGCGCACGTGCGGCGCGAGCTTGGGATCGGTCTGGCCGACGCGGCCGAGGATCGTCCCCGCGATGACCTGCGAGCCGGGCTTGAGCGCCTTGAGGGTGACGTCACGGCGCTTGAGGCCGAGCGCGACGGTGAAGTAGTTCTTGAAGGTCGTGAACCGCGGGCGGGAGACGATCTGCGAGCGGCCGCCGTTCGCGTAGGCCGCGGGCCGGGTCGGGTGCGCGAAGAGCCGCCGCTTGCCCGACGCGCGCGGGGTCGGGCCCGAATGGGTCGGCGCCTTGGTCACCGTGCGCCCCGCCGCCTTCGACTTCTGGACCCCGCCGGTGGCCGCGACGCGGGGCGCCGTGTCCTGCTTCGGGGCGTCGAGCTCGCGCTTGATCTGCGTGGGGGAGATCTCCTGGGGCTTCGGCACCGCGTAGAACTTCGAGACCGACGCGAGGTGCGAGTACGTGTAACGGTTGCCGTACACGTCCTCGAGGACCACGAAGCGCCCGAGCGCCGGCGAGCGCCCGACGCGGTCGATCCGGCCGTCCTGCACGGCGATGACCGGCGCGCCCGTGCGCGAGAAGATGTCGACGTGCCGGCGGGTGGCGCTGCCCTGGACCGGCAGGGCGGCGTTGCCGTGGCGCACGCGACGGGTGGCGGCGTTCGCGTTGAGGTCATCCGCGTACGTGGCGCGTGCGGCGACGGGGAAGTGCCCCTGCGTGAGGCCGGTGAGCGAGCCCACGAGAGCGTCGGGCAGGCCGCCGATGAGGCGGGCCCGCAGGAGAACGGACTGGACGTACCAGTCGGCGTGGTTGTAGGCGAAGATCGCCTTGGTGACGTTCTTGTCGCCACCGGCGGC
>JBBSGJ010000054.1:0-12684 GCA_038254195.1 Solirubrobacterales bacterium
CGCCTCCTCGCTCTGGGGCCGCCTGCTCGACCACGAGGCCGACACCGCCCTCGTTCCCGACGACAACCCGTCGATCGTCCGCTCCCCGCTCGTCATCGCGATGTGGGAGCCGCTGGCCCGCGCGCTCGGCTGGCCGAAGAAGCGCATCGGGTTCGCCGACGTGCTCCGTCTCGCCCGCGACCGCCGCGGTTGGGGGAGCGTCGGCCGTCCGGAGTTCGGGCGCTTCAAGTACGTCCACACGAACCCCGACGTGTCGACCTCGGGGCTCGAGGCCGTCGCCGCCGAGTACTCGGCCGCGGCGGGCAAGCGGGAGGGGCTGACCCTCGCCGACCTCGGCCGGGTCACCACGACGATCCGGGCGATCGAGCGCGCGATCGTCCACTACGGCGACACCACCCTCTACATCGCCGACCAGCTCCGCCGCAACGGTCCGGGCTACGCCTCGGCGGTGGCGATGGAGGAGACCACGCTCGTGGACTTCAACCGCCACCGGGGCCGTCAGCCGCGGCTCGTCGCGCTGTACCCGCGCGAGGGGACGTTCGTCTCGGACTCGCCCTACATCATCCCGCGCGCGCCGTGGGTGACGGCCAGGCAGCGGGCCGCCGCTGAAGCCTTCCAGAAGTTCCTCGCCGACGAGATCGACGCGCAGACCGCGGCCCGCTACGGCTTCCGCCCGGCCGACCCCGACTCGCCGGCGGTCGCGCCGGTCGCGGCGGTCAACGGGGCCGACCCGGCCCAGCCCACGCGGCTCCTCGGCCTGCCCGAGCCGGCGGTGCTCGCCGGGATCCAGCGTGCCTGGCGCGCGGACCGCAAGCCCGCGAACGTCCTGCTCGTGCTCGACACCTCGGGGTCCATGAGTCAGGAGGGGCGGCTCGACCGCGCCAAGGACGGCCTCGGCGTCTTCCTGCGCCAGCTCGCGCCGTTCGACCGCGTCGGCCTGCTCACGTTCTCGAACCGACTGCGGCTCGCCGTGCCCGTGGGGGAGTTCCGGCGCAACGGCGGCCGGCTGCGGAGCGTGGTGCGCCAGCTGTTCCCCGACGGCGAGACCGCGCTCTACGACGCGACCGCGCGCTCGGTCGCGCTCGTGCGGAGCCTCAAGGACGACACCCGCATCAACGCCGTCGTCCTGCTCACCGACGGCCAGGACACCGCGAGCTCCGCCAAGCCGAAGCAGGTGGTCGCCGAGCTGCGCCGCCAGAGCGGCGTGGAGGGCGGCGACGTGCGCGTCTTCACGATCGCCTACGGCTCCGACGCGGACCGCATCGGGCTGGCGGCGATCGCGACGGCCTCCAACGGCCAGGCCTACGAGGGCAAGCCCGAGGACATCGAGCGCGTCTACCGCTCCATCTCGAGCTTCTTCTAGGAAGCGGCCCGTGGCCGGCACGGAGCTCGAACGCCGTCCCTACCTGCGACCCATGGTGCTCAATGCGCTGGCCGACCCGGTCGCGGTGCTGGTGGGCGCCGTGGTGCTCATCGCCGGGATCCTCCTCACCGCCCTGCCGGTCCTCGGGCCGGTCGCGCTCGTCCTCTACCTCCTCGGCGCGGCCCGCACGCTGTTCGACGACGACACCCAGCTCCGGGTGATCGAGCGCGCGAAGGGGCGGCAGCGGTCCGCGCTCGCACGCGCCGCCCCGACCGTGGACCCCGCCACGCTCGCGCCGCCCGTCCGCGCCCGGGTGAGGGCCGTGCTCGACCGCGAGGCGCGGATCCGGGAGGCGGTCGACCGCGCGGAGCTGCCCTACGCGGAGGTCCTCGACGAGGTCGACGCCTTCGTCCGTGCCACGGAGGGGACGGCGCGCCGCGCGCAGCTCCTGCACGAGGGGCTCGAGGACAACCCCCCCGAGGCGATCGCCCGCCGCGTCGGGGAGCTCGGCGCCGATCATCCCGAGCTGCGCGAGGCGCTCACCCATCAGCTCGCCGTGCAGCGACGGATGGAGAAGCAGCTCGGGCGCTTCTACGACGAGATGGACCGCCTCGCCGTGGAGCTCGACACGATCCGGGGCGAGATGCTCACGGCGAGCGCGGCGGAGGGCTCGGCCTCCCAGCGCGAGACGGCCGCGGAGGTCCGCGCCCTGCGCGAGCGCATGGGCGCGGTGTCGGAGGGGATGGCCGCCGCCTACGAGGAGGAGCCCGCGGCCGGGCCCTCGTAGGCCTCGAGCGTCGCGACCACCGCGTCGAGGTCAGAGCCGGGAAGGCTTCCACACCGCGGAGGTGGAGGGTTCCGGGAGACGACGTGGAACGTCACGGCGTGGCCGATGAGGCTCCCCACGGAGTGCGCGAGCGCATGGAGCGGGGCCTGCGCCAGGCGCTCCAGGGGAACGCGACGGCCTTCGGGTACTCCGTGACGATCACCGCGAGCTTCGGGGCGGTCCAGCACGAGCGCGGCCAGCCCGCGTTCGGTGACCTGCTCGTGTTCGGTCTGGGCGCCGTCCTCGCCTTCTCCGCGCTCGAGGGCGTGCTCACCCGCGGGTTCCGCGACGCGCTCCCCGGCGGTCCCAGGCGGGTCGTCACGCTGGGAACCGCACTCTCGTTCGTCTCGGTGAGCCTGGCCATCTCGGGCGCGCTCGGCGTCGCCGCCGTCCTGCACGGGCGAGTGGCGTGGTTCCTCGGGTCCCTCGTCGCCTCCCTCCTGTTCGTCGGGACCGAAGGCCTGGAGTTCGCCCTGGCCGGGCGGGTGCAGGAGCGGCGTGGGGAACGCTGAGCGGTGGGGACCTCAGCCCGAGGCATGGGGTGCGATGGGCACGTGGAGCGCACGCGCTCGCAGGTCGTCATGTCGCAGCTGATCTCCCGGGCGGCCGTCTGATGCTCGTCTTCGTCCGCTACGTGCTGCCCGCGGTGATCTGCCTCGCGGGCGTGATCCTCATCGCGCTCGACCCCGGCGGCGTCGGCCTGGAGGGCGGGCTGGCGGTCATCGGGGCCGGCCTGTCCGTCGCGCTGCTGAACTTCCTGCACCGGATCGGCGTCTCGGGCGAGGGCGAGCGCGACGAGGAGGAGGAGGCGCGGAGGTTCTACGACGAGCACGGACGCTGGCCCGACGGGCGGCGCTGGTGAGCTCGATGCCTACGCCCAGTCGGTGAGCAAGGCGGTCTGGTCGCCCACCGCGCGCGCTCACCGGGCGCGCGCCGTCTTGAGCGCCGCCTTGGGGAGGACCTTGACGACCTTGAAGTTCCCCTTGGCGGTCCGGCGCGCGTAGCCCGCCTTCTCCAGCCGCTTGAGCACCACCGGGCAGCGCCGGCAGCGCGGGCCGCTCTTGCAGCAGCGTGGCTTGGGGTGGACCTTCGGCATCGCGACGCATGTTAGGGTCCCCTCAGCAATGGCGTCGCCCGGGTTCACCGAGCTGCTCAACGAGCAGGTCGGCCACGAGTTCGCCGCCCACCAGCAGTACCTCGCGTGCGCCGTGTTCTACGACGCGGAGACCCTGCCCCGCCTGGCCGCCTTCTTCTACGCGCAGGCCCTCGAGGAGCGCGACCACGCGATGATGATGGTCCGCTACCTCCTCGACGCGGGGCACGACGCCGTCGTCCCCGGCGTGCGCGCGCCGCAGGCCGCCTTTCCGGACGTCGTCGCCCCCGTCGCCCTCGCCCTCGAGCAGGAGCGGCGGGTCTCCGAGCAGATCAACGCGCTCGCCGCCCGCGCCCGCCAGACCGGCGACTACTCGTCCGAGCAGTTCATGCAGTGGTTCATCAAGGAGCAGATCGAGGAGGTCGCCTCCATGTCCGACCTGCTGCGGATCGTCGAGCGCGCCCGTGAGAACCCCCTGCTGGCTGAGGACTACCTCGTCCGCGAGGCCTCCCCAGGGGAGCGCGCGGACCCCACCGCGCCCCCGGTCGCCGGCGCCGTCCGGTAGCCCGGCCGCTGGGGGACATGACCAGCGCCGGGCTGGCCCACGCGGTGGGCGCAGATCGCCGACGAGGAGCTCTTTGCGTGGACAAGCTCGAGTCACCTCCGAGGCCCCGTGCGGCGCCCGTGATCCATCCAGCACCCAGCGGACCCTCGAAACGTACGGCAAGGGCGCCGAGTCAGACATGCGCGGTTCAGCGCGACCGTTGCCCGTGCCTGCGCCAGAATACAGAGGCTCCTGACCGTCGCCTCCCTCCCCGAGCACGGCCAGGCCGTCGTCGTCGTCCGCGGCCGTCCGGCCTCCCTCCATCCAGGAGGCCGGCATCCGCGGCGAGGGACACGAGCGCCAGGCGGCGCGATACCTGGAGGAGCTGGAGAGAGGCGAGCGGGACCCGGAGCGCGTCGCTCCTCGCCTGCTCGACGTTCTCGCAGGAGCCCTGGGCGTCCCCCGCGCGGAGCTCGGCGCGCCGGCAGGCGCGGGAGCTGCTCTTTATCGAAGCGGCGAGGGCGTGCCCGAGGGGACCGGCGCGCGGTTGGAGGCGCTCGCCGATGCTCTGGTGACGCCGCCGGCGGACGGCCCGGAAGCGCGTCGCGATCCCGTGGACGAGCTGTTCTTCGGCTGAGGCGGGCGGGCGGAGGCGCTGGCTACACTCGACCGCAGCTATGGCCCGCGGAGACGTTCGCATCGGTGTGACCCTCGCTTGCGAGGACTGCAAGCGCCGGAACTACCAGACGAAGAAGTCCAAGCGGAACAACCCCGAGCGCATCTCCCTGCGCAAGTACTGCCGGTGGTGCCGGCAGCACACGGGGCACCGCGAGACGCGCTGAACGACCTCCATGGCCCGTGACCGCAAGCGCGCGAAGCAGCGGCGCGACCGGGCTCGGCGCGCCCCGAACGCGACCGCCGAGCGGCGTCCCCGCCGCCGCGAGGAGGACGAGACGCGCGGGGCCGTGGCCTCCGACGCGGTCGACGGCGCCCCCGCGGTCGATGACGCCGACGAGGCGCCGGACACGCTCGACCACGCCTCGGCCGGGGTCGACATCGCCAACGCCCAGCTCGCCCTCGGGCGCGCGCAGGCGGGCGACGACGAGCCCGTGGGCGCCGACGAGCGTGAGCTGACGTCGCAGGACGTCGGCCTGGCCGACGACGACATCGAGGAGTCCGCCAGCGCCGGGTCCGGCCGCCGCGGGTCCGCCCGCGAGGCGCTCGAACCCGCGCCGTCACGTGCGCCCGCGCCCCCGGGCAACAAGGTCACCTCGTTCCTGCGCGCGTCCTGGCGCGAGCTCCAGCGAGTACAGTGGCCCGACCGCCGACAGGTGGCCCAGGCGACCGGAGTGGTCGTCGCCTTCGTCATCGTCGCCGGAGCGTTCCTCGGTCTGGCCGACGTCGTGTTCAACAAGTTGGTCGACCTCATCCTGTAAGGCAGCCCATGTTCCGCTGGTACGTCGTCAACACCTACTCCGGTCACGAGAAGAAGGTCAAGGCCAATCTCGAGCACCGGGTCACCTCCCTCGGACAGCAGCGCGCCGTCCGCCAGATCGTCGTGCCCACGGAGACCGTGTCGGAGATGAAGGACAACCAGAAGATCTCCGTCGAGAAGCGGACCATGCCCGGCTACGTGCTGGTGAACATGGACCTGAACGACGAGTCCTGGGGCCTCGTGAAGAACACCCCGGGGGTGACCGGCTTCGTCGGCGCCTCGCAGGAGCCCGTGCCGCTCACGCAGATCGAGGTCGATCGCCTGCTCCACCGCGAGACCGCCGAGCGACCGCGCTCCAAGGCGCAGTTCTCCCTCGGCGAGTCGGTCAAGGTCGTCCAGGGCCCGCTGTCGGACTTCCAGGGCGAGATCTCCGAGATCAACGAGGACGCCTCGCGCCTCAAGGTGCTCGTGTCCATCTTCGGCCGGGAGACCCCGGTCGAGGTCGGCTTCGACCAGGTGAAGAAGGTCTAGCCCATGGCCAAGAAGGTCCTGACCACCATCAAGCTCCAGGCCGTCGGCGGCCAGGCCTCACCCGCCCCGCCCGTGGGCCCCGCCCTGGGCCAGCACGGCGTGAACATCATGGAGTTCGTCAAGTCCTTCAACGCCCAGACGCAGGGCGACGTGGGCACGACGATCCCGGTGGATATCACGGTCTTCGAGGACCGCTCGTTCACGTTCATCCTGAAGTCCCCGCCCGCCGCGGTGCTCATCAAGCAGGCCATCTCGCTCGCGAAGGGCTCGGCCGAGCCCCACCGCGACAAGGTCGGCCGGATCACCGAAGCCCAGCTACGTGAAATTGCCGAGAAGAAGATGAACGACTTAAACGCCCACAACCTCGACCAGGCGGCGAAGATCATCGCCGGCACCGCCCGCTCCATGGGCGTGGATGTGGTCTAGATGGCCAAGCACGGCAAGAGCTATTCCGACAGCCGCGGGCGGGTAGACCCCGAGCGCGTGTACGACCCCTCCGAGGCGATCGGCCTCGTCAAGGAGCTCAAGCGCGTGAAGTTCGACGAGTCCGTCGAGGTGCACATCCGCACCGGGCTGAACGTCCGCCACGCCGACGAGCAGCTCCGCGGCACCATCGCCCTGCCCCACGGGCTGGGCAAGTCGGTGACCGTGGCGGTCTTCGCGCGCGGCGACAAGGCCCGCGAGGCCGAGGAGGCGGGCGCGGACGTCGTCGGCGCCGACGATCTCGCCGAGCGCATCCAGGGAGGCTGGACGGACTTCGACATCGCGATCGCGACGCCGGACATGATGCCGGTGGTCGGGCGCCTCGGCCGCGTCCTCGGGCCCCAGGGCAAGATGCCCAACCCGAAGGTCGGCACGGTGACGATGGACGTCACCAAGGCCGTGGAGGAGTCCAAGGCGGGCCGCGTGGAGTACCGCACCGACCGCAACGCGATCGTCCATCTCAACATCGGCAAGACGAGCTTCGATGAACGGCGGCTGCTGGAGAACTACGCCGCGGTCATCGACGAGATCGTGCGGGCCCGGCCGTCGGCCGCCAAGGGCCGCTACCTGCGCACGATCACCCTGGCCTCCACCATGGGGCCGGGCATCAAGATCGACCCGTCGCGCACCCGCGACATCGTCGAGGAGGCGCCCGCGGCCGCATAGCCCGAGGCGCTCCCCCGCAGACCGCCGGCACGTAAGCCCGGCGCAGGAGGACACCCTGAACCGAGACCAGAAAGCCACCGCGATCGCCGAGATCGCCGCCGACCTCCGCGAGTCCGACGCGGTCTTCGCCGTGGACTACCGCGGGCTCTCCGTCGCCCGGGCCGCGGAGCTGCGCACGCGTCTCCGGGACGCCGACGCCCGCTTCCGCGTGGTCAAGAACACGCTGACCGAGCGCGCCGCCGACGAGGCGGGCGCTCCGCACATCAAAGCGCTCCTGACCGGGCCGACGGCCCTGACGTTCGTGCGCGGCGACGCCGCGCTCGCGGCCAAGGCGCTCGCCGACACGGCCCGCGCGACGCAGATCCTGGAGTTCAAGGGCGGCGTGCTCAACGGCGCGGCGATCTCCGCCGCCGACGTGCAGTCCATCGCCCGGCTGCCCTCGCGCCAGGTCCTCTACGGACAGCTCGTGGGGATGGTGGCCTCGCCCCTGACGGGCCTGGCCCGCACCCTCGACGCGCTCGTCGGCGGCCTCGCCATCGCGCTCGGTCAGGTGCGCGACCGGGGCCTGGTGAGCGGCGAGGCGCCTGCGCCGGCCGCCGAGGAGACACCTCCCGCGCCCGCGGAGGAGACGAACGACGACCCCGATTCCCAGCCGCCCGAGCCTGTGGTCCACCCGGACCAGGCCGAGGGCGAGGATCCGACCACCGATACGACGGAGCCGCATGCGGCGGTGCCCGACTCAGAGGAGGACAACTAGATGGCCACCAGCACCCAGGAGTGGATCGACGAGCTGAAGTCGATCTCCGTACTCGAGCTCTCCGAGCGCATCAAGGCGCTCGAGGAGACGTTCGGCGTCTCCGCGGCCGCCCAGGCCGCCCCCATGCCCGGCACCGGCGGCGGCGCCGCCGACGGCGACGGCGCCGAGGTCGAGGAGCAGACCGCGTTCGACGTCGTCCTCACCGGCCCGGGCGAGAAGAAGATCCAGGTCATCAAGGTCGTCCGCGCGGCGACCGGCCTCGGTCTCAAGGAGGCCAAGGCGCTCGTCGACGAGGCTCCGAAGCCCGTCAAGGAGGGCGTCGACCGCGAGGAGGCCGACCGCCTGAAGGGCGAGATCGAGGAGGCCGGCGGGAGCGTCGAGGTCAAGTAGCCCGGCCGCGGGCGGGGAGGCGCACGTCGTCTCCCCGCCCACCGTGGCTCACGTTCGAGCTCGTACCCGCCCGGCGGTCGCGGGCCGGAATGAAGGAATTCTCATCAATTGTGAACCGGATCCGGAGCCGGTTCGCAGAGAACCCACATGACCGACCACAACCCGCTTGGAGACGGCGCGCTCGCCGAGGTAGTGAGCGACCCCGCCTCCCGCAAGAAGTTCCTGAAGATGATGGGGGGGACGGGCGGCGCCGCCGCGCTCTCCATCGCGATCGCCGCCTGCGGCAGTTCCTCCTCCTCCTCCGGCGGCTCGGGCTCGAAGCCCAAGAGCCCCCCGCCGAGTGGCGGCGGCGGCGGCGGCAGCAGCGACAAGGGCGACCTCGCCATCGTCAACTACGCCCTGACCCTCGAGTACCTCGAGGCCGACTTCTACGAGAAGGTCGTGAAGTCCGGGCTGTTCAAGGGCGCCCAGGCCGACACGATCAAGCTGTTCGGCGAGCAGGAGCAGCAGCACGTCCAGGCGCTCGAGATGACCGCGAAGTCGCTCGGCAAGGCCGCGGCCAAGCCCAAGGCGAAGTTCCCGCTCAAGGACGCCAAGAGCGTCCTGGCGCTCGCGGCCACCGTCGAGAACCTCGGCGCGGCGGCGTACCTCGGCCAGGCGACGGCGATCAAGGACAAGAAGATCCTCGCCGCGGCCCTCTCCATCCACACGGTGGAGGCGCGCCACGCGGCGGCGCTCAACACGCTGCTCGGCAAGCCGATCACGCCCGACGGCGCGTTCGCCAAGCCGGCGGACATGAAGACCGTCCTCGCGGCCGTCAAGCCGTTCATCGCCGCCTAGAGACCCTCGAAATCGAAAGGACACCACGCACCATGACTGACATCAGCAACGGCGCGGCTCCCGAGCTCGAGGGAGTCGAGATCCACGGGTCCACCCGTGGCGCCTTCCTCGTGAAGGGCGCGCTCGCCGCCGGAGCCGCCTTCGGCGGCGCCGCCGTGAGCCCCTTCGTCTCCCGGGCGCTCGCGCAGGGCGGCGGTGGGGATATCGACATCCTCAACTTCGCCCTCACCCTCGAGTACCTCGAGGCCGCGTTCTACGCGGAGGCGCAGAAGAAGGTGAAGCTCGCCGGCAGCGTCAAGTCGCTGGCCAAGACCCTCGGCGACGAGGAGGCCCAGCACGTCCAGGCGCTCACGCAGGCCATCAAGGGCGCGGGCGGCAAGCCCGTCAAGGCCCCGAAGGTCGCCTTCCCGCTCTCGAGCGAGAAGGCCTTCCTCAAGCTCGCCCAGGTCTTCGAGGACACCGGGGTGAGCGCCTACAACGGCGCCGCTCCGATGATCAAGTCCGCCAAGGTCCTCGGCGCCGCGGGCTCGATCGTCCAGGTCGAGGCCCGGCACGCGTCGGCGATCCGCCTGGCGGCCGGCCTGCCGCCCTCGCCGGACGCGTTCGACCCGAGCCTGAGCTCGCAGAAGGTGCTCATGGCCGTCAAGCCGTTCATCAAGAGCTAGGGCTCAGCCCCTCGGCCATCCCCACCGTCCTCCCACGTGGTAGCTTGCTTGACACCCTGTCAAGCGGCACGCGGGAGGACGGTATGGCCACGCTCCTGGATCTGACGTCCCAAGGGGATGTCGGCACGATCTCCGACGACTCCAAGCTCTCGTCGGTCAAGCTCATGACCCCCCAGCAGCTCTACGAGCTGTGGGAGCGCCAGCCCTGGTCGGCGTACGCGATCGACTTCGAGCAGGACAAGCTCGACTGGCGGAACCTCCCCGAGGAAGGCAAGGACGACATCGTCTGGGGCCTCTCCTCGTCCACGTGGGCGAGCGGCTCATCGCCGACCCCGCCGACGTCGCGGCCAAGGTCGACTTCGTCACGACCTACTTCGAGAAGCAGGGGATCCTCCCCGGCTTCGTCGAGGGCTTCCGGAGCATCTCGCGCGACGAGCACCGCCATGTCGCCTACGGGACCTGGTATCTGAAGGAGGCCTGCTCAGACCCGGCGCTGGCCCGCCGCGCGCAGGAGCGGCTCACCGAGCTCATCCCCATCGCCGCCCAGGTGCTCGTGCCCAGGGGCCAGGACCCCTTCGGCGAGTGGGAGCTGCTCGGCTACACGAGCCAGGAGATCAACGAGTTCGCCTTCCGCGCGCTCACCCGCCGCCTGAAGGTGATCGGGATCGGTCTCGGAGAGCCCGCCGCGGCGTAGTCTCCGCGACATGGCCGGGGTCGAGAAGCTCACCGTCGCGGTCACCGGGCCGACGGGGACCTTCGGCGCCGGCCTGATCCCGCTGCTCCAGGAGGACGTGACCATCGGGCGGATCGTCGGGGTCGCCCGGCGCCCGTTCGACCCCGCCCGGCGGGGCTGGACGAAGATGGAGTACCGGGAGGGCGACGTGCGCGACCCCGCCGCGCTCGCGGACGCCTTCGCGGGGGCCGACGTCGTCGTCCACCTCGCGTTCAACCTCACGGGCAACGCCTCGCGCGAGGAGCTGCGCGCGATCAACGTCGCGGGCACGCTCAACGCGTTCCGCGCCGCCGGCGAGGCGGGGGCGGAGCGCTTCGTCTACGCCTCCTCGGTCGCCGCCTACGGCTTCCACCCCGACAACCCGATCGGAATGACCGAGGATTGGCCGGTGCGAGGGGCCGAGCAGCTCTTCTACTCTCAGGAGAAGGCGGAGATCGAGCAGCTCCTGCACGACGCCCGGGCCGAGCATCCGCAGCTCGACCTCTACCTCCTGCGCCCGTGCATCGTCGTCGGGCCCGACGCGATGGGGGCGAAGGAGGTCCTGCCCGGGCCGCTCGCGTCGCTCGGCCGCGGGCTGGCTGGCGTCTTGAGCAAGCTCCCGCTGCCGCTGTTCTCCGTCCCGCTCCCGGTGCCCGTGCAGTTCGTCCACCAGGACGACGTGGGGCAGGCGTTCATGCGGTGCATCGCCGGGGACGGGCCGCCCGGGCCCTACAACCTCGCGGGCGACGGCGTGCTCGCGGGCGACGAGGTGGTGCGCGAGCTCGGGCTCACCCCCCTCCCCATTCCGAGCGCGGTGACGAAGGCGGCCGCCGGCGCGGTCGCCCGCGTGCCGCTCGCCCCGTCCTCGGTCCAGTGGGCCGAGGCCATGACCCACCCGTCGATCATGGACACGACGCGCGCCAAGCGCGAGCTCGGCTGGGCCCCGCGGTACTCGTCGCTCGAGGCGCTGCGGGACACGCTCTGAGCGCGGGTGAGCGCCCGGCTCCTCGTCGTCGACGACGACCCGCCCGTGCGGCGGATGCTGGAGCGGACGCTCGCGGCCGAGGGGCACGTGGTGACGGCGGCCGCCGACGGCGGGCGTGCGCTCGCGGCGCTCGAGCGCGACGTCCCCGACCTCGTGGTCCTCGACGTGACCATGCCCGGCGTGGACGGGCTGGCGGTCTGCCGGCGCGTGCGCGCCCGCGGGCTGGCGGTGCCGATCCTCCTGCTCACGGCCCGGGACGGGGTGGCCGACCGGGTGGCCGGCCTCGACGCCGGCGCCGACGACTACCTCGTCAAGCCCTTCTCGCCGGACGAGCTCACCGCGCGGGTCCGCGCCCTGCTGCGCCGTGCGGGCGGGGGCGGGGCCCGGGTGCTCGCCCTCGCCGATCTCGAGCTCGACCTCGAGGCCCGCGTCGGCCGGCGCGCGGGACGCGACCTCGGCCTGACACCCCGCGAGGCCGAGCTGCTCGAGCTCCTGCTGCGCCACCCGCGGCAGGTCGTCACGCGCGAGGCGGCGCTCGCGGCGCTGTGGGACGGCGAGGGAACGCTCAACCTCGTCGATCGCTACGTCGCCTACCTGCGCCGCAAGCTCGGGTCGCCCGCGCCGATCCGCACGGTGCGCGGCGTGGGCTTCGCGCTCGACCCGTGACGCTCCGGGCCCGGGTCGCGGCGGCCACCGCCGCGGCGATCATCGTCGCGCTGGCGGGGCTGACCGTGGCGCTGTCGGTGCTGACCGACCACGAGCTGCACGCCTCGCTCGACCGCGCCCTGCGCCGGCGCGCCGGGGAGGTGTCGAGGCTCAGCGCGACCGCCCCGGCGCTGCTCACGCGCCCGGGAACCCTCGACGCCCCGCTCGGCGGCCGCGAGCTCCTCGTGCAGGTCGTGGACCGTCGGGGCCGGACGGTCGCGCGCTCGGAGGCAATCGGCGGCGACGCCCTGCCCGCGAGCGGGCTGCTCGCCGCGGCGCTCCGCCGCGTGCGCGCCGGCTACCGCGACGCGCGGCGGGAGGGCGCGGGGCTGCGGGTGTACGTCGCGCCCCTGGCCGCGCTCGGCGGGCCGGCGAGCGGGGGCGCGGTCCTCGTCGCCTCCACCACGGCCCCCATCGACGAGACGCTCGCGCGGCTGCGGCGACTCGGGTTGCTCTCCCTGCTCGGCGCCCTCCTGCTCGGAGCCGGCCTCGCGACGCTCTTCGCCCGCCGGGCGCTGCGGCCCGTGGAGGCGCTCTCCGTCGCGGCGGCGGACATCGAGCGGACGGGAGACGCGACGCGGCGCCTGCCCAGCCCGGCGACCCGGGACGAGCTCGGGCGCCTGGGCACGACGCTCAACGCGATGCTCGCCGCGCTCGAGCGGGCGCGCGCGGCCGAGCGCCGCTTCGTC
>JBBSGJ010000055.1:0-12654 GCA_038254195.1 Solirubrobacterales bacterium
ACGACTCCACCGCTCCCGCGTCCCCTGAAGCACGTTGACGACAGAGAGCCTGCCATCGGCACCGACTCCGGTCAGAACGACCGCATGCTCGTTGAGGTTCACGTTCACCGGTCGCCCCTGCGGCGAGCGCCACCGCATGAACGGGCCATTCCCGAGCCCCACCCACACCATGACGGCGTGACCCGAGAGCAACCGGCGGTAGACCGCCGCGGACGACGCCCCGGACAGGTCCTTCAAGGTGACACCGTGCCGCGCAGCGATGCCGCGGACGGGGCCCTGGTAGACGCCGAACCCGCCCGCGAGGCCTCCGCCGTCAGCCCGGCCTACGAAGCCCTGCTCCGGATCGCCCCAGACGCGCGCCCCGCCCACGGTGCCGGGATCGAGCGGCCCGCTGCGAGGCAGCTCGCCCTGCAGGCGCAGCTGATCCGCATCGACTCCCACCGTGGCCAACAGAACCTGTAGGGCCGCGCTCTCGCAGTTGTCACGCAGTCGTTGCGCGACGACGGGCGCGCGGATCTCCGAGGTCACGGCCCGAGCCGGTAACGCGCGGGGCGAGTCGCTCACCCCGCGCGCAGGCGTTGACGTCGAAGTCCCGCGCTCCACTCGATACGTGATCCGGGACCCATCCCGCCGCACCGTCACATGCGACGGGACCCGACGCCCCGCAGCCTGGCGGAGGAGCACCCGGCCCCCGCTTCGGATCTCGAGCGCCGTCGTCGCCCGATGGCGCCCGCCCGCGCCGTCGGGAGCCGATCCTCCCCAGAGGAGGAGGCCTGCGACGATCGTTGCACCGGCGACCGAGGCAAGACCGAGTCGTCGACGACGGCGCGCGAGGCCCCGGCGGGTGCGATCGTGGCGCCGGGACACGGGATCGTCCCGCCCCGCAGGACAAGCATCTCGACGGCGGGACCGCCGTCGCACAGCACGTCGCGGGGGTGGGGGCACCGGGAGGGAATCCTACAGCCTGTAGGGCGAGCCCTCGTCGGCTTGCCGCGTCGCGCCCGCAATGTCCTACAGTTAGTAGGACTGCATGGGCCTCCTGAGCAAGAACTGGGACCTTCACGTCGAGAACGCCGAGGAGGTCGCTCGCCAGCCTGGCTTCCGAGATCTCCGGGATCAGATCCTCGCCCTCGCGCAGCCCGGGCAGGACGACACCGCCGTCGATGTCGGCGCGGGAACCGGCCTTCTCACCCTGCCCCTCGCCGCCGCAGTGGAGCGCGTCTGGGCGATCGACATCAGCTTCTCCATGGGCGACTACCTCCGGCTGAAGGCTGCCAGCGCCAAGCTCGACAACGTCGAAGTCGGCGTGGCCTCCGCGGTCAGCCTCCCACTCGTGGGCCAGAGCGCCGATCTCGTCGTGTCGAACTACTGCTTCCACCACTTGACCCACCATGACAAGCAACGCGCCCTCGACGAGGTGTTTCGCGTCCTGCGACCCGGCGGTCGACTCGTCTTCGGCGACATGATGTTCGGCGCGACGCTCACGCACCCCCGGGACCGTCGTGTCGTTCGCGCAAAGCTTTGCGCCCTGGCGCGCAAAGGACCCGCGGGGGCGCTGCGAATCGCGAAGAACGGTGCCCGCGTCCTGACGCGACGCTGGGAACAGCCCGCGCGTCCGGACTGGTGGGCGAGATCGTTGAGGACCGCCGGCTTCGTCGACGTCGATGTCCAAACCGGCGAACACGAGGGCGGCGTAGCGTTCGCCCGACGACCCTGACCCGCGCCCGGTGACCGGCGGCACCCCGCGGAGCGGCACGCCCGCGGGAGTCCTAGACGACCTCGACGCGTCGCATCATGCCCGCCTCCTGGTGATAGGCGTTGTGGCAGTGGTAGGCCCATGAGCCCGGGTTGTCGGCCACCCAGTCCAGTGCGAGCTCGCGCATCGGCAACGCCAGCGCGGTGTCCTTCAGCGGTCCGCCGGCGCCGCCCACGGCGAACACGTGGCCGTGCAGATGCATCGGATGGGGCATCATCGACCGGTTGCGCATCACGAAGCGAACGTGCTCGCCGCGGCGCACTCGCACCGTGTCCGCCTTCGGGAAGGCCTGGTCGCCGATCGTCCACTCGTACCGGCCGCGACCCAGCGCCAGATCGAGCCGGATCACCCGCCGCCCCTCGGCCTGTGCGTCCACGCCGGCGTCCTCGACGGGCCGCAGGTCTTCGTAGGAGAGCACCCGCTTGGGCATCCGCACCGGGGCGTCAGCGGCCGGAGCACGGCCCCCGAAGTCCCGGTAGCGCAGAAGCGCCATCGCTCGCCCGCGCTTGCCCAACGGCATCCCCACGATCCGCGCGACGCCCGAGCCACGCGCCTGCAGGAGCACGTCGTAGCGCTCGCCCATCCCGAGGACCACCGCGTCGGTGCGCACCGGGCGCACCGCCAGCCCATCGGCGCGCACGACCTCCAGCTCATGACCCTCGACGAACACGCAGAACAGCGTGTCGGCGCTGGGGTTGATGAGTCGCAGCCGCACCCGATCGCCACGGCGGACCGCCACCGCCGGCGGATCCTCCGGCGGACGGCCGTTGATCAGGTAGAGCGGGTAGTCGCGCACGTCACCGGGGTCCAGGTGTCCCGCCTGGAGTGCGTTGGCGAGTCCAGCCACGCTGCCCGAGCCGGGGATCCGGCCGGCCAGATCCGTATGGCCGCCTTTCGTCCCTGAGCCCATGTTCATGCCGGATCCCATGCTGCCCGCGCCCATCCCTCCCGGGCCCATGCTCTCACCGCCCATGCTCATGCCGTTGGCTCGAAGCTCGGCCAGCCTGCGGTCCGGCGTGCCGGCCACTCCGTCGAGCCAGTCGTCGAACATCAGCACCGCTTCCCGGTCATACGAAAGCGTCTCGCGGAGCGGTTCGACGATCAAGGGTGCATACAGACCGCGGTCGAGCTGGGTCCCCACGTGGGAATGGAACAGGTAGGTGCCGGGGTCGGGCGGCGTGAACGCGTAGACGAAGTCCGCGCCCGGCGCCACCGCCTCCTGGGTGAACCCAGGGACTCCGTCGGCTGGGTTGCGAAGCCTCACGCCATGCCAGTGGATCGAGGTCGGCTCGTCGAGGTCGTTGACGAGGCGCATGCGGACCGGCTTGCCCTCGGTCAGGCGCACCTCGCGGCCTGGGAGCTGGGATCCGTACGTCCACGTATTCGCGCGGCGCCGCCCGAGCTCAACCTCCGAGCGCATCGCTCGAATCGTGAGATCGGCGCCGCCCGCGCCCTGGCCGCCGCAGGCCCCGAGCAGACCACCCAAGGCCAGCGCCCCCGCCCCTGCCCCACCGGCGGCCAGCAGTTGCCGGCGAGTCATCTCGCCGGCAGACAGACCGCTCATCGTCCGCCCTCGTCTCGGGCCGCCGTCGTGGAACCTGTCGACGCGGATGAGCTCGGCTCCGGTGGCATCGGTTGCTGGCACGCTGCGCGGGGAAATGTTGACCACGGGCCCTTCATCCAGGCTGCTCCTTCGATGCCTTGACGCACAAGCGTCAGGAATCGTAGTCTCGCGCTCCTACGATGCGTCGGTACCAGGGCGCAAGGTGAGTGCGTAGTTGCCCGCGTCGTCGAGTCGACGCCCACACCGTGCCCGAGCTGACGCCGGGTGCCGGCGGAGGATCGGGCCGTCAGTCGGTTTGAGGACGGTCTTCTAGCTAGGCGAAGGTGAGCACGGCGAGCGCGCCGACCGACGTGGCGACGAGGCCGACGGCCAGACCGGTGAGCACGCGTCCCGCCGACCCCATGGCGTGCTCGCCCATGACCTCCGGGTCGCGCGCAAGGCGGCGCATGAAGGGCAGGAGCACGAGCAGGAGCACCGCGTTGAGCGCCTGGGAGAGGAAGAGGATCGGGACGAGCGGGGCGCCGGGGACGAGGACGAGGCCCGCGGCGAGGGCGACTATTCCGGCGAAGCTCGCGTAGAAGAGCGGGGCCTCGCGGAAAGTGTCGTCCACCTCGGCGCGCTGGCCGAACGCCTCGGAGACCGAGTAGGCGGTCGAGAGCGGCACGATCGCGGCGGCGAGGAGCGCGGCCCCGACGAAGCCGAGTCCGAACAGCGTCGAGGCCAACTGCCCGGCCAATGGCTCGAGCGCCTTCGCGGCGTCGCCGGCATCGTTGATGGTGATGCCCCGCACGTGGAGGGTCGCGGCGCAGGCGACGACCACGAACAGCCCGATGACGCCCGTGAGCACGGCGCCGACGATCACGTCGATTCGCTCGTAGCGCAGGTCGTCGAGGCCGAGGCGCTTGTCGACGGCGTAGGACTGGATGAAGGACAGGCCCCAGGGGGCGAGCGTCGTGCCGAGGGTGGCGACGGCGACGAGCACCGCCTCGCGCGTGAGCGGCAGGCCGGGAACGACGAGTCCCTTCGCCGTCGCGGCCCAGTCCGGACGGGCGAGCAGGCCGGAGAGCACGTAGGCCGCGAAGACGGCCGTCAGCGCGAGGAGGACGTGCTCGACGCGGCGGAAGGATCCTCGCAGGACGAGCAGGGAGACACCCAGGGCGGAGAGCGGCACGGTGACGTACCGACTCGCGCCGGCGAGCAGCTGGAATCCGGCGGCGACGCCGGCGAACTCGGCGCAGAGCGTTCCGAGGTTCGCGAGCACCAGGGCGCTGAGGGCAATGGTCGCGCCGCGCGCGCCGTAGCGCTCCCGCACGAGCGCGAGCAGTCCCTTGCCGGTGACGATCCCCATGCGAGCCCCGAGCTCGTGGAAGACGATGAGCGCCGCCGTCGACAGGGCGAGGACCCACAGGAGTCGGTACCCGTACTTCGCGCCGAGGATGGAGTACGTCGTGATCCCGGCCGGGTCGTCGTCGGAGAGCCCGGCGAGCAGACCCGGGCCGAGGACCGCGAGCAGAGCGGCGAGCGAGCCGCCTCGCAGGAGATGTCGGCGTCGACGGGCCAGACGCCAGTGGAGGTGACGTCCGGCGCGAGCGCCGTGCGGAGGCGGGGAGGAAGTAGAGCGGCGGGTCACGCTCACGAAGGCACCGTAGGTGCCGTGCCGGGCACGATCATCGAGACTGCGCGCTACGTAGTCGCTCGCCCAGCCTCGGCTCCCGCGGGCTTGAAGCGCTCGCGCGCCGAGCGCCAGGCTCGGGTCGGCACCTCGACCGTCACCACGCCGGGCTCGAAGGTGACGTGCTCGGGGAAGGCGTCGTGGAACACCGCGAGCATGTCGTGATTCTCCGGGAGCACCTCGGCGACGAACTGCTCGATGCCGTGCGATTCGGCCAGTGCGGCCAGGCGGATGAGCAGCAGCGTCCCGGCGCCCTGACCGTGGTAGGCGTCAGCGACCTCGAAGGCGACCTCGGCGCGAGCCGGGTCCATGGGCACCGCGAGCGCGTGCGCGACGAGCTCGTCGTCGGGCTCCGCGAGGGCGACGAGCCCGATCATGCTCGGCCACCGGCCGTCGACCGCCTCGTGGGCGGCGCGGCCGAGGTCGGTTGCCGAGGAGAAGAACCGCAGCCGGCGCGACTCCGGGGAGAGGCTCACGAGAAGCTTCAGGATGGCCGGCTCGTCGGCGGCCTGGACAGCGCGGATCCTTACGCGCCGCCCGTCGCGGAGCGCTGCGCCACCCTCGATCCATCCCGGCCCACCCATGTCGCCCGAGACTATGGGACGCGGGGCCGTCGCTCCATCGGTGAGGCCACGGATGGCTCCGCGCGAGCGCGACCGTACTTTCCCACGCAGGTTCCGGGCTCGGTGCGGTCGGCGCGGCCGTGAACGCGGCCTGCCCTGCGCTCAGCATGCCCTGCGCCGCCTCCGCCACGCTACCGTCCCGGCCCATGGGCTCGTCACTTCCGGCTCCCGCACCCGGACTGCCGACGCGGATCGTGCTCGCCGGCGGGCAGCTCTACCTCACCGTGCGGACCGTCGAGTCCCACCGCGCGCACGTCCAGCAGAAGCTGCGGCGCTCCTCCCGCGCCGAGCTCGTCCGCTATGCGCTCGACCATGGGCAGATCGACTCCGCCTCGACGCCATGAACGCCCTCGAGCCCGACGAGCTCGCCCTGATCGATGCGTACTGGCGTGCCGCGAACTACCTCTCGGTCGGCCAGATCTACCTTCTCGCCAACCCGCTCGTCCGCGAGCCGCTGCGGCTGGAGCACGTCAAGCCGCGGCTCCTGGGCCACTGGGGCACGACCCCGGGGCTGAACTTCGTCTACGCGCACATGAACCGGGTGATCCGCGCGCACGACCTGGAGGCGATGTTCATCACGGGACCGGGTCACGGCGGACCGGGGATCGTCGCCAACGCCTACCTCGAGGGCACCTACGGCGAGGTCTACCCCGCGGTCCGCCCGGGGGAGGAGGGCCTGCGCCGGCTCTTTCGTCAGTTCTCCTTCCCGGGCGGGATACCGAGCCACGTCGCGCCCGAGACGCCGGGCTCGATCCACGAGGGCGGGGAGCTCGGCTACGCGCTCGTGCACGCCTACGGGGCGGTGTGGGACAACCCCGATCTGCTCGCCTGCTGCGTCGTCGGGGACGGCGAGGCCGAGACCGGGCCGCTCGCCGCGAGCTGGCACTCGAACAAGTTCCTCAGCCCGGTCCGGGACGGCGCCGTCCTTCCGGTGCTGCACCTCAACGGCTACAAGATCGCCAATCCCACCGTCCTCGCGCGCATCCCGCACGACGAGCTCCGCGCGCTGCTCGAGGGCTACGGCCACCGGCCCTGGTTCGTCGAGGGGTCGGAGCCTGAGGAGATGCACGAGGCGATGGCCACCGCGCTCGACGAGATCGTGATGGAGATCCGGCGCATCCAGTCCGACGCCCGGGAGGGCGGTGCGGCGCAGCGGCCGCGCTGGCCGATGATCGTGCTGCGCACGCCGAAGGGCTGGACCGGCCCCAAGGAGGTCGACGGCCTGCCCGCCGAGGGCTCGTTCCGCGCCCACCAGGTTCCCCTCGCCAAGCTGGCCGAGAACCCCGAGCACCTCGCCCAGCTCGAGGAGTGGCTGCGCTCCTACCGCCCGGAGGAGCTCTTCGACGCGGGCGGCCGGCTGCGCGACGAGCTCGCCGCGCTCGCCCCCTCGGGCCAGCGGCGCATGAGCGCCAACCCGCACGCCAACGGTGGCGCGCTCCTCCGTGACCTCGACCTGCCCGACTTCCGCCGCTACGGGGTCGACGTGCCCGAGCCGGCAAGCACATCGAGCGAGGCGACGCGCGTCCTCGGCGTGTTCCTGCGCGACGTCATGCGCGCGAACATGGACCGGTTCCGCGTGTTCGGCCCCGACGAGACGGTCTCGAACCGGCTCGGCGCGGTCCTCGAGGCGACCGACCGCGCGTGGGACGCCGAGCGCGAGCCGGGCGACGAGCACCTCGCGGCGGACGGTCGCGTCATGGAGGTGCTCAGCGAGCACCTCTGTCAAGGCTGGCTCGAGGGCTACCTGCTCACCGGCCGCCACGGGATCTTCAACTGCTACGAGGCGTTCATCCACATCGTCGACTCGATGTTCAACCAGCACGCGAAGTGGTTGAAGGTTACGCGCGGCATCCCCTGGCGGCGGCCGATCGCCTCGCTCAACTACCTGCTCAGCTCGCACGTCTGGCGCCAGGACCACAACGGGTTCTCCCACCAGGACCCGGGCTTCATCGACCACGTGGTGAGCAAGCGGCCGGAGATCGTGCGCGTCTACCTGCCGCCCGACGCCAACTGCCTGCTCTCGGTGGCCGACCACTGCCTGCGCTCGCGGGACTACGTGAACGTCATCGTCGCCGGCAAGCAGCTCGCGCTCGACTACCTGACCGTCGAGGAGGCGGTCGCCCACTGCACGCGGGGCCTCGGGATCTGGGAGTGGGCGAGCTCCGACGAGGGGGAGCCCCACGTCGTCATGGCGTGTGCGGGGGACGTGCCCACGCTCGAGACGCTCTCGGCGGTGGCCATCCTGCGCCGGGAGCTGCCGGAGCTCGCCGTCCGCGTGGTCAACGTCGTGGACCTCATGCGCCTCGTCCCCGAGCATGAGCATCCGCACGGGCTTCCCGACGCGGAGTTCGACGCGCTCTTCACCCCGAGCGGGCCGGTCATCTTCGCCTTCCACGGCTACCCGACGCTGATCCACCGGCTCACGTACCGGCGCACGAACCACGCCGGGCTCCACGTGCGCGGCTACCGGGAGGAGGGCACGACGACGACGCCATTCGACATGGTCATGCTGAACGACCTCGACCGGTTCCACCTCGTCATGGACGTGATCGATCGCGTGCCCGGCCTCGGGTCGCGCGCGGCGCACGTGCGCCAGCGCATGGTCGACGAGCGCCTTCGCCATCGCCAGTACACGCGCGAGGTCGGCGAGGACCCACCCGATGTGCGCGACTGGGTCTGGCCGGCGTAGCGCGGCACCCGCGTGCGGGTCCTCGTCGTCAACGTGGGGTCGAGCAGCCTGAAGCTGCGCGTGCTCGACCACGACGACGCCGTCCTCGCCGACGAGGAGGTGCCCGCTCCTCGCGGAGAGATCGACGAGGAAACGCTGCACGCGGCCCTGGGTAGGTTTCCCCGCCCGGACGCGATCGGTCATCGCATCGTGCACGGCGGCGAGCGCTACCGTCGTCCGACGCGGCTCGCTCCACGCGTCGTCGAGGATCTCCGGTCGCTGAGCGCTCTGGCGCCCCTGCATCAGCCGAGGGCGCTGGCGGCGCTCGGCGCCGTCGAACGGGTGCTGCCGAACGTCCCCGCCGTGGCGTGCTTCGACACCGCCTTCCACGCGGCGCTGCCCGCCGCCGCGGCGACCTACGCCCTGCCGAGCGCCTGGCGGGAGCGCTGGCCGTTGCGCCGCTACGGCTTCCACGGTCTATCCCACGCCTACGCCGCGCGCCGAGCGGCCGAGCTGCTGGAGCGTGATCTCGGTGACGTGCGGATCGTGAGCTGCCATCTCGGGGCGGGCGCGTCGCTCGCCGCGGTTGCCGGTGGGCGGTCGGTCGACACCACGATGGGGTTCACGCCCCTCGAGGGGCTCGTCATGGCCACGCGCTCGGGGAGCGTCGACCCGGGGCTGGTCCTGTGGCTCATGCGACAAGACGAGCTGGACGCAGCGCAGGTCGCCGAGGCGCTCGAGCACGAGTCCGGCCTGGCCGGCCTGGCGGGGACGGACGACATGCGCGCCGTCCTCGCGGGGGCCACTGCCGGAGATGCCGACGCTTCGCTGGCGCTCGACGTCTACGTCCATCGCCTGCGGGCCGGCATCGCCGCGATGGCCGCCGCGCTGGGCGGGCTCGACGCGCTCGTCTTCACCGGTCGGGTCGGCGAGCGTGCGCCGCAGGTGCGCGCGCTGGCGGCGCGCGGGCTCGGGTTCCTCGGCGTCCGGGTGGATCCGGCCGCCAACGCCGCCGCGGCTCTGGACGCCGACATCGCGGCGGCCGCGTCGGCCGTGCGCACGCTCGTGGTCGCCTCGCGCGAGGACCTCGAGATCGCCCGAGAGGTCCGCGAGACGCTCGACGGGGCGACGCCGTAGGGATCCACCCGAGGCAGAGTGGATCGTGCGGAGGCGATCCCGGGTCGAGAGCCCAAGCCGTGCCCTGCGGGCCCGAGCAGATGGGTCGATCGAGCAACGAGGCTATGGTGGTGGCGCCGGCCACCGACACCGCCCATCAGCCCAGCGAGAGACGCGAGCCATGAACCCGACGGACCCGCACCAACCGCTCGAAGTCCTCGTCGCCGGCGGCGGCGTCGCCGGGCTCGAGGCCATGCTCGCCCTGCGAGCCCTCGCCGGCGAAGCGGTCGCGGTCACGCTCCTGTCGCCCGAGACGGAGTTCGTGCACCGGCCGACGGCGGTCGGCGATCCGTTCGCCATGGGCGCCGCCCGCCGGTATGACCTCGCCGCCGTGGCGGCCGACGCGGGTGCGACGTTTTGGCAGGGCGCGCTCGCGCGCGTCGACCCGGATCGTCACGAGGTGGTGACCGACGGCGGGGAGATGCTGCGCTACGGCGTGCTCGTGGTGGCTCTCGGCGCGCGGCCGGTGCCCGCGGTGACCGGCGCCCTGACCTTCACCGGCCCGGCCGAGGCCGAGGCGATGCACGGGCTGATCCAGGATCTCGAGCAGGGGTTCGTCAAGCGCGTGGCCTTCGTGATGCCCCGTGGCGTCACCTGGCCGCTGCCCCTCTACGAACTGGCGCTGATGACGGCGACGCGGGCCTTCGACGAGGGCTTCGACGACGTCCACGTCACGCTCGTCACGCCGGAGCGAAGCCCGCTGCACGTCTTCGGCGAGCGGGCGAGCGAAGGGGTGGCGAGCCTCCTCGCAGCGGCCGGCGTCACCGTGCTGACGGGCAGCGAGGGCGTGCCGTCGGGGCAGCGCGCGCTCATCGTCCAGCCCGGAGATCGCGCCCTGCCGGTAGACCGCGTGGTCGCCCTGCCGCGACTCGAAGGGCCGCGCCTCCCCGGCGTGCCCGCCGACGAGCGGGGCTTCATCGTGACCGATGGGCACGGCCAGGTGCGAGACGTTCCCGACGTCTTCGCCGCCGGCGACGGCACCGCCTATCCGGTGAAGCAGGGCGGCCTCGCGGCCGAGCAGGCCGACGCGGTGGCGCGGGCCATCGCCGCGCGGGTGGGCGCACGCGTCAATCCGGCGCCCTTCGAGCCGGTGCTGCGCGGGATCCTCCTGACCGGGAACGCGCCGCAGCACCTCCGCGCGCGGGTGCACGACGACGGCAGCGTCGCCTCCGCGATCGCGCCGCACGCCCTGTGGTGGCCGCCCACGAAGATCGCGGCCCACTTCCTCGGCCGCTATCTCACCGATCGCGACGAGCAGGGCGGCCTGCGCCCGCCCATCCCCCCGGAGGCCACCCGCGTGGAGGTCAAGCTCGCCCCGGTGTCCGACGGCGCTCGCCGCGGTCCCGGGCTCGAGCTCCTGGGGATGTAGTCGCCGTCCAATCTCTCGGTTCTCCATTGCGGGCTCGTACGCTTTCGCGCTGCAGGCGCTCCCGGTGGCGGCGAGTCAGCGGGCTGAGGTGGGCGAGCGCCTCGAGCGCACGTGGCCGAGGATGCCGCGCCGAGGCGTCGGACCCCAGTACCGGCTGTCGTCGGACTCTCCGCGGTTGTCCCCGAGGACGAAGTAGGTGCCCGGTCGAACGCGTATTGGCCCGAGGTCGCACTCCGGTCCGTCGCCGCAGGCCCGCCGGACGTAGCGCTCGCGCAGCGCTCGACCGTCCACCACCGCGCGTCCGTGGCGAATCGCGACGCGCTCCCCGGGGCGTGCGATGACGCGCTTGATGAAGAACGGCCTGCGAGCTCGCGGCGAGCACGGTCACCGCGCTCCCGACGAGGGCCGCGAGGCCGACCACGACGAGAGCGGGGGAGCGCACTGCGCGGGATTCTACCCGCACCGTGGCGGGCTGGCCCGTCGCGCATCGAGACAGGCGAGGGCGGGCGCGATCGCCCCGGTCCGGCTACACGAACGTGAGAACCGCGAGCGCGGCCACCGACGTGGCGACGAGGGAGAGGGCCAGAGCGGTGAGCACGCGACCCGTCTCCTTGCTCGGCAACGTGCGGATGACGGGGGCCGGCTCGTGTCGGGACCATGGGGGCCGTTGACGATTTGCATCCCGCCGCAGCCACGGGAGCGGCAAGTCCAGATGCCCCATCGTCCTCGAAACGCAAGACTGGTCCCGTGATGGCTCGTGGTCAGTCGCGCGACGCCGGCTCCGACCGGCGCTTCGATCCGGCGTCGCTCATCGGGCTCGACGAACCCGTCCAGCGCTACTTTCGCCATGCCATTCGCGAGGGCGCCATCCTTCACCAAGGCATCCGCCTGACGATGGAAGGGCGGATCAAGGTGGGCCGATGGCTCTCCTTCACCGCCGAGCAGGAGTTCGACGGCCACGACTTCGCCTGGCGAGCCCGCGCCGGCTGGGGACCGATCAAGCCGCTGCACGTCGTCGACCGCTACTGCGACGGCACGGGCAGCACCGACGGCCGGGTGCTCGGCCGGATTCCGTTCCTGCACGCCGACGACCAGAACACGTCGCGCGGCCGCGGGCCGCGCGGCGGCCGAGAGCATCTGGGTCCCAGGCATGCTGCTGCCCGAGCGAGGCGCGCGCTGGCGCGCCGAGAGCGAGAACTTCATCGTGGCGAGCATCGCGGTGCCGCCCGAGCAGCCGGAGCTCGAGCTGCGCATCGACGAGGGGGGCGCGGTGCGCACTGTGAGCCTCTTGCGCTGGGGCAACGTGGGTCAGCAGGACTTCGGGTACATCCCGTTCGGTGGGGACGTCGAGGCCGAGCGTCGGTTCGGCGACCCCTTGCTCCCGAGCAGGCTCACCGTCGGGTGGTGTTCGGGACTCCGCGCTTCGCGCCGTTCTTCGAGGCGGTCGTGCTCGGTGCCGAACCCTTCGGTTGACGCCCGCCCGGTGATCAATGTGGAGTGAAGCTCCGAACGGTCTGGCCGTACCACTGCCTCGGAGCACTCGAGTCGTGCCGCTATCTCCGCGTAGTCCTGTTCGGCGAGGACTCGGGCGTGCACCGAAGCCCGCTGCTCGCTGGAAGCTCGGCCAGCAAGCTGCGCAAACGATTACGCACTACGGGTAGAGCCGCGTCTGACTCACGCGGACACCGAGCTACACGAACGTCAGCTCCGTCCGGATGTCGATCGCCCCTTCGAGGCTGCGGGCCACCGGACAGAACCGGGCGTGGAAGCCGTGAACGCGCTCGACCTCGTCACGACGCTCCTCGGGGATGCCGGAGAGGCGGTAG
>JBBSGJ010000056.1:0-12537 GCA_038254195.1 Solirubrobacterales bacterium
GAGGTGGAGGCCTTCTACGCCGGACGCGCAGAGCCGATCGCCTACGTCCGCAACAGCGAGGACGCGGTGGTCTCCAAGGTCGGGCGGGACCTCTACGAGAAGTTCTTCCGCGGCTACACCCGCAAGCAGTGGCAGCGGGATCCCTCGGAGCTCCACGCGTCGGTGTGCGCACGGATCCCCACCCGCACGAGCACCGATGACCGGTACTTCACCGACTCACACCAGGCGATGCCGGCCGGCGGCTACACGGCCATGTTCGAGCGCATCCTCGACGCGCCCGGGATCGAGGTGCGGCTCGGCGTCGACTTCGACGCGGTCCGCGACGAGGTCGAGTACGACCACCTCGTCTACACCGGGCCGATCGACGCCTTCTTCGACCACGAGTACGGGGCGCTCCCCTACCGGAGCCTCGCGTTCGAGCTCCACAACGAGCCCACCCCCGACGAGGGCCTGGTGCAGCCGGCCGCCTCGATCAACTTCCCCAGCGAGGACGTGCCCTGGACGCGGACGACCGAGTACCGCTACCTCACGGGCCAGCGGCACACATCCTCGACGATCGCGCGCGAGCTCCCGCGCAGCGAGGGCGACCCCTACTACCCCATCCCGAACGACGAGACCAGGGCGCTCTACCACCGCTACCGGGGCCGGGCCGACGAGCTTTCCGGCGTCACCTTCGTCGGGCGCCTGGCCCGCTACCAGTACCTGAACATGGACCAGGTGGTCGCCCAGGCCCTCGCGACGTTCGCGGAGCTCGTCGCGGGCGGGCGGTGGTCAGGGCTGAACCTGGCGTAGGGAGGCCGTCGGGGGGAGCGTGTTGCCCGGCGGGACGACGATGCGGCGCAGGACGAACTGGCGGTTCTCCCGGATCGGCGGCCCGGTGACCCCCAGCCGGCGCAGCGCGCGCAGCGGGATCACTCGTAGGGCGAGCGAGTAGTCGGCGATCGCGCCCCACGGCGGGTGTGCGTAGGTCGTGAACAGAACGGGATCGATCGAGTCCACCGGGTGCTCGGCCAGGAAGTACGCCGCCCAGAGCTGCACGCCGCTCTGGGGGATGTCGATCCGCACGCTGGTCCCGGGCGGCAGCGCGCGCGACCAGTCGCGGATCTCGGAGAGCTCGGGCGGCACCTGGACCCAGTGCTCCTTGAACTCGCGGCGGTCGCGGATCATGGCGCCGACCCCCCAGGCGGCGAGCAGGACCGCCCCGAGCACGGCGGCCTCGCGGCGCCGGTGGCGCAGCAGGCTCACCGCTCCGGTGGCGCCCAGCGCGACGACGAGCGAACCGGTGAAGGCGAGGTGCTTGAAGTCCATGTAGGTCCCGCTCGGGACCGTGCGCAGGCGCACGTCGAGGAGGGCGAAGAGGGCGAGGGCGGCGCCGAGGGCGAGCGCGAGGCGCCGGGGCACGACGCGCACGAGCGCCCACACGGCGAGCGCGAGGATCACCAGGGCGGGCAGGATCCCCCCGCCCGTGCCCACGAAGTCCCCGAAGGGGATGAACGACGTCACGTCGCCGCCCCACACCGCGCCGCCGGGGTGGATGAGCTGGCTTCCTGCCTGGCTGAGCTTCTGCACCGCGGCGAGCAGGGGGACGAGGAGTATGAGCCCGAGGAGGACGAAGCCGATCGGGCCGCCACGACGCCCCCACGCCGGCAGGCGCGGACGCCTGCGCAGGGCCACGGCCATGAGCACGAGGATCACCACCGGGTAGGGGAAGAGAAGCGGGTAGGCGAGCGCGATGAGCAGCAGCAGCAGCCCGCAGCCCACGGCCGCCCGCGCCTCGCCGCGGCCGTTGAGGGCCAGCCATCCGAGCAGCAGCGCCCACGGGAGCGCCGCGTAGCCCCAGAGCTGGTTCCAGTAGGGATGGACCGCGAGGTGGATCGTGACCCACGAGAGGCCGGAGACCGCGGCGACGACGAGGCCGCCGCGCCGGCCGAGCCCGAACGCCTCGCCGGCCAGCGCCCCGAAGCCGAGCGCCGCGAGCACCGCGAGCAGCGCCGCCATCGTCGGGAAGGCCCCGAGGGGATCGAGGCCCGACAGGTTGCTCGCGGCGGCGAGGGCGTAGAAGATCGGCCACTTCGAGCCCCAGACCGTGGGGATGTGGTCGAGGCCGAGCTGCACCCGCGTCGCGTCGGGGGGCGCCTGCTGGAGCAGCGCGGCGGAGCCCACGACCTGATGCGCATCGGGGTTGATCCCCGGCACCGAGACGACTCCGGACCCCCACATCGGGATGAGGACGACGCAGCCGAGCAGGACGCCGACGGCGGCGGTGGCGACCAGCACGTGGACGTCGAGCGGGGCGACCGCCTCGCGCCCGCCCCGGCGGCGCACCCACCACGACGCGGCCAGCCCGGCGACGAGCACCAGCGGCAGCGTCACCGCGAGGGGGATGTGGAGTATGCCCAGCACGGTCAGGGCGAGCGGGCCGGCCGCCATCCCGAGCGCCAGGGCGAGCACGGGGCGCACCGGCTGCAGCGCCGGCGGACAGAGGCTGACGGCGAGCGCGTCGCCGCTCACGCCGAAGAGGACGAGGGCGGCGACGCTGCCGCGGAGCAGGTCGGGCAGGGCACCGAGCCGGCGGGCGCCGGTCAGGAGCGCGAGCACGAGCGCGAACCCCGCCACGAGGAGGACGACCCGCACCGCCCACCGGCCCTCGGCGCCCCAGGTGCGCGGCCGGACAAGCCGCCACGGCGCGGTGACGTCGGCCGAGCTCACGGCAACGGAGGCTAGTCCCAGGGGGCATTTGGCCTCTGGGCCGTGGCCCGCCGCTTCGCGCTCCCCGGGGTCGCGGGTGTGGCGGTCAGCCCGGCGTGAGCCTACCTAGCCTCCTCGCGTGCGCGGCCACGTCGTGCTCGGGCTTCTCGGAGTCGTCGGCGTGGCCCTCGCCCTCCGGCTCCTGACCCTCGGCGGCCCCCTCTCGCACGACGAGGGGTACTCCTGGCTCGTCGCCTCCGCCCCGAGCGACCACGCGTTCCTCGGCCGGCTCGCGGCGTACGAGAACACCCCGCCGCTCTTCTACCTCCTGCTCCGCCCGCTGCCCTTCGACGCCGCGTGGTCGCTGCGCCTGCCGGCCCTCGTCCCCGGCGTCCTCGTGGTCGCCGGAACGTGGGCGGCGCTGCGCCGGCGCGCCGGAGACTGTTCGGCCCTGCTCGGCGCGCTGACCCTCGCGGTCCTGCCCTACGAGGTCTCCTTCTCGGACTACTCCCGTGGCTTCGAGCTCGCCCAGCTCGGGCTCGTGCTCGCCCTCTGGGCCGCGCTCGCGCTCGCCACGGGGGGCCGGCGGCGCTGGTGGTGGCTGGGATCGCGGGCGGCGTGATCGCGGTGTGGTCGGAGTACGTCGCGGCGCTCGTGCTCGCGGGGCTGGCCGCCGGCCTGTTCGTGGTGATCGCGGGACCGCGACGGCGAGAGGTCCTGCTCCTCGCCGCGGCACCGGTCGTGACCCTCGCGGCCTGGCTGCCCGAGATGCTGCGCGGCTTCGACGCCGTCGACGTGACGAAGGCGGCGCCCGTCTACCCGGGCCCCTCTCCGGGGCAGCTCCGCGACGTGGCGGCGATCCTCGCGTTCGGCGAGCACGGGGCGGGCGGATCCTCGCCCGCCCGGTGGGTCCAGGCCGCCCTGGTCGCCGGGGTCCTGGTGGCGGCCGCGGTCGCCGCGCGGCGAACGGCGGCGACCCGGAGGCCGGCCACCCTCCTGCTCGTGGCCCTGGTCGTCGCCGTGGTCGGGCGCTCGGCGCGAGGGCCGCCAAGCCCCGCGTCCGGATCGCGCTGCTCGCCCTCCTCCTGGCGGCCGGGGTCGCCGTCGGCGTCCAGCGCGCCGGCACGACCTACGAGCCCTCCTTCGCCCCCGTCCGGGCGCTCGTCGCACGCGCCCGGCCCGCGACGGTCCTCACGAACTCCGCGGTGGCCGTCTTCGAGCTCCACGGGCTGCATCCCGTGCTCGACCGCCGTGCCAGGCGAGCCCTGCTCGCTCTCACCGGACAACTTCCGTACACTTTTCTCGATGAGCGCAAGCTCCCGGTCGCGCCGGATCGAGATCCGGGTCTCCGACGAGGAACGCCGGCTCGAGGAGGCGGCGGCGAGTGCCCTCGGCCAGTCCTTGAGCGAGTTCTTCCGCCAAGCGGCTCGGGCTCGGGCCGAGGATGTGCTGCGCGAGCGGACCCGGATCGTGCTCGACGAGGATTCCGCGGGACGGTTCCTCGCCGCACTCGACGCCGACGGTGAACCGCCGGCCGGTCTCCGGGACCTCTTCGCCGATCGGTGAGCACCTGGCCCGGGCTCGTCGCCTTCGCGCCCGACCACCACCGCACCGACCGCTTCCGCTGCGGGGTCGAGCAGCTTGACGTGTGGCTGCGCGCCTACGCCGGGCAGAGCCAGCGCCGGGACGCAGCCCGGACGTTCGTGGTCCTGGAGGAGGACCGGGTGATCGCCTACTGCACGCTCGTGGCCTCCGAGATCGATCACGGCGGCGCCACGAGCGAGATCCGGCGCGGGCTGTCCCGCCACTTTCCCATTCCCGTGTGCCTGCTCGCCCGGCTGGCGGTCGACGAGCGCCACCAACGCACCGGGCTGGGACGTCATGTCCTCCGCCACGCGCTCGGGCGTGCTCTCCAGGCTGCCACGGAGGTGGGAATGCGCGCTGTGGTCGTCGACGCACTCGGAGGGGCGAGCGGCTTCTACCGTCGCTTCGGCTTCGCACCGGTCGACGCCGACGGCACCACGCTGATGATCACCGTCGCGCACCTCGCCGCCGTTCATCGGTCAGACCGACGGGTGACCGACTCGACCGCCGCCCGGAGCGCCCGCGCGGCGTCCTCCGGGCGGTAGGCCTCGAGGCGGCGGCGACCGCGGGCGCGCAGCTCCTCGCGGAGCCCGGCGTCCGCGAGCACCACGGACGCCGCCTCGGCGGCCGCGAGGGCGTCGTCCTCGGAACCCAGCAGCAGCGCGGCCTCCCCCGCCACCTCGGGCACCGCGCCGGCCGCGCGCGCGACCACGGGCAGCCCGAAGTGGAAGGCCTCGAGCAGGGGGATGCAGAAGCCCTCGTGCTCCGAGAGGCACAGGAAGGCGTGGGCGGAGCGATACCGATCGGCGAGCTCCCCGCCGGACAGGCCGCTCTCCCAGGTGATCGCCCCGGGGGCGAGCTCCTCCCCCAGGCGCACGAGCGACCGGCGGTAGGACTCCGACAGCGGCTCGCC
The DNA here is from genome assembly GCA_038254195.1 of Solirubrobacterales bacterium. Taxonomy (GTDB): domain Bacteria; phylum Actinomycetota; class Thermoleophilia; order Solirubrobacterales; family Solirubrobacteraceae; genus JBBQAA01. Next base: position 5,186 of record JBBSGJ010000056.1, read on the forward strand.
CACGCACACGAGGCGGACGTCGGGAAATTGATCCCGCCCACCGCCGGCGCGCAGCAGCGCGAGCGTCCGGATCAGCTCGTCGTGGCGCTTGTGGGGGACGAGGCGCCCGACGAAGAGCAGGGTGGGCGGGCCCCCGGGCTCCACCGCGGTCGCCGGAGCCGCCGCGCCCAGCTTCCCCGGATCCACCAGCAGCGGCAGCACCTCCACCCGCCGCGCGCCGGCCTCGCGCAGCTCCCCCGTGTTGTACTCCGAGACCCCGCACGCGAGGTCGACGCCCCGCGCCCACTCCCCGAGCTGGGCGCGGCCCACCTCGCACTGCACGGCCAGCAGCGCGTCGTAGGTCCACAGCCAGCGCGCCGGGGTCACGTTGTGGTGGACGAGGAGCTTGGGGTTCGGCCGGCCGAGCAGCGGACGCAGGCGCGGCGCGTAGGCCGAGTAGTGGACGACGAGCACGTCGTCGTCCGCCGGGTCGAACCCCTCGGGGCCGCCGATGTCGCGGGCCCGGGGATCGCGCCACACCGCGCGGTCCTCGCCCATCCACCCCCAGCGATCGAAGTACTCCCGGAAGGCGCGGGCCTGTCCCGTCACCGCGTCCACGGGGCCGGCGCCGGAGAGGAGCTGGTGGACCCTCAGGAGCGCTGCTCCTCGAGCTCGCGCACCCGCCGCTCGAGCTGGGCGACGTACTGCGCGACCTGGAGGTTGAAGCGGGTCTGCTCCCCGATCAGCGCGCCGAGGTACTGGCCGAGCGCCCGCAACAGGCCGCGCTTGGCCCAGGTGATCGGCGCGCCGTAGGGACGCGTGGAGCGCACGTCGTTGATGTCGGGCTCGATCACCGCCCAGTCGTAGAGCTCGTCGGGCCCGATGCCGTCGACGGGGCGCACCGTGAACCCGCCCGGAATGGTCTCGCCCGCCCCACGCCGCTCGGTCGCGCGGGCCCGGGCGACGGCGAGCGCCTCCTCGGGGCTCACGACGGGACCTCGACCCGCGCCGGGTGCAGCGTCCCGCGCAGGTCGACGATCCCCTCCGCGCCCGGCTCGTCGGCGACCGAGAAGCGCGCGACCCGCTCGGCCGGGCCGCCGTCGCCGGACACCGCGAGGTCGTAGTCGCCACCGAGCAGCGCGAGCCGCTCGACCTCCCACTCCAGGCGCGCCGGCACGTCCACGTCCTGCTCGGAGCGGAAGACCACCTGCCCGGTCGCATCGCGCACCTCGAGCACGAGCCGCCCCTCCCGCCGCGTCCCCGACACGCCGATGACCGCCCGCAGGGGACCGCCGGCGCGGAACACCCGCCGCGCGCGGCCCTCGGGGTCCCGCAGCTCGAGCTCCTCGACCCGCACGTCGCGGTCATGGTGCGGCCGGGCGCTCATGCCGCCTCCGGTGTCCGTCCCGAGCCGCCGCCGGTAGGCCGCGAGCCCCTCCGCGGTCGCCCCGTCGAAGACCACCTCCCCGGCCTCGAGCACGACGACCCGCTCGCACACCTGCTCGATCTGCCCGGCATCGTGGGAGACGAGCACGAGCGTCGCACCCCGGGCGATGTGCTCGGAGATCCGGCGGATGCACTTGCGCTGGAAGGCCTCGTCGCCCACGGCGAGGACCTCGTCGATGAGCATCACGTCGGCGTCCAGATGCGCGGCCAGCGCGAAGCCGAGCCGCACGAACATCCCGTTGGAGTACGTGCGCACGGGCGCGTCGATGAACTCGCCGAGCTCCGAGAAGGCGATGATGTCGTCCGCCCGCGCCTCGATCTCCGTCCGGTCGAGCCCGTGGATGGCCGCGCCGAGGAAGATGTTCTCCAGCCCCGAGAGGTCCCGGGCGAAGCCCGCGCCGAGCTCGAGCAGGGACACGACACGACCGCCGGCCTCCACCCGCCCCGAGTCGAGCGGGATGATCTGAGCAAGCACCTTGAGCGTCGAGGTCTTCCCCGCTCCGTTGCGGCCCACGAGCCCGAGCGTCTCCCCGGGCGCGACCCGCAGCGTCACCTCGTGCAGCGCGGGGACGCGCAGCGCGCGCTTATCGCTCCGCCGCATGACGAGGTCCTTGAGCGTCCGCGCCTGCGAGGCCTGGGGCAGGAACGCCCGCGAGGCGGCCTCGAGCACGAGCTCGCCGGGCGCCAGGCTCACAGCACGACCGCCAGCTCGGGGTCCAGCCGCCGGAAGATCCCGCGGCCGAGACCCACCGCGACCGCCGCCGCCACCACGCAGTACACGAGCCGACCCGCGTCGGGCACCGCGCCGTCGTAGACCACGTCGCGGATCGCCTGGATGAACGGGGCCACCGGGTTGACCCAGTCGAGGATGATCCCCACCCACGGGTGTGAGTCCACGAACCCGAACTGCCCGGGGGCGAAGAAGATCGGCGAGAGGAAGAACCAGGGCAGCAGCGCGGCGGTCAGCACGGGGGCGACGTCCCGGAAGTGGGCGTGCAGCGCGGCGACGGCCGTCGAGCACCCGAGCACGAAGCAGAACAGCAGCGCGGCGAGCACGGGCAGGAGCAGCAGCGCCGGCCCGAGTGGCGCGCGCACCGCGACGCTCACCACCACGAGCACCGCGTCGACGATGAGCCACGTGAGGAACTGAACCCAGACCGCCGCGGCGGGGATCGCCTGCCGCGGGAAGCGGGCCTTGCGCACGAGCGGCGCCTGCTCGATCAGCGAGTACGCGCTGGCGGTGAGCGACTGCGAGAAGAACGTCCAGACCATGAGCCCGACCATGAGGAACAGGGGGTAGTCGGGGATCTTCTGGGGGATGAGCTTCCCGAACATGAGCGTGTAGGCGCCCATGAGCACGAGCGGGTTGACGACGTACCAGGCCACCCCGAGCGCGGAGCCCGCGTACTTCTGGCGCATCTCGCGGCGCACGAGCTGCTCGAACAGGAAGCGGTGGCGCAGCACGGGCGGCGCTCAGTATGCGCCGCGCCGCCCCAGTACCGCAGGGACCGTCTTGAGCAGGATCGAGAGGTCGAGCAGGATCGACCAGCGCTCGAGGTAGAGGAAGTCCAGGCGGACGAGGTCGTCGAAGTCGAGCTCGGAGCGACCGGAGACCTGCCACAGGCCGGTCATGCCGGGCAGGACGCCGTAGCGCTTCTTGTGCCAGGGCGCGAGGCGCTCGAAGTCGCGCAGCGGCAGCGGGCGCGGGCCCACGAGCGACATCTCCCCGCGCAGCACGTTGGCGAGCTGGGGCAGCTCGTCGAGCGAGAAGCGCCGCAGGACCCGCCCGACCCGGGTCACCCGCGGGTCGGCGGTCATCTTGAACAGCGCGCCGCTCGCCTCGTTGGCCTCCTCGAGGTCCGCCTGGCGCGCGTCGGCGTCCGCGTGCATCGTGCGGAACTTCAGGCACGCGAACGGCTCCCCGCCCATACCGGGCCGCAGCGACCGGTAGACGATCGGTCCCCGCGAGGAGAGCCGCACGGCGAGGGCGATGAGCGCCAGCAGGGGCGAGAGGACGAGCAGCAGCGCCACGGCCATCACCAGGTCGAAGCACCGCTTGAGCATGAAGTCCCAGCCCGAGAAGACCGGCGGCTTGAGGGTGAACAGCGGGACGGACTGCCCGGGAACGAACTCCGCGCGCTGCAGGAGTATCTCCATCGTCGTCGGCGCGACGTGCACGGTCACCCCGCGCTGGTGGCACGCGTCCACGAGCTCCACCGCCTTCTCCTGGGGGAAGTCCGGGTCGGCGATGATCACCTCCTGGATGCGGTGCGCCGTGAGCACCGCGCGCAGATCCTCGAGGCGGCCGAGGGAGCGCAGCCCGTTCTGGGGACGCGGCACGAGCGAGATGAACCCCACGACGTCGACGGGTGACGCCGCGGCCTCGGCCAGCGCATGGGCGACCGCGTCGATGTGGCCGCCGCTGCCCACGAGCACGGCGCGGCGCCGGTAGCCCGCGGCGCGCAGGAGCAACCCGGTGACGTGCAGGTGTACCGTCCGCAGCGCCGCCACGAAGACCACGGCGAAGAACAGGGAGGCATAGAACAGGTAGTAGGAGTCGAAGTGCTCCCCCTGCGCCAGCGCGTAGATGAGCGAGACGAGCGTGACCTGGAACAGCGCGACGATGATCCGGGCGAGTCCCGGGCGGCGGCCACGCTCGGCGTAGAGCTCCTCGCGCGCGAACAGCAGCACGGTGAGCAGAAAGGCGAACGGCACGAAGTTGCGGGCGCCCGCCCAGGCCGCCGCCGCGTCGCTGCCGCCCTTGAGCAGGTACTTCAGCTCGAGCGCGGCCCAGACCGCCGCGAGGATCCCCACGTAGTCGAGGGCCAGGAGCGACACCACCCGCCCGATCCGCCGGGCGGTCTCACGGCGCAGGAGGAACGAGAGCGCGGGCGGGCGCTTGGCGCGCACATCGCGCCGGGGGAGGACGACGGCCCCGCGCTCGGGCGCTTCGGAGTCGGACCCATCCTCCCGTGTCGTGACGGTGGCGTCGGGCACTTCAGTTCGCAACGGCACCGTGCGCGGGAAGTTGCGCCTCAGCCCCCGACGAGGGCTTCGACGCCGGACTGCTCGATCGTCCGGCGCAGGCCTTCGCGCAGGTCGATCTGCGGCTCCCAACCAAGGATCTCGCGGGCCAGGGAGATGTCGGGCCGGCGCACCTGCGGGTCGTCGACGGGCAGCGCCTCGTAGACGATCTCCGAACGCGACCCCGTGATCCCGATCACGGCCTGCGCGAGCTCGAGCAGCGTGAACTCGTCGGGGTTGCCGATGTTCACCGGCGTGTGGTAGCCCGACTCGGCCAGGCGGATCATCCCGTCGACGAGATCCGAGACATAGCAGAACGACCGGGTCTGCGACCCGTCGCCGAACACCGTCATGGGCCGGTCCTGCAGCGCCTGGCGCAGGAACGTCGGGATCGCCCGGCCGTCATGCGGCCTCATTCTCGAGCCGAAGGTATTGAAAATCCGCATGATCGACGTGTCCACGCCCTGCTGGCGGTGGTAGGCCATCGTGAGCGCCTCCGCGTAGCGCTTGGCCTCGTCGTAGACCCCGCGCGGGCCGATCGGGTTGACGTGCCCCCAGTAGGACTCGGGCTGCGGATGGACCTGCGGGTCGCCGTAGACCTCCGACGTGGACGCGATCAGGAACCGCGCCCGCTTGTGCTTGGCCACGCCGAGCGTGTGATGCGTCCCGTAGGAGCCGACCTTCAACGTGTGCAGCGGGAGGCGCAGGTAGTCGATCGGCGACGCCGGCGAGGCGAGGTGGTAGACGAAGTCCACCGGCTCGGCGATGTGGAAGGGCTCGATGATGTCGCAGTTCAGATGGACGAACTCCGGCGAGCGGATGTGCGCGATGTTCCGCAGCGACCCCGTCTCCAGGTTGTCCACGCACAGCACCCGGTGCCCGCGAGCCAACAGCTCGTCGCACAGATGCGAGCCCAGGAAGCCTGCGCCCCCGGTGACCAGACACGTCGCCATCCGCCAAACCCTAGCCAGCGGGGCGGAGATGGAGCCGGAACGTCGTCCCGCTCCGAGGAGCGCTCTCCGCCTCCACCGTGCCGCCCATCGCCTCGGTGAGCTCGCGCACGAGCGCGAGGCCGAGCCCGGTCCCGACCGGCCGCTCGCCGCGGTAGCGCTCCCACAGGAAGAAGCGATCGAAGGCGCGGGGGAGCTCCTCAGCCGCGAGCCCCGGGCCGTCGTCGCGCACCTCGAAGCGGGCGGGCCGGGGCACGAGGAGGACGTGCCCACCGCGCGGCACGGTGCGCAACGCGTTCTCGGCGAGGTTCGAGACGACCTGCACGAGCCGCCCGGGGTCCCCGGCCGCGGTCGCGTCGCCGTCCTCGTCCACCCGCAGCTCGACTCCGGCCACGCGGGCGCGCGGCACGAAGCGGGCGGCGACCTCGTGCGCGATCGCCCGGAGGTCGACGGGCTCGTCGGCGACGGCGAACCCGGTCCGCTCGAGCCGGGCGAGGTCGAGCAGGTCGGCCACGAGGCGCTCGAGGCGTGCGGACTCCGCGCCGATCGTCCGCGCCGCCTCGGGCGGGGGAACCGCCCCGTCGGCGAGCGCCTCGGCGTACCCGCGCACCGCGGTGAGCGGGGTCTTGAGCTCATGGGAGACCGAGAGCAGGAAGCGCCGCTGGGCTGCGCGCGCGGCGGTGAGGTCGTGGCTCATGGTGTTGAACGCCGCCGCCAGGGTCGCGAGCTCGTCGGCGCCGCGGACGGGCACCGCGGCGCGTTCCCCGCCCGCGACCCGGCGCGCGCCCTCGGTCAGCTCCTCGAGCGGCCGCGTGAGGCGCCGGGCGAGCACCCCGGCGAGCGCGGCCGCCACGAGCGCGCCCACGAGGCCCGCCACCACGAGGCCCCCGGCCAGCGCCCGCGGATCACCCGCCTGGCGGGCCGCGGGACGCAGCACGACGAGGGTCCCCGAGCCCGCCGACCGGCCCGCCCATAGCAGCGTCCGCCGCGGTCCGGGCACCTCGCCCTGGCCGCGGGGCGGGGACGGCAGGCGGGCGAGGATCCGCCCGCGGGCGCGCGGACCGAGCGGGCGCACCGCCCCGCCGCGCCCGACGAGGACCCGGACCCCGCGCAGGTCCCCGGCCACGGCGACGAGGGCGTCGGCCTGGCCGGCGAGGGCGTCGCGCCGGGCGCGGTCGGCGGCCCGGCGGTCGAGCGCCCCGGCAACGACGACGGTCAGGCCGGCGGCGACGACCGCGGCGGCCGCGAGGTAGGCGAAGAGCCGGGCCCGCAGGCTGCTCACGGCGCCACGGCCTTGTAACCCGAGCCGCGTACGGTGCGGACAAGCTCCGGGCGGCCGAGCTTCCGGCGCAGGGAGGCGACGTGGACCTCGACGGTCCGCGTCTCGGGGGCCGCCCGGAACCCCCACACCTCGGCCAGCAGCGTCTCGCGCGAGACCACCACGCCGGCCGAGCGCAGCAGGAACTCGAGCAGGTCGAACTCCCGGGCGGTGAGCTCGACCTCGCGCCCGTCGACCCGGACCTCGCGTCCCGCGCAGGAGAGTGCGAGAGGGCCCAGGGTGAGGACGTCGCCGGCCGGCGCGGTCGCGCCCGCCCGGCGGAGCACCGCCTTGACCCGAGCGGCCAGCTCCCGCGGCGAGAAGGGCTTCGTGACGTAGTCGTCGGCGCCGAGCTCGAGGCCGGCGACGCGGTCGGCCTCCTCGTCGCGCGCGGTCAGGAGGATCACCGGGACGCGGCCGGCCAGGCGGCGGCAGACCGCGAAGCCGTCCATGCCGGGCAGCCCGACATCGAGCACGACGAGGGCCACGGGATGGCGCGGCAGCTCGGCCAGCGCCTCCTCCCCCGAGCGCACCCAGACGACCCGGAAGCCCTCGCGCTCGAGGTAGCGGCGCACGAGGGCGCCGATGCTGGGCTCGTCCTCGACGACGAGGACCAGGGCGGCCATGACGGACGC
>JBBSGJ010000057.1:0-12426 GCA_038254195.1 Solirubrobacterales bacterium
GTGGTCGTCGGCCTCGCCCACCTCGCCGTGCGCCGGGGCCGGCGGCTGACCTCGCTGCGCCGCCACGTCGCGCTCACGGAGGCGATCGGCGTCGGCGGGACGGTGCTCGTCCTCGCGGTCTTCGCCGGGTTCATGTTCGTCTCCACGCGCGACGCGGCGCTGGCCGCGCTGGCCGGCGCCTACGCGGGGCTCGTCGCGCTCCTGGCCGGGCGCGTGATGACCGGTCCCGTCCTGCGCGACGTCGACGCCCTGCGCGCGGCGCTCCACGCCGTCGGCCAGGGGGAGCGCGAGCCCGCGCTGCCGGCGGAGGGACGCGACGAGCTCGCCGGTCTCGGGGCGGAGGTGAAGGCGATGGCGACGAAGCTCGGCACCGAGGAGCGCGCGCGCCGGGAGCTCGTCGCCGCGGTGTCCCACGACCTGCGCACGCCGATCACCTCGCTCCAGCTCCTGGCCGAGGCGGTGGACGACGACATGGTCTCCCCGGAGGAGCGGCGGGAGTACCTCTCGCGGCTCACCGTCCACGTCCGCGCGCTCACGGCGCTGATCGACGACCTCTTCGAGCTCTCACGGATCGAGTCCGGTGACATCTCGTGGTCGCTCGAGCAGGTGCGCCTCGACGAGCTCGTGGAGGAGACGGTCTCCGCCCTGCAGACGCAGGCGCGGGCGCGGGCGGTCGACGTCCGCTGGGAGGTTCCCCATGACCTCGCGCCCGCGAGCGCGAACCCCGAGAAGCTCCAGCGGGTGCTCTTCAACCTCATCCTCAACGCGATCCACCACACGCCGCCCGACGGCTCGGTTGTGGTGCGGGCCGAGCGGGCGGCGAGCGGGCTGGAGATCGAGGTCGCGGACTCGGGGCGGGGGATCGCCGACACGGAGCGCGGCCGGGTCTTCGATGCCTTCTTCCGCGGCGGGGACGCCACCTCGCGCACCGACGGCAACGCCGGTCTCGGTCTCGCGATCTCCCGCGCGATCGTCGAGGCCCACGGCGGCCGCATCTGGCTCGAGGACGGCACGCAGGGCACGCGGGTGCGCTTCTCCCTCCAAGCCGCGTAGGCTGCTCCCCCGTGCGGATCGGCGTGCTCACCGGAGGCGGGGACTGCCCGGGCCTCAACGCGGTGATCCGCGCGGTCGTGCGCAAGGGCTCCGACGAGTACGGGCACGTGCTGCTCGGCTTCCTCGACGGCTGGAGGGGCGTGCTCGAGGAGTCCTTCGTGGAGCTCACCATCGACTCGACCCGGGGCATCCTCCCGCGCGGGGGGACGATCCTGCGCTCCTCGCGGACGAACCCCTACAAGCGCGAGGACGGCGCCGCCCGCGTGCGCGAGACGCTCTCCTCGCTCAACGTCGACGGCCTCGTGGCCATCGGGGGGGAGGACACCCTCGGCGCCGCGGCGAAGCTCCACGCCGACGGGATCCCCGTCGTGGGGGTGCCCAAGACGATCGACAACGACCTCGGCGGCACCGACCTCACCTTCGGCTTCGACACGGCGGTGCAGGTGGCCACGGACGCGATCGACCGCCTGCACACCACCGCGGAGTCCCACAACCGGATCCTCATCGTCGAGGTCATGGGCCGCAACGCGGGGTGGATCGCGCTGCATTCGGGGATAGCCGGCGGCGCCGACGTGATCCTCATCCCCGAGAAGCCCTTCGACGTCGACGAGGTGTGCCACCTCATACGCCGCCGCCACGCGCGCGGTCGGTTCTTCTCGATCGTGGTCGTCGCCGAGGGGGCGACGCCGGTCGAGGGGACCATGGAGACGACAGGCGACGACGCGCTCGACGAGTTCGGTCACCCGCGGCTCGGCGGGATCGGGCAGCGCCTCGAGCACGAGATCGCCCAGCGGACGGGCTACGAGGCGCGGACGACGGTGCTCGGTTACGTCCAGCGCGGCGGGACGCCGACGGCGTTCGACCGCGTGCTGGCCACCCGGCTCGGCCTCGCGGCGATCGACGCCGCCCACGCGCAGAAGTGGGGGACGATGCCTGCGCTGAAGGGCCCCCGGATCGAGCTCGTGCAGCTCGCCGACGCCGTGGCCGCGATCCGCACCGTGCCCCCCGAGGAGTACGAGCAGGCCCGGGCGCTGTTCGGCTGATCCGAGCTCACCCCCGCCGGGCCGGGAGGTCGAGCGTCTGCGCGAGGGGTACGCCCGCGGCGAGCTCCCGCTCGCGCTCGATCTCCGCGTCGAGCTCGGCGCCGAACAGCAGCGCGACGTTGGTGAGCCAGATCCAGACGATGAGGACGATGGCCGCCGCGAAGGTGCCGTAGACCGCCGAGACGTTCACGAAGTTCGAGAGGTAGAGGGAGAAGAGCAGCGAGGCCCCAAGCCACGCGGCGACCGCGACAAACGCGCCCGGCGTGACCCAGCGGAAGCTGCGGTGACGCACGTCCGGGGTGATGTAGTAGATGCAGGAGAAGACGAAGACGGCCACCAGCACCGCGAGCGGCCAGCGCGACGCGCCCCAGAGCGCGCGCCCCGTCGACCCCACGCCGAGCACGTCGAAGAGCCGCTCGGCCAGCCCTCCGCCCACGAACATGAACGTGAGCACGGCGATCGCCAGCACCCCGAGCACGAGCGACGAGCTGATGTCGATGAGCTTGCGGCGCAGGAACGAACGGCCGCGCTTGATCTCGAACACGACGTTGAGCGCGCGCCGCGCGGCCTCGAGCGCGCCCGTGGAGCCGTAGAGCGCGACGACCAGGCCCACCGTGAGCCCGCCCACCGCGGTGCCCTTGTGGCGCAGCGTCTCGCGCAGCGACGAGTCCAGCGCGCCGAGCGCGGGCTGGGGCACGACGTCGCGGACGTGGGAGATGATCGCGTCGTAGGTCTGCGGGTACTGGCCCAGAAGCCCGAGCAGCGAGAGCCCGAGCAGCAGCGTCGGGAACAGCGACATCAGCGTGTAGTACGTCATCGCCGCCGCGTGGTGGGTCATCTGGTCGTCGTAGAACGAGACCGCGGTGCGCCGGATGACCCGCCAGGATCGCCTCCCCACGCGGGGGACGCTAGTCCTAGCGCCGGCTCGTCAGCGCCCGGCGCGCCTCGCGCGCCCGAGCGACCGCGCCGGGGGAGGCGGGCACCGCCGCCGGCAGCGCCGGGATCGGATCCTGGGCGGGCAGGATCCCCTGCTCGAGCAGGAAGCGCGGGTTGGCCTGCGTGAGGCGCCAGGCTCCGAGCGAGGAGGCGCCCGCGGTCAGGGCGAGATCAAACCCGAGGCGCAGCGTGTGCTCGCGCGTGCCCGGGTGCCCGTCGGAGGCGAGCACGAAGGCGAGCCGGTTGCGCACGAGGTACTCGGCCGCGCGCTGGATCCCGGGCCCGTGGCGTCCGAGCAGCGAGCAGACGTTGACCTGGAGCAGCGTCCCGGCGGTGAGCTCGGAGCGCAGGCGCTCGAGCCCGTGGGGCAGGAAGTCCGCGGAGCGCTCGGGGTGGGCGAGCAGCGCGCCGAACCCGCGGGCGCGCAGCCCGGCGAGGATCGTCTCGAGCTCGGCGTCGACGCCGCCCCACGGCGTCTCCACGAGCAGCCAGCGCCGGCCCTCGGGGCCGTGGGCGAAGGTTTCGAGCTCCGTGGAGGAGAGCTCGGCGGCGAGGCGGGCGTCGAGCTCCCCGCCGGCCTCGACGCGGAGCGGGATGCCCTCCGCGCGCAGCGCGGCGCGCAGCTCGGCGAGCCGGTCGGGAAGCGTGGCGCGATCCCACGGCCACGCGGGGTGCACGTGCGGGGTGACGGTGGCGTGCCCGACACCCTCGGCGACCATGCGCCGGGCGTGGGCGAGGCTCGACGCGAGCGTCGGCGCCCCGTCGTCCACCCCGGGGAGGAGGTGGAGGTGGAGGTCCACGAAGGACATGGGCAGGGGTCTCCCTTCACTTCTCGGCGGGTCGTCGGTGCCCGCCTCTCGTTCGCTTAGCTACTCGTGACGAACGTTAGGCCCAACACCGGTCGCCGCCGGTGCGCCTTCACCGCTCGTTCACGGGTGGGCGCTGCGGCTCACTCCAGGTAGGAGTACGCCAGCGGCGTGAGGAAGTCCTCGAGCTCGTCGGCGAAGACGAGGCGCTCGAACACCGCCCGGGTCTCGTCGGGGCGGCCCTCCCGCCACGTCTCGTCGCCGACCTGCTCGCGGATCTTCGCGGTCTCCTCGTCAAGGATCTCGCGGACGCGGTCGGCCGAGACGACGCCGTGGTGGATCCACTGCCAGAGCTGCGAGCGGGAGATCTCGGCGGTGGCGGCGTCCTCCATGAGCCCGTCGATCCCGGCGGCGCCGCGGCCCGCGAGCCAGAAGGAGAGGTAGCGGAAGCCGACGGAGACGTTCGCGCGGACCCCCTCCTCGGTCGCCTCGCCGGGGGTGGCCTCCATCGCCAGGAGGTCGTCGCGGCCGACCTGAACGTCGGGCCGCTGCTTGGAGAGCTGGTTCGGCTGCCCGTCGAGCACCCGCTCGAACACCTCGCGGGCGACGGGCACGAGGTCGGGATGCGCGACCCAGGTGCCGTCGAAGCCGGCCTCCGCCTCGCGCTCCTTGTCCTCGCGCACGGCGGCGAGCGCCGTCTCGTTGACCGCGGCGTCCGAGCGCGAGGGGATGAGCGCGGCCATCCCGCCCATGGCGTGCGCGCCGCGCCGGTGGCAGGTGGCGACGAGGCGCTCCGTGTAGGCGCGCATGAACGGCACGGTCATCTTCACCTCGGCGCGGTCGGGCAGCACCGCGTCCGGCCGGCACTTGATCGCGGAGAAGATGTAGTCCCAGCGGCCGGCGTTCAGCGCGCAGGAGAAGTCGCGCAGCTCATGGAGGATCTCCTCCATCTCAAACGCGGCGGGAAGCGTCTCGATGAGCACCGTCGTGCGGCACGTCCCGTGGGCGAGCCCCAGCGCCTCCTCGGCCCAGCCGAGGGCGTCGGCCCACAGGCGCGCCTCGCGGTGGGACTCGAGCTTCGGGAGGTAGAAGTACGGCCCCGAGCCGCGGGCGAGCAGGCGCTGGGCGCAGTGGAAGAGGTACAGCCCGGCGTCGAGGAACGCGCCGGTGATGGGCTGGCCGTCGACGAGGACGTGCTTGTCGAGCAGGTGCCAGCCCCGGGGACGGATGAGCAGCGTGGCGGGGTCGTCGCCGAGCGCGTACTCGCGACCCTCGGCGTCCGTGTAGGCGATCGTGCCCTCGATCGCGTCGCGCAGGTTGACGTGCCCCTCGATGACGTTGGCCCAGGTGGGGGACGAGGCGTCCTCGAAGTCGGCCATGAAGCCGTCGGCCCCCGAGTTCAGCGCGTTGATGACGAGCTTGCGGTCGGTGGGGCCGGTGATCTCCACCCAGCGCTGCTCGAGGTCGGGTCCGACCGGGGCCACGCGCCAGTCGGGGTCGTCGCGGATGTCCTTCGTCTCCGCTGAGAAGTCGAGCCGCCGACGGCCCTCGGGGCGCTTGGCGAGCTCCTTGACGCGGGCGGGCCCGAAGCGCTTCTGGAGCTGCTCGACGAAGTCCAGGGCGTCGGGCGTGAGGACCTCCTCGTAGCCGGGGCGCATCGCCCCACGGAGCTCGACGCTCACGAGGCCAGGCCCGGAGCGGAGGGCGAGGGGGCGATGCTCTCGGCCAGGAGCTGGATGGGGTGGACGACGGGCGGGCCGTCGTGGTGCTCGATCTGGATCGCGCAGCCGGGGTTCGCGGCGGCGACGACGTCGGGGGCGACCTCGCGCAGCGCGGCGGCCTTGCGGCGGCCGAGCTCACCCGCGGGCTCGGGCTCGAGGAGGTTGTACACCCCGGCCGAGCCGCAACAGACCTCGGCGTCGGCGGCGAGCACGACCTCGACCCCGGGGATCTGCTCGAGGAGCTCGCGGGGCGCGTCGTGGACGCCCTGGGCGTGGTGCAGATGGCAGGCGGGGTGGTAGGCCACGCGGGTGGCGCCGCGCGCGAGGGGGCGACGCTCGGCGCGCTGCGGGTGCTCGGTGAGCAGCTCGTGCACGTCGCGCACCTTCGCAGAGAACGCCTCGGCGAGCGGCGTGCCCAGCACGTGGCCGTAGTCCTTCATCCCCGAGCCGCAGCCCGCCGCGTTGGACACGACCACGTCGTAGTCGGAGAAGGCGGCGATCGTCTCCTCGGCCTGCTTCTTCGCCGCATCCCTCTCACCCGCGTGGAGCTGGAGCGAGCCGCAACAGCGCGGCGCGCGGGGGATGTGGACCTCCCAGCCCTCGGCGGCCAGGACGCGGACGGTGGCGGCGTTGACGTCCCCGAAGAACACGCGCTGGACGCAGCCCTGGAGCAGGGCGACGGTGCCGCGCTTCTCGCCGCGGGCGGGGACGATGCTCGGGAGGTGGCGGCGGGTCGGGTGTGCCGGCGCCAGCGCGAGCATCGCGCCCAGCCGTGGTGAACGGCGGGCGATGAAGGGGGCGATCTTCCGCGCGAGCGGCATCCCGGGGGCGAGCGCGCGCAGGCGGGCGGGGTGGGGGAGGGTGGCCCAGATGAGCTTCCGGAACGCGCGGTCGGCGGGGGTGCGGGGGTGGGTGCGCTCCACCTCGCCGCGCTGGTCGAGGAGCAGCAGGTCGTACTTCACGCCCGAGGGGCAGGCGGTGACGCAGGCCATGCAGCCGAGGCAGAGGTCCCAGTGCTCGACCATCGGCGGGGAGATCTCGCCGGTCTCCTCGGTGAGCTTCATGAGGGCGATCCGACCACGCGGCGAGTCCATCTCCTCGCCCCACAGCTGATAGGTCGGGCAGGTGGGCAGGCAGAAGCCGCAGTGGACGCAGTCGTCGATGAGCTGCGGATCGGGGCGGCGGTGATCGGGTCGGGCGTTCTCGGTGGTGCTCATCGGGCGGGGGCTGGGGAGGGAGCGGTTCGGGAGGGGGCTGACGCTGCCACCCCCACCGTAGGGAGTGCTTTCGCGGGGTCGAAGCGTTCCTTGAGGCGGCGGTGCAGCTCGGCGGGCTCCCAGCTGGCCGGACCGTCGCCGCCGTCGAGCACCGTGCAGGTCAGGCCCGCCAGCCGCTCCCGGAGGCGCGCCAGCGCGTCGTGGTCTCCGTCCGGGAGCCGGACCCACGCCAACCCCAACGCGACGCGACCCACCACTTCTCCCTCATCCGCGAACACGTCCTCCCACCGCGCCGGCAGTCCCCCGACCTTCACGACGAGCCCGCCGCGCTGATGCGCCTGCTGGGCCTCCCACAAGCCTTCGTCGTCCTCGATGAGATCGACGTGCAAGCCGGCCCGGGCCATGGCCTGACCCGCCGCCGCCGCACCCGCCTCCGCCGCGCGACCGGCCGACCGCGCGAGCAGGGCGCCGCGTCCCGACGCCCACGCCACGTCCAACGCCTCGAGCTCCAGCCGGGCCCGGGCCACGGCCCGCGCCGCCGCCCCCAGCGTCGCCGCATCGTCGGCGACCCCGCGCGCGGTCATCGCCCGCTCGGGCCGCGGGTGTAGCCGCAGCGTCGCCTCGCAGATCACCCCGAGCGTCCCGAGCGAGCCGCACAGGAGCTTGGCCAGGTCGTAGCCCGCGACGTTCTTGATCACGTCCGCCCCCGCCCGGGCGACCGTCCCGTCGGCGAGCGCCACCCGGACCCCGAGCACGAGATCCCGCGGCCCGCCGTAGCGGTGACGCAACGGGCCCGAGTCCGCGCACGCGAGCACCCCGCCGATCGTCGCCCGCCCGCCGCCCGTCGGCGGGTCGAGCGCGAGCATCTGGCCCGCGCGCGCGAAGACCTCCTGTGCGCGGACCAGAGGCACCCCGGCCTGCACCACCGCGGTCAGGTCGCCCTCGTTGTGCGCGAGCAGGGTGTCGAGCCCGAGGGTCGAGAGGTCCTCGTCGGCGCCGCGCGGACCCCAGTCGAGCTTCGTGCCCCCGCCGACCGGCCGCAGGGTGCGCCCCTCCTCGCCCGCACGGGCCAGCGCCTCCGCGATCTCGGAGTAGTCCGCCGCGGGGCCGCGCGACGGTGCCTCGGCGTCAGCGTGCGGCGACACTAGAACCGCTCGGCGAGCCCCGCCGCCTCCAGCGGGTGCTCGCGGTAGGGGCCGGGCACCTCGCCGCACAGCCGCGGCGTGGGCATGACCTTCCCCGGGTTCGCCAGCCCGCGCGGGTCCCACGCGCAGCGCAGCTTCTGGAACGCGGCGAGGTCGGCCTCGGAGAACTGCTTGGGCATCTTGGCCTTCTTGTCGACGCCGACCCCGTGCTCGCCGGTGATCGACCCGCCCGCCTCGAGGCACGCGTCGAGGATCCGCCCCGAGCACTCCTCGGCCTTGGCCTCCTCGCCCTTCTCGTAGCAGACGAGCGGATGGAGGTTCCCGTCCCCGGCGTGGAAGACGTTGGCCACGCGCAGGTCGTACTCCGCACCGAGCGCGGCGATGGCGTCGAGGACGTCGGGAAGCTTCGTGCGCGGGATCACGCCGTCCTGGACGAAGTAGTGCGGCGAGATGCGTCCCATCGCCGGGAACGCCGACTTGCGCGTCTTCCACAGCAGCGCCCGCTCGGCCTCGTCCTGCGCCACGCGGACCTGTGTGGACCCACGCTCCTCGCAGAGTGAGACCACCTCGTCGAACCGCGCCTCGCACTCGGCCTCGGAGCCGTCGAGCTCCACGAGCAGCGCCGCGCCCGCGTCGAGCGGGTAGCCCGCGCCCGCCATCTCGTCCGAGGCGCGGATCGCGAGGTTGTCCATCATCTCGATCGCCCCGGGCACCACCCCCGCCGAGACGATGGCCGAGACGGTCTCCCCGGCTTCCCGGGTGGAGGCGAAGAAGGAGACGAGCGTGCGCGTGGCCTCCGGGGTGGGGAGCACCCGCAGCGTGATCCGCGTGGCCACCCCGAGCGTCCCCTCCGAGCCGACGAACGCGCCGAGCAGGTCCGGGCCCGGGGCGTCGAGCGTCTTGCTCCCGAGCTCCACGACCTCGCCGTCGGTGAGCACGACCTCGAGCCCGGTCACGTAGTTCGTCGTGAAGCCGTACTTGAAGCAGTGCGCGCCCCCGGAGTTCTCCGCGACGTTGCCGCCGATGGAGCACACGATCTGGCTCGAGGGGTCCGGGGGATAGAAGAACCCGGGCGCGACGGCGTGGGACACGGCGATGTTGGTCACGCCGGGCTCCACGACGACCCGGGCGTTGTCTAGGTCGACCTCGAGGATCCGCCGCATCCGCGTGAGCACGAGCAGCACGCCGTCCTCCACGGGCAGCGCCCCACCCGAGAGCCCCGACCCCGCCCCGCGGGCAACCCACGGCACCCCGAGCTCATGGCAGGCGCGGACGACCGCCGCTACCTGCTCGGTGGAGTCCGGCAGCACCGCCGCGCGCGGCGCGACGGCGTAGTGCAGGAGCCCGTCGGACTCGTAGGTGCGGAGGCGGTGCGGGTGGGTGATGACGTGCTCGGCGCCGCAGGCCGCCTCGAGCCCCGCCACGAGCCCCGCCCACTCCGCCTCGGAGAGCTGCGGCCCCTCGTCGCGGACCGCCGCGTCGGAGGTCAGGGGACCATCCCCGACAGTGCCCCCGCGGACTGCAGCAGGGCGAGCCACCTGGGGCCGACCAGCACGAGCAACGGCACGAGCGGCAGCACCGCGAAGATCGACAACAGCCCGAGCGAGCCGCTTACCGGGTCGAGCACCTGCTGATAACACGAGGTCTCCTTTCCTTCCCCGGTGCGGACGCCCCGAACCGCCTCACGCCGTCGTGCCCGCGAGCGTGAGCGAGAGGTGCAGGAGCCCGGCGCCGAAGAAGCCCGTGTCGGGGTCGCGCATGAGGTCGGCGGCGGCGCGGAGGCTGTCGCCGAGGCGCGCGAGGGTCTCGGCCACCTCGTCTGAGCCGGGCTCGGGGTCACGGGTGGCGGCGACGGCGAGCTCGAGCATCTCCGCCGCGAGGTCGAAGCGCTCCACGAACAGCGCGCCGAAGGCCTGCATGCCGTAGCCGCTGATGCGCTGGAGGGTCCCGTGCCGGGGTCGCACCTTCTCGCCCAGCGGGGGCCGGGGCGGGGGCAGTTCCCCCCGGGCGAGGAGCGCGGCCGCCGCCCCGCCGGCCACCGCGGCGGCGTCCTCGGGCGAGCCGCCGACCGCACGGACGGTGCGGAGCGCGAGGTAGAGGCCGGCGAACGTGCGGCCGTAGGGAGGGTCCGAGCCGAAGGCGATCCGGTCGGGCGAGGTGCGGGCGAACAGCTCCAGGAGGTCGATCGCCGACCAGACGGACGTGTCGTAGAAGATCCCGGGGTGGTCGCGCAGGCGGGCGCAGAGCACCCCCTGGTCGGCGACCCCGGCGTGGGCGAGGACGAGCCGCACGCGAGGATGGCGCTCGGCCAGCGCGCACAGGCCGTCGGCGACGGGGGGCATCCCGCGCCCCATGTGGATGAGCAGCGGCACCTGCGCGTCCTCGGCGAGCCCGAAGATCGCGTCCATCTCGGGGACGTCGAACGCGAAGGCCTGCGCGCGCGGGTGGAGCTTGATCCCCTCGGCGCCCGCGGCCAGGCAGCGCTCGCCCTCGGCGACCGGGTCCTCGTTGGGATCCAGGCGGCAGAAGGGGGAGAGCCGTCCCTCCGACTCCCCCGCCCAGCCGAGGACGCGGTCGTTGGGGACGCGGTACGCGGGGTGGCGGTCGGGATCGTGGAGGGGAAAGACGCAGGCGCGCCGGACGCCGGCCTGGTCGAGGTTCTCGAGCAGCGCGTCGAGCGTGAGCGAGCGGCCGTCCTCGTCTGCCCCGAGGTGGGTGTGGATGTCGCAGAGCTCGGCGCCCTCGGGGCGCAGCTCGGCGAGCTCGGCGGCGAAGGGGGCGAGCGCGCGGGTAAACGCCTTGGGGGGCTCGGCGCCGGTCTCGCGGGGCCCGCCGCGGACCCATTCGTCCGTGGCGGTCAACCCGACCATGGTATGGGGGGCGGGCCGGCGATGACCCGCCCCCCTCGGCCTACGGCGTCGGTTCGGCGAATGCCCCGCCGAAGATGTCGGAGTTGCCGAACGCGGCCGGGCAGCTGCCCTGGACGTTGGGCGGTGTCGGCGCCCCAGACTGGGCCGTGCCCGCGCGCCCGCCGGCGCGGATCTCGCCAAGGTCCTCGTCCTGGGCTCGCGCCGTGCCCGCGCTCACCGCGTTGACGAACGCCTGACGGTAGGCGTCGATCGCCGGGCAGTCGGCCGCGCGCCGCACGTCGTTCCACACGGCCACGCCCTTGTCGTTCGTGGCGAAGGCGTAGTTGTAGTCGCCGAGGAACTCCGCGGTCAGGCCGTTCTGGCTCGAGCCTCGGGCATCGCCCGTCGGTCCCCGGTTGAGGTCGGCGAACGCGCCGAGACCGCCACCGGTCACGCTCGCGTGTCGGACGACGCCGTTGGCGGGCCGCGCCCTCGCCGTGGTGCGCTGCCAGGGCTGGAGGAAGTTCGTGTACGTCACGTACACGTCAGTCCCGTCGGGCGAGATGGCGATGGCCGGGAAGTCCGGCCGGTCACCCGCCGGCGAGGCCGAGCCGACGGTGCGATAGGAGGCGCCCCGGTCGGTCGACAGTGCCACCTTGGCCTGCTCGTTCGGCCCCGGGTGCGTGTCCGACGGCGTGGGCCCGTCGGGCCAGGTCAGGGCGATCGTGTTCGGCGCATTCGCGCCGCTCGGCGCTCCGTTGGCGATGTCCACGCTCGGGAACGTCGAGGTCCGGGCCCCGGCGACGCCGTCGAACGACAGACGACCGGTGGCGGGGTCGGGCAGCCCGACCTCGTTCACGAGCTTGATCTCGCGTGGGCGACCGAAGGTCTTCCCGCCGTCGTTGGAGGTCACCTGGAGGAAGGCCGAGGACTGCGCGGCCTTGTCGAACCCTGCGTAGATGACGTAGACGCGGCCCTTCGAGTCCGTGCGGATCGCACATCCCTGCCGTCCGCCGCTCTGGGCGTTGTTCGTCGCCGAGGAGATCTGGCGCTGGTCCCAGGAGTTGCCTGCGTCCGTCGAGCGCGCGAGCAGCAGCGGCTCGCCCTGGGCGTTGCCCTGGCCCTTCCCCCGGAACGCGACGTTGCAGATGTAGACGTTGCCGAAGTAGGGCGAGGACGCCGCGTCGTCGGCCCAGATCTGCTCCTTGTCGGAGAAGAGCGCTGAGTTCTGCTTCGAGACGAGGACGGGGTCCTTCCACTGCGCCTGGGTGGCCGGGAAGGCGTCCGTGCGCGATACGTAGACCGCCTCCGCGCCGCGGAACGGCGAGGAGCCGGCGAGCGCCGAGGCGAGGTTCGCGTAGTACAGCCGCGAGCCGTTGGCCCACGAGAATCGTCCGTCGGCACCGCGAAGCGGACCGAAGACGAGGGCCGGATCGCCGCCGGAGACCAGGCCGTTCGTGTCGTACTTGGGCAGCGTGCCGATCGGCCCCTGACGGGGCTGGCAGGGCGCCGGTCCGAGGCAGTGACGCGCGGTCAGGCCCTGGTACGTGGGCTGGAGCCAGCTCGACCCACCGGACGTCGAGAAGTAGATGCCCGAGACGCCGATGCCCGGGGTGAACGGGCATGTCGTGGGATCGCCCGCGGCGCACGCCTCGA
>JBBSGJ010000058.1:0-12175 GCA_038254195.1 Solirubrobacterales bacterium
GTGGCGATGCGCCGCAGCCGGATGATCTGGTTCATCGGCGCCACGCCCTTGGGGCAGGCGTCGATACACGCGAAGCAGTGGGTGCAGTCGTACATGCCGTGCGGGTCCTCGGCGAGGTCCTTCAGGCGCTCGAAGTGCTGGGCGTCACGGGGGTCGCCGACGAAGCGGTAGGCCTTGGCCAGCGCCGCGGGGCCGACGAACAGCGGGTCGACCTCCATGGAGAGGCACGCCGCGTTGCACGCCCCGCACTGGATGCAGGCCATCGACTGCGTGACGTCCACCATGTTCTCGTGGGGAACGATGTACTCCCGCTCGGGGACGGGCTCGGAGTTGATCAGCCACGGGGTGACGCGCCGCTGCTTGGCCCAGTGCACGGCGTCCATGTCCACCACGAGGTCCTTGACCACCGGCATGTTGTCGAAGGGCTCGACGACGATCGCCCCGCCGTCGGGCGCGTCGGCCGCCGCGTGCTCGAGGTGGGTGTGGCAGGCCAGCCCCGCCTTGCCGTTGATCATCACCCCGCAGGAGCCGCAGATCGCCGCCCGGCACGAGCAGCGGATGCCGACCGACCCGTCCTGCTCGGCCTTGACCTGGAGCAGCCCCTCGAGCACGGAGAGGTGGGGATCCAGCTCGACGGTGAACTCCTCCCAGTAGGCGGCGGCGCCGGTCTCCGGGGAGTAGCGCCGCACCTTCAGCCTGAACTCGCTCATGTCAGTACGTGCGCTCCTGGGGCTCCCACTTCGTGATGGTGACCGGGGAGTAGGTCACCTCGGGCTCGACGCCGCCGTTCCGCGAGATGTCGATGTGCTTGAGCCACTCGCCGTCGTTGCGCTCGGGGAAGTCCGTGCGGAACTGCGCCCCGCGCGACTCCTTGCGCTCCTGCGCGGCGACGACGGTCGCCTCGGCGCAGTCGAGCATGAAGCCGAGCTCGATCGCGCCCAGGACGTCCTGGTTGAAGATGGTGCCGCGGTCGTCGATCCACGCGGTCTTCGCCTCCTCCTGGAGGCGGTGGATGGTCTCGTGGGCCTGGGCCAGGCCCTCGGCGTCGCGGTAGACCGCGACGTGGTCGTTCATGGTCTTGCCGAGCTCGGCCTTGATGGCCGACACGCGCCGGCCGCCGTGCTCGCGGGCGATGATCGCGTCGATCTCGCGCTGCTCGTCGACGATGCGGCGGTCGAAGGCGGCGGTCGGGGCGGGCATGCCCGCCGCGCGCTTTGCGGCGTGCTCGCCGGCGCGGCGGCCGAAGATGAGCGTGTCGAGCAGGGAGTTCGCGCCGAGGCGGTTGCCGCCGTGCACCGAGACGCAGGCGACCTCGCCCGCCGCGTAGAGGCCTCCGATCGGCGTCGCGCCCCACACGTCGGTCTTGACCCCGCCCATGATGTAGTGCTGGCCGGGGCGGATCATGATCGGCTCGCGCGTGATGTCCACGCCGGCGAAGTCGCGCCCGATGTTGACGATCTCGCGCAGGGCCTCCAGGGTGCGCTTGCGCGGGACCTTGGTGATGTCGAGCCAGAGGCCCTGGCCGTCGGGGCCCACGCCGCGCCCCTCGTTGATCTCCGTCTGCTCGGCGCGGGAGACCACGTCGCGGGAGGCGAGCTCGACCTTGTTCGGGGCGTAGGTCTCCATGAAGCGGTCGCCGTCGGAGTTGAAGAGCTGCGCGCCCTCGCCCCGCGCTCCCTCGGTGATGAGAAAGCCGTTCTCCGCCAGGGTCGTGGGGTGGTACTGGACCATCTCCATGTCCATGAGCGGGGCGCCCACCCGGTAGGCCTGGGCGATGCCGTCCCCGGTGCAGATGAGGCCGTTCGTGGTGGGCCGGTAGCACTGTCCCGCCCCGCCCGAGGCGAGGATGACGTTCTTGGCCGAGAAGAGCTCGAGCGCGCCGGTGCGGATGTCGCGCGCCACCGCGCCGACGCACTGGCCCTCGTCGTCCGAGAGCAGCGAGGTGACGAACCACTCCTCGAAGCGGTCCACGGTCTCGTGGTACTTCATGAGCTGCTCGTAGAGGACGTGGAGGATCGCCTGGCCGGTGATGTCGGCCACGTAGTACGTCCGGGCCGTGGAGGCGCCACCAAAGGCCCGGGTGCCGAGGTTTCCGGTCGGCGACCTATGGAAGGTGACCCCGATGTGCTCGAGGTGGAGGACCTCGTCCGGCGCCTCGCGGCACATGATCTCGATCGCGTCCTGATCGCCGAGGTAGTCCGAGCCCTTGATGGTGTCGTAGGCGTGGGACTCCCAAGTGTCCTCGGGGTTCAGCGCGGCGTTGATCCCGCCGGCGGCGGCGACGGAGTGCGAGCGCACGGGGTGGACCTTGGAGAGGATCGCGACGGTCGCGCCGTGGTCGGCGGCCGCGAGGGCGGCGCGCTGGCCGGCGAGACCGGCACCGATGATGAGGACGTCGTGAGCGGGCATCTGGAGGGGTACGGAGGATCATGGCAAAGGGCCGACTCCGACCCGGCCGGGCTACACGCGCGCGCCGGGACCGTCGAAGGCGGCGGCCACCGCCTTGCGGACCTGCGGGAGCGTCACCACGCCGCGCAGGCGACCGTCGCCGTCGACGGCCACCAGGGCCCCGAGGCGGCGCAGCGGCTCGGAGCCCAGGAGGTCCTCCAGCGGCTCGTCCTCGGGCACCTGCCACGGGGCCGACGCCTCCATGACCGAGGCCACCGAGGCCTCCCCGCCGGGCCGCGCCTGCTCCTCGCGCACGAGCCCGACGAGGCGCCCCACGGCATCCACGACGGGGAACCAGGGGAAGCGGTAGCGGGCGAAGGCCTCGTCCCAGGCGCGCTCGAGCGGCCACTCGTGGCCGACCGAGACGGGCTCAGAGTCCATCACGTCGGCCACGCGCAGCCCCTCGAGCCGCCCCTGCACGGCGGACTGGAGCAGCGCGCCGCGCGCCGCGCCGGCGATCACGAAGCCCATCGCCACCCACCAGATCCCCGAGAGGTCGCCCAGGAAGACGAGCGCGATGCCCGCGGCGGCGATCGCCCAGCCGAAGGCGCGCCCCACGTGCGCCGCCGCGCGGGTCCCCTTGCCCTTGTCTCCAGTGAAGCGCCACACGACGGCGCGCGCGATCCGCCCCCCGTCGAGGGGGTAGGCGGGCAGGAGGTTGAGCGCGAGGACGGCGATGTTGACGAGCGCGAGCCAGGCCAGCAGTTCGGTGACGACGTTGGTCCCGCGCGCGAAGCGCCCCGCGTTCCAGGTCGCGTCCGCGCCGTAGAGGGCGAAGCCCAGGCCCGCGCACACCACCGCGACGAGGAGCGTGAGCAGCGGCCCCGCGACGGCCACGCGGAACTCCTCACCGGGCGTGCGCGCCTCGCGGGACAGACGGGCCAGGCCGCCGAAGAACCACAGGTCGATGGACTCCGTCTGGATGCCCTCGCGCCGGGCCGCCAGCGCGTGGCCGAGCTCGTGGGCGACGACGGAGGCGAAGAACAGCAGCGCGGCGGCGACCGCGGTCAAAAAGGCGACCCCGTTCGAGGCGTTCAGCGACTCCCGGAACTGGCCCGAGAGCACATAGATCAGCAGGAAGAGGACGAGAAACCAGCTCGGCGACACGCCCACGCGCACCCCGAGGACGGTCACCAGGCGGATCGAGCCCGAGCGGCGGGGCATGCCGGGCTATGGTCGCACACCGCATGACCGTCGCTCTGGACGCGCTCCAAACCCGGCTCGGCGAGGTGTCCGACCTGGAGTCGGTCGCGTCGGGCCTCGGGTGGGACCAGCAGGTGATGATGCCGCCCGGCGGGGCGGCGCTGCGCGCCGAGGCGATGGCCACGCTGGAGACGCTGATCCACGAGCGCTTCGCCTCCGACGAGGTGGGCCGGCTGCTCGACGAGGCGGCGGTGGAGCCCGACGCTCCCGAGGACTCCTTCGCGGCCAACCTGCTGCGCGTCACGCGCAGAGACTGGGACAAGGCGCGACGGGTGCCGGGCGAGCTCAAGGCCGAGCTGGCGCGCACGACCGCCATCGCCTACGAGGCGTGGGCCGACGCCCGCCGCCGCTCGGACTGGGAGGCGTTCAAGCCGCACCTGGGCAAGGTGCTCGAGCTCCGCCGGCGCTACGCGGAGTGCTTTCCCGAGGCCGCCTGCGCCTACGACGCGCTGCTCGACGACTTCGAGCCGGGAATGACCTCCGTAGAGGTCTCACGGGTGTTCGCGCAGTTGCGCGACGGGCTCGTGCCGCTCATCGCCGAGGTGGCCCGGGTCGCCGATCGGGTGGACGACTCGTTGCTCCATGGTGACTTCCCCGTCGAGCGCCAGGAGCGCCTCGTCCGGCGCGCGGCGGAGGGGCTGGGCTTCGATTCCCATTCCTGGCGGCTGGATCCCACGGTGCACCCGTTCGCGACCGGCTACGGGACCCAGGACGTCCGCATCACCACCCGCTACGAGCCGGGCTTCCTCCCCGCCGCGCTGTTCGGCACCCTGCACGAGACGGGGCACGGGCTCTACGAGTCGGGTTCGGACCCCTCCCTGGACCGCACGCCGCTCGCGGGCGGCGTCTCCCTCGGCCTGCACGAGTCCCAGAGCCGGCTGTGGGAGAACTTCGTGGGTCGGGGCCGGCCGTTCTCGGGCTGGCTGCTCGAGCAGATCCGCCACGAGTTCCCCCGGGAGTTCGCCGAGGTGGACATCGACCGCTACTACCCGGCGGTCAACCGCGTGGCGCCGTCGCTCATCCGCGTCGAAGCCGACGAGGCGACGTACTCCCTCCACGTGATCATCCGCTTCGAGCTCGAGCAGGACATGCTCGAGGGCCGGGTCTCCCTCGACGACCTGCCCGAGGCGTGGAACGCGAAGTACGCGGAGTACCTCGGGCTCGAGGTGCCCGACGCCGCGCAGGGGATCCTCCAGGACGTGCACTGGTCCGGTGGGGCGATCGGCTACTTCCCGACCTACGCGCTGGGGAACGTCATGGCCGGCCAGATCTGGGACGTCGCCCGCGCCGCGCTGCCTGACCTCGACCACGATCTCTCGAACGGCGAGACGCGCCACCTGCGCGGCTGGCTGACCGAGCGGCTCTATCGCCACGGCCGTACGCGGACGCCCCGGGAGACGCTCGCCCACGCCACGGGCGGCACCGGCGAGCTCGACCCTGGGCCCTATCTCGCCTACCTGCGCAAGAAGCTGGGAGCCGTCTACGGCCTCTCGGGCTAACCGCGGGGGCGCCGAAGATCAGGCGGTGGGGCGCCATGGATCGGCGGGGCGGTCGAGCGCGGTGCGCAGCGTGAAGGAGCGGGCGTGAAGGAGCGGGTTCTCGAGCTCCGCCCACGTGATCGGCGCCGCCACCGGGGCGCCGGGGCGGCCACGCACGGTCCACGGGATGACCGCCGTGTGGCCCCGGCGGGCCCGGCCGGTGTCGACGTAGAGGCGCCCCCGGCGCTGGGACTTGTAGAACGCGCGGGTCAGCTCCTTCGGCGCCGTCTTGACCAGGGCGGCGCCGAGCTCCTTCGTCCACGCCATGAGCTCCTCCCAGTCTGAGGAGCCGTCGAGCGGGACGATGACATGCAGGCCGCGGGAGCCCGTGAGCAGCGGCAGCCCGTGCACGCCGCGGTCCTCGAGCACGTCGCGCAGAGCGAACGCCGCCCGGCGCACGGAGGCGAAGTCCTCGTCCGCCGGATCGAGGTCGAGCACGAGCCGGTCGGGGTGCTCGAGGTCGGGCTCGCGCGCGGCCCAGCCGTGGAAGGTCAGTACGCCCTGATTGGCGAGGAAGACGAGCGCGTCGGCGGAGTCGCAGCCCGGGTGGTGGCCGATCTCGCCACTGGCGCGGACCACGTCGATCCGGGGGACGTAGCCGGGGAAGTGCTCGGGGCGGCCCTGCTGGTAGAAGCCGCCGTCGGCGATCGTCTTGCGGAAGCGCTCGAGCGTCAGCGGCCGGCCGCGCAGGTGGGGGAGCATCCGGTCGGCCACGGCCGCGTAGTAGGCGACGACGTCGCCCTTGGTGATGCCGTCCTCTCCGAAGACGACCCGCTCGGGGTGGGTGAGGGGAACGGCGGAGCGCGAGATGCATGCAGGTGTAGCATCTGATGCATGCCTCGGACCACCCTCGACATCGATCCAGTCGTCCTCGGTGAGCTCCGACGGCGGCAGAGGGCAGAGGGCCGGACCCTCGGTGAGCTCGCCTCCGAGCTGCTCGAGCGCGCGCTCCGCGCGGACGACGAAGCTCGCGTCGACGAGCCATTCGAGTGGCATGCCCAGCCGCTTCACGCCCGCGTCGACCTCGAGGACAAGGACGCGGTCTGGGCGATCCTCGACCGCAAGTGAACGTCGCGGTCGACGTCAACGTCCTCGTCTACGCCTCCGACCTCGCGAGCCCGTTCCAGGCGGTCGCTCGTGCCGAGCTCGCCCGACGGGTCGTCGGGGCCGATCGGCTGTATCTGTTCTGGCCGGTGATCAGCGGTTACCTGAGGATCGTGACACACCCTTCGATCGTGGCCGATCCGCTGCCGCGCGCTCAGGCCCAGGCCAACGTGGCACGCCTCCTGCAGCGCCCGAACGTACGGGCGCCGGGCGAGGACGAGGGTTTCTGGCGGGTCTTCGCCGCCACCCTCGACGAGGGCCGTGCGCGGGGCAAGCTCGTGCCGGACGCTCACTTGGTCGCCCTCATGCGCCAGCACGGCGTGCGCGATGTCGTGACCCGCGATCGCGATCTGCGCCGCTTCGACGGCATCCGCGTGCACGACCCCTTCGGCTGAGCAGAAGCTCAGCCCACGTGCGGCCGGTGGTGCTCGACGACCGCCCGTGCGTCGATGCCCGGCGCTCGGGGTCGTAGGCGCGTGCGAGCAGCCGGGGGACCCACTCGTCGGCCACTCGCGCTCGAAGCGCAGCGCGGGGACGGCGGCGAACGTCATGGTCACGGGGCACCCGTGGCCGGCCTCGCACTGGCCCCAGGTCATCGCCAGCGCGGCGCGCGCGACGTGCGCGCCCGGCCGGTCGTTCTCCCAGGGCAGGCAGTGCAGGCCATGCTCGGAGGCCGTGGCCATGAGCGCGTGCCAGCTCGGATGGAACTCGACCTCGTCGACACGGTTGCCCCAGCGGTCGTGGGTCCTCAGCCGCGGCGCGTGCTCGTTGGCCTCGAAGCCCCACCGGATCGGGTCGCCGCCCGTGAGGACCCCGAGCTCCTCCGCCCGTTCGCGCGCCCACCCCGCTCCCTCGCGCTCGAGCCCCGCGGCGAGCGGACGGTTCTCGGAGAACAGGTCGTGCGGGAACAGCGAGGGGACCTGGTTGAGGACCGCGTGCGTGGCGGTGACCATGAGAGGAAGTCAAGCAGCCGAACCCGCTATGGGCGTCGGCCGCCGCTGTCGGGCAGCGCAAGGACATCGATGCCCTCCGCCCGGGCCGCCCGAGCGAGCGGCGGGTCGGCGGTTGTTAGCCGGTCCCCCTCGAGCGCGGTCGCGAGAGCGATGCAGTCGGCCAGTGAGAGCTCGCTGTCCCGCCGCCGGTAGTAGCGCCGCCGCAGCTCGGCCGCCCGCCAGGCGACTTCCTCGTCGGCGGCGACGACTCCGAGCGCCGCGCCGAGGACGGGCTCGAAGGTCGCCCGCAGCTCAGCCGCGCTGCGCCCGTGCACCCGTCCGAGCTGGTCGAGCGCCTCGGCGAGGTTGACGGCCGACGCCGTGCAGTCGCCTCGCCGGAGCGTGGCCTCGGTCTCCGCCGCCGCCGGCTCGTCCAGCGCCAGCGCAACGATCGCGAACGCCCAGGATGGACGCCATCGGTCAGGCTCGCCGCGCCTCTGCAGCACGCTCCTGGCTACGCCGCGCGCCGCCGGAGCTCCTCCGAGCCCGGTTTCGCGCGGTTGGCGAACGCGCCGCGAAGGGCACCGACCGGGTCATCGGGCGACGGGCGGACCACCAGGCGATCACCCAGGTCTTTGAGGACCACCCGGGACGTGTTGCAACGATGCCGGATGTCCGCCGGCACGGAGAGCTACCCGCCGCTGCTGATCTTGAGCCGTCTCATGAGCATGGAAGCGACCATGAGCGGGGCGCGGCGATGTGAGGAGCCGGCCTTGGCGGGCGCAATAGCCTCAGCGCCCGCCATGACCGAGAAGATCATCGTGAAGACCCCCGTGGTCGAGCTCGACGGCGACGAGATGACCCGCGTCATCTGGTCGTTCATCAGGGACAAGCTGATCCTTGCCTACCTCGCCGTCGAGCTGAGGTACTTCGACCTCGGCATCGAGCACCGGGACGCCACCGACGACCAGGTCACGGTCGACGCCGCGAACGCCATCAGGGAGTTCGGCGTGGGGGTCAAGTGCGCGACGATCACCCCGGACGAGGCGCGGGTGGAGGAGTTCGGCCTCCAGCGCATGTACCGCTCGCCCAACGGGACGATCCGCAACATCCTGGGCGGGGTCATCTTCCGCGAGCCGATCGTCATCGCGAACGTCCCCCGGCTCGTGCCGGGCTGGACGAAGCCGATCATCATCGGCCGTCACGCGTTCGGTGACCAGTACCGGGCGGAGGACCTGCGCATCCCCGGCTCCGGGAAGCTGACCCTCACCTTCACTCCGGAAGATGGTGGTGAACCCATCGTGGTGGACGTCTTCGACTTTCCCGACGCCGGTGTGGCGCTGGCCATGTACAACCTCGACGGCTCCATCCGTGACTTCGCGCGGGCTTCCCTGCGCTACGGGCTCGACCGCGGGGTGCCCGTGTACCTGTCGACGAAGAACACGATCCTCAAGGCCTACGACGGGCGCTTCAAGGACATCTTCGCCGAGGTGTTCGAGGAGGAGTTCAAGGCCGACTTCGAGGCCGCCGGGGTCACCTACGAGCACCGCCTCATCGACGACATGGTCGCCGCCGCGCTGAAGTGGGAGGGCGGCTATCTGTGGGCGTGCAAGAACTACGACGGCGACGTGCAGTCCGACACCGTCGCCCAGGGCTTCGGCTCGCTCGGGCTCATGACCTCCGTGCTCATGACCCCCGACGGCCGGACCGTGGAGGCCGAGGCCGCCCACGGCACGGTCACCCGGCACTTCCGTCTCCACCAGCAGGGCGAGGCCACCTCGACCAACCCCATCGCGTCGATCTTCGCGTGGACGCGGGGGCTCGCCCACCGCGGGCGGATGGACGACACGCCCGAGGTCACGGAGTTCGCCGAGGCCCTCGAACGCGTGTGTGTCTCCACCGTCGAGGGTGGGCACATGACAAAGGACCTGGCGCTGCTCATCGGCCCCGAGCAGGAGTGGCTGACCACGGAGCAGTTCCTCGACGCGATCGACCAGAACCTCGCCAAGGAGATGACCTAGATCCATGCCCACCCGAGTCGCCGTCACCGGCGCCGCCGGCCAGATCGGCTACGCCCTGCTCTTCCGCATCGCCTCGGGACAGATGCTCGGCCCCGACAAGGAGGTCGAGCTGCGCCTCCTCGAGATCCCCGACGCCGTCAAGGCGGCCGAGGGCACCGCGCTCGAGCTCTTCGACTGCGCGTTCCCGCTGCTGACGTCGGTCGACATCTTCGATGACCCTGATCAGGCGTTCGACGGCGTGGACGTGGCGATGCTCGTGGGCGCGCGGCCGCGCTCGAAGGGAATGGAGCGCGCCGACCTGCTCGAGGCCAACGGTCAGATCTTCAAGCCCCAGGGCCGGGCGCTCAACGAGCACGCCGCGAACGATGTGAAGGTCCTCGTGGTCGGCAACCCGGCGAACACGAACTGCCTCATCGCGCAGTCCAACGCGACTGACATCCCCGCCGAGCGCTTCACCGCGATGACGCGGCTGGACGAGAACCGTGCGGTGGCCCAGCTCGCGCAGAAGCTCGACGTCGGGGTGGGCGACGTCCAGGATCTCTGCGTGTGGGGCAACCACTCCCCGACGATGTTCCCGGACCTGTTCAACGCGAAGGTGAACGGGGAGAAGGCCTCCGAGAAGGTCGACCAGGGGTGGTACGAGTCCGAGTACATCCCGCGCGTCGGCAAGCGCGGTGCGGAGATCATCGAGGCCCGCGGAGCCTCGAGCGCGGCCTCGGCCGCGAACGCCGCGATCGACCACGTTCGCGACTGGGTCCACGGCTCCGACGGCCTGCGCTCCATGTCCGTGCGCTCCGACGGCGCCTACGGGGTCGACGAGGGGATCGTCTCCTCGTTCCCGGTCCGCCTGTCGGGCGGGAACTGGAAGATCGAGGAAGGGCTCGAGGTCGAGGACTTCGCGCGGCAGAAGATCGACGCCACCGTCACCGAGCTGCGCGACGAGCGCGACGCGGTGCGCCGGCTCGGGCTGGTGCGGTAGCGCCGACCCGCGGCCTGCGGTCCGGCGGGAGTGAGAGAATCGGCACGAGGACGGTGCGAAGGCGGGGCAGAGCGGGCTTGAAGAGTTGCCGCCTCGCCGGTCAGGCTTCGGGTCGTGCCCGCCGTGCGTGCCGATCCATCTCCCCAGCCAGGACGTCCCCGAGAGCGAGAAGCGCTCCTACTCGGAGGCGGACGTCCACGGAAAGCTGTTCGAGGCCGACATGCGGGCGCTGGGGTATCCGCCGCGCTCGAACACCCAGGCGGACGGTGAGCCGGCAGGACCGCGCCCGCCAGGGGTTCTACGACGGCCTCTACCTCCTCGGCAACGCGCCGCTCGTCCTCTGCGAGCTCAAGCGGTTCGACGCGCTCGAGTCGCGCCCGCAGATCGACGCCGCGCTCCGGCAGCTCACGGCCTACGCCACGAGCGAGGACTTCGCGGTCCCCCCACCGTTCCTCCTGCTCTACAACGGCCGGCCCGACCGGCTGCGCTTCCTGAGGCTCCGGCAGATGCCCGAGGGGACGCTGCTCGATACGAGCGCCTACGAGGAGCTGCCCGAGGTCTGGACCTGGGAGCAGGTGACCCGGTTCTCGCTCACGGGGCGCTTCGCCGAGGAGGTCGTGGACCGCGCGCGGCTGCTGGAGATCCTGCTGCACCACCTCGATGAGCTCGAGGACGATCTGCGGCGCGACGTCGCCCACGCGGTCCGGATCGCGGCGAACGACGAGCGGCCCGCGATGCTCTCGCCGTTCGGCCGGTGGCTGTTCGAGAACCCCGCGGCCCTCGCGCGGGTGCGCCGCCTCTATCAGCAGAAGGTCGCGGAGGTCGGCCGTGACAACGAGCGCGCGGTCGTCGAGGAGATGGTGGCCCAGGCGGCGCTGACTACCTCAACAAGATGTTCTTCCTCGCGCTCTGCGAGGACCGCAACCTGGCCGGCTTCTACCGGATCCTCCGCCAGTTCCTCCCGACCACGAAGGCGCAGACGACCCCGACCACCGCGGCGGTGTTCCTCGGGCTGCTGCGGCGGAAGATCAAGGACTCCACGGGGGCGTGGAGCGAGTCCGAGCAGGACGCCTACCGGGCACTGCGCCAGGAGCTCATCCCCGAGATCCGCGACCACGTCATCGAGCAGAACAACTGGTGGCAGCTCATCCGCGTGGCGTTCGACCTCGCCGAGGAGCGCTTCCCCCTCGTCTACCGCGAGGATGCCTACGACTACTTCAGCCCCTCGAAGGAGGTGCTCGCCGAGCTCGTCTACGACCTGTCGACCAAGAGCTTCTCCGCGCTCTCGAACCGGCACGTCGGCGACATCTACCAGGGCCTGCTCTCGTCGCGCCGGCGGGCCGGTGGCCGCCAGCAGGCGAAGCTCGGCGCCTTCTACACGCCTCACGGTGACGTGGAGTACATGGTGAGCAGGCTCGGGCTCACGCGAGAGTCACGCGTGCTCGACCCGTGCATGGGCTCGGGGCACTTCCTCGAGGGACTGCACGGTGCGCTGCTGGATCTCCACCGGTCCGAGGGGATCGACGCTCCGACGGCGCACCACACGATCCTCGAGCGCCAGCTCTGGGGCGCGGACATCGACACCTTCGCGGCATCCCTCGCCGCCATCCGCCTGTTCCTCCTCGACGAGCACGCCACCGCCGCGACGGGGAACCTCTTCGTCCACGACATGCTCCTGCACTCACCGGAGCGGCCGGGACGGGAGCTGTTCTCGGCGGAGCTGCTCGCCGCCGAGGGCCGCGAACGGGCGGAGGCCGAGCGGGCCGTGACCCTCGACCCGGGGCTCGACGACGTGGCGCCGATCGACGAGCAGCGCTTCGACGCGGTGGTGGGCAACCCCCCGTACGGGGCGCGCAAGCCGGAGTACAAGCGGCGGACCTACGCCGAGCTCTACGGGCGGACCGAGCGCGACCGGCGGGCCGGAAGCGTCGCCACGGGCGCCGACGACAC
>JBBSGJ010000059.1:0-12115 GCA_038254195.1 Solirubrobacterales bacterium
AGACGCTGCCCGCCCTTCCTTCAGGTCCCTCGTCGGGACCTCCCCGTACGGGGGTTGCCCTCGATCGCCACCAGGGTGTCCAGCACCGCGTCGATGTGCCGGGGAGGAATCCGCTCCAGGTCGCGGCGGGCGGGTCCTGCGACTTGAAGTCGCCAGCCCAGGGGCGTTCACCCGGCCCGATGGGCGAGGGCATTGCGAAGGTCCTCGAGCGAGGTGACATCTCCGGCCCTCGCCGCGTCCTGTCCGTCACGGATGCCGGCGAGAAGATCGGCGTCGCTGAGAACCTGAAGCGTTTCTTCCAGGCCTTCGAGATCCTCGATCGAGAGAAGCACGGCGGCCGGCCGCCCGTTCCGCGTGACGATCACGCGCTCGTCCTGTGAGGACACGCGATCGATGATCTCCGAGAACCGGGCTTTCACGTGAGCCAACGGCAGGGTCTCGCTCATGACCACGATCGTAGTCACGTTGCCTTGCTTCAGGTTCCTCCCCGGCGGGCCGCCGTGCTCACGTCCGCACGGGCTGGGCCACGGGTCGCTCGCCCGGGAAGCCGCCCTCGGGGTCGACGAGGATCGCCCCCTCGCCCGAGGCGTAGGCCTCCTCGCCGTGGCTCACGACGTCCATCCCGATCGCCTCCTCGCGCTCTGAGACCCGTAGGGGCATGAGCCGCCCGAGGAGCTTCAGGATGACGAAGGTCGCCCCGAAGGCGTAGGCGGGGGCCGCCAGCGCGGCGAGCGCCTGCTTGCCGAGCTGCGCCGCGTCGCCGTAGAGCAGGCCGTTGGCCACGCCGTTCCACCCGATCTGGGCGACGAGCCCGATGAAGAGGATGCCGGTGAAGCCCGCCACGCCGTGGGCGGCGAGCACGTCGAGCGTCTCGTCCACCCGCGTGCGCGGACGCCAGAGGATCGCCGCGTAGCTCGGCAACGCGGCGACGACGCCGAGCGCCATCGCCCAGCCGGGGCTGATGAAGCCCGCCGCCGGCGTGATCCCCACGCAGCCGACGATGATCGCGGTCGCGGCGCCGATCGCCGTCACCTGGCGCTGGCGGACGAGATCGAGGACGAACCACGTGGCGAGCGTGCACGCCGGGGTGAGCAGGGTGTTCGTGAAGGCGAGGACCGCGGGCCTCCCCGCCGAGAGGCCGCTGCCGCCGTTGAAGCCGAACCAGCCGAACCAGAGCAGGCCGGCGCCCACGAGCACGTACACCGCGTTGTGGGGCAGGAGCGCCTGGCGCCCGTAGTCCTTCCGCGCCCCGACCACGAGCGCGGCGGCGAGCGCCGAGAACCCGGAGCCCATCTCGACCGGGACGCCGCCGGCGAAGTCGAGCGTCCCCTGGTGCTGCAGCCACCCGCCGCCGAAGGCCCAGTGCGCGAGCACCGCGTAGACGAGCACGGACCACAGGCCGGCGAAGACAAGGAACGCGCCGAAGCGCATCCGCTCGACCACGGCGCCGGACACGAGCGCGGTGGTGACGATGCAGAAGGTCGCCTGGAAGGCGAAGAAGAGGACATGCGGGATGGTCATGCCGGGACGCGGAGCGAGCGTCACGCCGTGGAGGAAGACGTTGTGCAGGCCGCCGACCAGGCCGTTGCCGTGATCGAAGGCGAGGGAGTAGCCGACCACCGCCCACGCCACCGTGGCGACGGCGAGGGCGGCGACGGACATCATGAACGTGTTCAGCGTGTTCTTCGCGCGCACGAGCCCCGCGTAGAAGAGCCCGAGCGCCGGGGTCATGAGCAGGACGAGGGCCGTCGCGGCGAGCATCCATGCGGTGTCGCCGGCGTTGACGGCGGTGGCCGCGATCACTTGCCCACGGGAGTGACCGCGCCGCGGTCGGTCTCCCCGGTGCGGATGCGGACCACCCGCTCGAGCGGCACGACGAAGATCTTCCCGTCGCCGACCTCGCCGGTGCACGCGCCGGCGCAGAGCGCGTCGATCGTCGGCTGGACGAAGTCCTCGGAGACGGCGACCTCGAAGCGGACCTTCTCCGACAGACCCATCCGCACGGTCGTGCCCCGGTAGGTCTCGACGCGGTCGAGCTCACCCCCGTGGCCCTGGACCCGGCTCATCGACAGCCCGCGCACCTCGGCGCGGTACAGCGCTTCGAGGACATCGTTCGTCTTCTCGGGGCGGACGATGCCGATCACGAGCTTCATGAGACGCTCCTTCTGTTCGGGCGAGGACGGGAGCGCGGGGCACGTTGCCGCCCGGGCGGAGCCACGGCTATCGCCCAGTGGCCAAAGATCCCCGCCCGCCTTTGTCCAGAGGGCGGTTCCCGTGGCCGTAGCGCCGCGCGGACACGCCCTCGAGGCGCCCCACCTCGTCGGCGAGGTACTACTTGGGGTGCCCGCTACCGGCCGGGGCCGGGCGAACCGGGGCCGTCGGGCAGCGCGAAGTGCGGGTTCTCGATGATCCCGACGACGTTTCCCGACAGGTCGGTCACGGAAGCGACGCGGATCCCGCCGCCGACATCCCGGACGGGCTCGCGCGCGGTGGCGCCGGCATCGAGCAGCTGGTCCCAGGCCGCGTCGCAGTCGGGCACGCCCCAGTACGTCACCGGACCATCCCCGACGGATCCGTCGGGGTCCAGCGCGAGCTCGTAGCCGGCGACGGAGAAGCCCACGTAGAACGGCTCGTCGAAGTACGGCCCGAAGCCGAGCAGGCCCGTGTACCAGGCCTTGGCGGCGTCCAGGTCCGGGGCGGGGTAGATGACGGTGCGCAGTCCGAGGAACATGCCGCACACAATGACGGCTCTGGGCGCGGGGCGGGAGGATCAGGCCGCGACAGGCGCGGGCAGGCGTACCGTCACCGCTCGCTCGCCGCGATGTCCTCGAGGCGCTGGATCAAAGGGCGCAGGCGCTCGTCGATCTCGTGCTCGCCGAGCCGCACGTGGTGCTGGCGCGCGCCCGACCTGACCGTGAGGTCGTACTGGTAGCGATCGGGCGCGCCGGCGATCGCTCCCTGCGCCGCCGGGCGCCGGAGCAACGCTTCCACGCCCGCGCGCTCGGGGGGGGTCAGCGCTTCGGTGGGGAGGTCGGCGCGCAGCGTCACGTTCACGAAGCCTCCGCTGCGCTCGAGCGCGATCCGCTCCGGCTCGTCGCCCATCAGTGGAGGTCGATCCCCACGCCCTTCCAGCCGTCCTGCACGGCGCCGGCCTCGGCACCCGCGCCGTAGAGGCGGCGCGCGGTGGCGAGCGTGAGCCGGGCGAACGCGCGGAAGCTCGCGTTCGGCTTGAGGTGAGGATCGCGGAGCGACTCGTACCAGATGCGCCCCGCCTTCTCCCATGAGTGACCGCCGATCTTCATGGCGACGTCGTGGAAGGCCTTGTTGGGGATGCCGGAGTTGGTGTGCACGCCACCGTTGTCGCTCATGGTGTGCACGTAGTCCTTCATCGTGGCCGGCTGGTCGTCACGCTCCCAGGCGGTGCCGGGCGCCGCCAGCGAGCGCAGCGCCTTGCCGGGGAACCCGGGCTTGACGATGTCCGCGCCAATCAGCCAGTCGGCCTGCTCCACCGTCTGGCCGAGCTTGAACTGCTTGACCTGGACGCCGAACACGTCGGAGATCGACTCGTTCAGCGCCCCGGACTGGTTGAGGTACTGGAGGGCCGCCTCGTGCTCTGTGACGCCGTGCGTGAGCTCGTGGCCGATGGCGTCGAGCGACTTGGTGAAGCGGTCGAACATCTTGCCGTCGCCGAACACCATCTCGGTGCCGTCCCAGAACGCGTTGTCGTAGTCCCGACCGTAGTGCACCCAGCCGTGCAGCGGCATGCCCTGGTCGTCGATCGAGTCACGGTGAAACTGCGCCCAGTAGAACGCGTAGGTGTCGCCCAGCCCGTCGTAGGCCTCGTCGACGGTCACGTCCTGCACGGGCGGGTCGCCCTCCGCCCGTACGCGGGTCGGATCGGTGGCCGGCATCTTGCCGTGGCAGTCGAAGATCGTGCGATCGGGTCGCCCCGGGGTGGGGCTCTGGAGCACCGTCGCCGGGTTGGCGGGAGTGCCCACGAGCGAGTTGTGGACCCGGGTCGTGCGCAGCGTGGTGTCGACCGAGAGCGTGCGCAGGACGGCGTCGCGCTCCTCGTCGGTGCCACGCCGTGCGAGCTCCTCGAGCAGGACGGGGGGAACGATGCATGCGATCGAGCAGCGATGGTGCACGTGCGGCCTCCAGGCGTCCCGGGTGAGGGCGACGCTATCGGAGTTTGCGCGGCGCCGCGGGAAGCTGAGGCATCGCCTGCACCAGGCTCTCCAGGGGCGCGAAGAGGTCACCGTGCTCCTCGACGCGGCGAAGTACGGCGGCGGCCTCGAAGCGCAGCAGATCGGGGTCGTGGGCGGCGTGGCAGGCCTCGACCTCCTCCCAGGTGACCGGGGTGGAGACCGTCGGCGCCTCGCGGGCGCGCAGCGAGTAGACCGCCACGGTGGTCTTGTGCTCGTCGTTCTGGCTCCAGTCGACGAACACCTTGCCGGGCCGCAGTGACTTCGTCATCCGCGAGACGATCCGGTCGGGGGCGCGGGCCTCGAGCAGTCCGGCCACTCCCTTCGCGAAGGGCTTGGTCCGCGCGTAGGACGCCCCGTCGAGCGGGGCGTAGACCTGGAGGCCCTTGGAGCCCGAGGTCTTCGCGAAGCACTCGACGCCCAGCTCGGCCAGCAGCGCGCGGACCTCGAGACCCACCCCGCAGCAGTCCACGATGTCCGCGGGCGCGCCGGGGTCGAGGTCGAACACGAGGAGCGTCGGATGCGCCATGTCTTCCACCTCCGACAGCGACGTGTGCAGCTCCAGCGAGGCGAGATTGGCGACCCACACGAGCGTGGGCAGGTCGTCGCAGACGACGAACTCCGTGTCGCCCACGCGTGCCGTGCGCACCCAGTCCGGGCGGTGACCCGGGGCGTTCTTCTCGAAGAAGTGCCCGGCCTCGACGCCGTCGGGGTAGCGCTTGCGGGTCAGCGGCCGGTCGCGCAGGTGGGGCAGCAGCACCGGGGCGATGCGGATGTAGAAGTCGAGCATCTGCCCCTTCGTGAAGCCCGTGGACCACAGCGGCTTCTCGAGGTTGGAGATCTTCAGCCGCCGGCCGTCGATCTCGAGCTCGTGCGAGCTCGGCTTCGCCGTCCGGCGCTTCGCCGGGGCGGCGGGCGAAGGCGCGGGCGAGGGCGCCTCGTCCACGGGCTCCTCGCCCTCGCGGACCACGCTCGCGGGATCGGCGTCGTCGCGCATCCCCTTGTAGGACGGATGGCGGATCTGCCCCGCCCGCGTCCACTCCGTGAACTCCACCTCGGCCACGAGCTCGGGCTCCACCCACTGCGCCCCCTTGGGGAGCCGGCCGCCGGGGAACGGGGAGGACTCGCGCTCGCGGGCGGCGAGCTCGCGACCGACCCGCGCGAGCTCGGCCTGGGTGAAGCCCGTCCCCACCCGTCCGGCGTAGCGCAGCTCCCCGTCGTGGTGGTAGCCGATGAGCAGCGCACCGATCCGCTCACGCCGCCTGCCCTCCCCGGGCAGCCAGCCGCCCACGACGAACTCCTGGCGGCGGACGTGCTTGACCTTGACCCAGCAGCCCGTGCGCCGCCCCGGCTCGTAGCACGAGGAGCGCTTCTTGGCCACGAGCCCCTCGAAGCCGCCCTCGCGCGTGACGCGCGTCACCGCCTCGGGATCGCCGTCGAGCACCGCCGGGGTCTTCCAGTGCGGCCCGTCCAGGCCCAGGCCTTCGAGCGTCGCGCGCCGCTCGGTCCACGGGCGGTCCATCAGCGAGCGCCCGTCGAGGTGCAGGACGTCGAAGACCATGAGGGCGACCGGGGTGTCGCGCCGGCGG
Source organism: Solirubrobacterales bacterium (assembly GCA_038254195.1). Classification (GTDB taxonomy): domain Bacteria; phylum Actinomycetota; class Thermoleophilia; order Solirubrobacterales; family Solirubrobacteraceae; genus JBBQAA01. The sequence continues at coordinate 5,795 of JBBSGJ010000059.1, forward strand.
CGCTGGACCGCGGCCTCCGAGCCCACGTGCATCCGGCCCTGGAGGCGCTCGAAGCTCGGCCGGCCCTGCGCGTCGGGGGCGATGACCTCCCCGTCGAGCAACGCGGGGCGGGAGCCGAGCGCGCGGCCCAGCCCTCCGAGCTCCGGGTACTGCGCGGTGATGTCGCGGCCGTTGCGCGACTCGAGCCGCACCTGTCCTGAGTCGACCCACACGAGCGCGCGGACCCCGTCCCACTTGACCTCGTAGGCCCACGCACCGCCGTCGCGGGGGAGCTCACCGGCCCGGGCGAGCATGGGCGCGACCTTCTCCGGCAGCGGCTCGGCCCCGGGGTCGGCGGCCGGGTCCATCCGGTGCAGCATCCAGTCCTTCCCCTTGGTGCGGAACAGGACGTAGCGGCCGCGGACGCGCTCGCCGTGGAAGGTGACCATCACCTCGTCCTCGCGCCACTTGTGCTGCTCGTAGGTGCCCGTGTCCCAGATCCCCATGGTCCCCGCGCCGTAGTTGCCCGTGGGGATGTCGCCCGAGAACTCGAGGTACTCGAGCGGATGGTCCTCGGTGTGGACCGCGAGGCGGTCGTCCTCGGGGCGCTCGGGGATCCCGCGCGGCACCGCCCAGGAGGCCAGCACGCCGTCGTGCTCGAGGCGCAGGTCCCAGTGCAGGCGGCGCGCGTGGTGCTCCTGCACCACGAAGCGGCTGGTCGAGGGTCCGCGACCCTCGAGTCCCCCGGGCTCGGGCGTCCCCTCTAGATCGCGCTTGGCGCGGTAGGCGCGGAGGCGGTCGGCCATCCGGTGAGTGTGCCCGCGAGCGCCGTCGCGATCGCGCGCTCGAGCTCGGCGCGGGTGAAGGGCTTGAGCAGGTGCGCGACGGGGTCGAGCCGCGCCGGCGCGGGGCCGGGCGGGTAGATCGAGAGGGCGACGACGGGGAGGTCAGGCCGCTCGCTGCGCAGTCGCTCCCCGCAGGCCAGGGCACGGTCGTCGTCCGTGTCGACGAGCAGAAGCTCGGCGGTCTCGGAGTCCCCACGGCAGGGCAGTTGCTCGTGGCCGAGCCGGGACACCGCGCGCTCGAGGAGGTGGAGCACCTCGCGATGCGGCTCGCAGATGAGGACCCGGGCGATGGAGGCAGCCTCGCCGCCCCGAGGTTCCTCTCCCGGCGGTATCTGGTATGAACTTGGTGTGAAACGTTCGTCGGTGCTCGTGGTGGATGACGAGGAGGACGTCCGCGGCCTCATCCGGCTCCTGCTCGAGCGCGCCGGCCTGGACGTGACCGAGGCCGGCTCGGGGCGCGAGGCCCTGCGCCGCCTGCACCAGGTCCATCCCGACCTCGTGGTCCTCGACGTCACGATGCCCGAGCTCGACGGCTGGCAGGCCCTCGAGCGCATCCGCGACCTCTCCGACGTGCCCGTGCTCATGCTCACCGCCCGCGCGGCCGAGCTCGACAAGGTGCGCGGTCTCAAGGCGGGCGCCGACGACTACGTGACCAAGCCCTTCGGCCGCCAGGAGCTCCTCGCGCGCGTGGAGGCGCTGCTGCGCCGCTCGGCCGGCCCGCCGGAGGTGCGCGAGGCCTACGCCGACGGCGCCGTGCAGATCGACTTCGCCTCCCGGGAGGTCCAGATCCTCGAGCCGCGCCCCCACGCGGTGCAGCTCACCCCGCTGGAGTTCCGCCTCCTCGGCGCGTTCGTCCGCCACCCCAACCAGGTGCTGGGCCGCGACCAGCTCCTCGAGCTCGTGTGGGGCGACGCGGAGACCGTCGCGGCCGACCAGGTCAAGCTCTACGTGGGCTACCTGCGGCGTAAGCTCGCGTGGGACGTGGCCGAGCGCTCCCCGCTGGAGACCGTGCGCGGCTTCGGCTACCGCTACCGCCCGTCCACGGAGGGCGCCCTCCGCGAGCAGGCGTCCCGGGCGGCGCTGCCGACCTCCACCTAGACCTACACCGCCGGCCGGTCAGGCCGGCCCGGCAGCTCCACCCGGAACGTCGTCCCCTCGCCCACCGCGGAGGCCACCTCCACCGTGCCGCCGTGCGCCTCGGCGATCGCCCTGACGATCGTCAGCCCGAGGCCCACGCCGGGCACCGCCTGGCGCACCGCGGAGTCCGCCCGGAAGAAGCGCTCGAAGAGCCGGCCCTGGTCCGCGAGAGCGATCCCGGGGCCGGTGTCCTCGACCTCGAGCACCGTGCACCCGTCCTCCCGCCCGAGGCGCACGACGACCGCCCCGTCGCTCGGCGTGAACTTCAGCGCGTTGGTGACGAGGTTGTCGAGCACCTGGCCGAGGCGGTCGCGGTCGCCCCATACCGGCCCGCTGTCGGCGATCTCCGCGCTCAGGGCGATGGAGCGGCTCTCGGCCCGCGGGCGGGCGGCGTCCACCGCCTCGCGCGTCACCGCGGCGAGGTCGACAGGACCGGGATCGAGGGCGAGCGTCCCCGCCTCGACCTGCGCGACGAAGAGCAGGTCGCCGACGAGGCGCAGCAGCCGCGTGGCGTTGCGCTGGACGATTTCGAGGTAGTGGCGGTGGTCCTCGGCGAGGGGCTCCTCGTCGTCGAGGACGAGCTCGAGGTAGCCCATGACCGAGGTCAGGGGGGTGCGGAGCTCATGGGAGACGAGGGCGAAGAACTCGTCCTTCAGCCGGTCGGCGCGGATGACGCTCGGCCGCCGGCGCGTGGAGGCCAGGGCGATGACGTTGGAGAGCATCGCGGCGGCCGGGGGGAAGAGGTCGGCGAGCTCGTCCTGGGTCCCCGCCGGTTGTTCGCCGCTCCAGGCGAGGACGAGGAGGCCCACGGTCGCCCCCGCGTGCACGAGGGGGACGGCGAGCTCAGCGAGGGGGACGGCGAGCTCAGCGCCGGTCCGGGTGAGGAGGCGGCCGGGGGCGCCGGAGGGCAGCGCGACCGACTCGCCCGCGGCGAGCGCGCCGGCCGCGGGACCGGTGTGAGGGAGCTCGGGCGGGGGGTCCGCGACTCCCACGGCGGCGAGCACCGTCGGCCACGCGTCCTCCTCGGCGGCGTAGAGGACGGCGGCGCGCGCTCCCGAGAGCTCGGCGAGCTCGGTGGCGATCGTCCGCGCCAGCTCCCCGCGCTCGGTCTGGGTGGCGATGCGGCGTCCGAACGCGCCGTAGCGGGCGACCCGCGCCTTCTCGACCTCGAGCCGGTCCACGGCGCGGGCGAGCTCCTCCCGCCGGACGCCGAGCGCCTTGTTCTGCTCCCTGGCGAGCACGGCGGCCAGCGCCGCGCTCGCGAGCGCCGTCCGTGCGCTCAAACCCCGCATCGGGGGGAAACTACTCCCGTGTCCGCCCGCCTCTCCATCCCCGTCGAGCACGACGGGTTCCTCGATGCGGTCGCCGTCGAGGAGCCGCTGGAGATCCGGGTCGACGGCGAGGCGCTCGCGGTGACCATGCGCACCCCGGGCCATGACGAGGAGCTCGCCCTCGGGTTCCTGCACGGCGAGGGGCTCATCGGCCCCGCGCCGCGGGCGGTGGGCCTCCCCGCGGATCTCGCTCAGAACACGGTGGAGGTCGCGGGCCCGCTGGATCGCCCGCCCGGTACGCGGCGCTTCTACACGTCCTCCTCGTGCGGGGTGTGCGGGAAGGGGGCGCTGGAGGAGGTGGCGGTCCATGCCGCGCCGCTGCCGGCGGGCCCGGTGGTGGCCCGGGAGCTCCTGGCCGGATTGCCCGACCGCCTCCGCCAGCCCGGCTTCGAGCGCACGGGGGGACTGCACGCCACCGGGCTGTTCTCCGCGGAGGGGGAGCTGCTGAGCGTCCGCGAGGACGTGGGACGCCACAACGCGATGGACAAGGTGGTGGGCCGCGCGCTGCTCGACGGTGGGCTGCCCTTCCACGACCGCGTGCTGTGCGTGAGCGGCCGTTTGTCCTTCGAGCTCGTGCAGAAGGCCGCCGTGGCGGGCGCGCCGATCCTCGTCGGGGTGGGCGCGCCGACCTCGCTGGCGGTCTCGCTGGCCCGCGACCGGAGGCTGACCCTCGGCGGCTTCGCGCGCGCGGGGCGCGTGAACGTCTACGCGGGCGCCGAGCGGGTGGGTTGACCGGCCCGGGGGCCGAGGCGCTGGCCCTCGTGCTGCTGGCGGGGATCCTCGGGTGGGCGGTGGTCCGCCCGCGGGGGATCCCCGAGGCGGTGCCCGCGCTGGCCGGGGCGGCGCTGCTCGTGGCGCTCGGGGCGCTGGGCTCCGGCGACGTGGGTGACCGCTGGGAGGAGCTCGCGCCGACGCTCGCGCTGCTCGCCGGCCTGCTCGTGCTCGGGGAGGGCTGCGCGCGGGCGGGACTCTTCGCCTGGGCCGGGGATCGGTTGGCGGCCGGCGCCCGCGGACGGCCCCGCCGGTTGCTCGCGCTGACGTTCGCGGCCGCCGCCGCGTGCACCGCCGTGCTCTCGCTCGACGCGACGGTCGTGCTGCTCACGCCGGCGGTCGTGGCCGCCGCCACCGCGGCCCGGATGCGCACCACCCCGCACGTCTTCGCGGCCGGCCACCTCGCCAACTCGGCCTCGCTCCTGCTGCCGGTCTCCAACCTCACCAACCTCCTCGCGTTCTCCGCGGTGGGGATCTCCTTCGCCCACTTCGGGGCGCTCATGGCGCTGCCGTGGCTCGCGGCGCTCGCGGTGGAGTGGGTAGTGCTCCGGCTCATGTTCGCCGCCGACCTGCGCGGCCCGGGGCGCGAGGTTCCGCCACCGGGGCCGCCCCCGGCCTTCGCCGTCGTGGTCGTGCTGGCCGCGCTTGCCGGGTTCGCAGCGGCGTCGCCCCTCGGGGTCGACCCGGCGTGGGTGGCCGGGCTCGCCGCCGTGGTGCTCGCCGCGCGGGTGCGGCTGGATCCGCGCGCGCTCGTGGCCGCGGCCGGGCCGGGACTCCTGCTCTTCGTCCTCGGCCTCGCGGTCGTCGTCGACGCGGCCCAGCGCAACGGCCTCGGCCATCAGGTGGCGGCGCTCGTGCCCGCGGGGGCCGGACTCGGCGCGCTGCTCCTCGTCGCCGGGCTCGCCGCCGCGCTCGCGAACCTCGCCAACAACCTCCCGGCCACGCTGATCCTCCTGCCCGCCCTGCACGGGACGGGGCCCATACTCGCCGCGCTCGTCGGCCTGGGGGTGGGACCCAACCTGACCTACACCGGCTCGCTGGCGACGGTCCTGTGGCGCCGGGTGCTGCGCGATGAGGCCGCCGAGCCGGGGTTCGGTCAGTTCCTGCGCCTGGGCGTCCTCACCGTTCCGCCCACGCTCGTGCTCGCGACGATCGGGTTGTGGTTGAGTCTCCGCTTCTAGCTCGGCCCGCCCCGGGGTAGCTTCCACCGTATGCCCTGGACCGCTGCGGACATCCCTGACCAGACCGGCCGGCGCGTCGTCGTCACCGGCGCGAACTCGGGGATCGGCTGGGTGGCGGCGCGGGAGCTCGCCCGGGCCGGCGCCGATGTCGTCCTCGCCGTCCGTGACATCGACAAGGGCCGGGCGGCGGCGACGCGCATCTCCGACGCGACGGCGGGGGCGGACCCGGAGGTCCGCCCGCTCGACCTCGCCGACCTCGCCTCCGTGCGCGCGTTCGCGGGCGACTGGACGGGCCCGCTCGACCTCCTCGTCAACAACGCGGGCGTCATGGCGACCCCGTACCGCAAGACGCAGGACGGGTTCGAACTCCAGTTCGGCACGAACCACCTCGGGCACTTCGCGCTGACCGGGCTCCTGCTTGCCTCCCTGCTCGAGGTCGACGACCCGCGCGTCGTGTCCGTGTCCTCGGGCGCGCACCGGATGGGGAAGATGCGCTGGGACGACCTGCAGGGGGAAAGGAGCTACCAGCGCTGGCGCGCCTACGGCCAGTCCAAGCTCGCCAACCTGCTCTTCACGCTGGAGCTCGGGCGGCGGGCGGGCGCCCGCGGGATCTCGCTGCGCGCCGTCGCCGCGCATCCGGGCTACGCCGACACGAACCTCCAGGTCCGCGGGGCACAGATGGAGGGCTCCTCGCTCAAGGAGCGCCTCGGCCGCCTCGGCAACGTGGTCCTCGCCCAGTCCGCCGACATGGGTGCCCTGCCCACGCTCTTCGCCGCGACCGCGCCCGGCCTGCCCAGCGGGACCTACGTGGGACCGGGCGGCCCGGGGGAGGCGCGCGGCCACCCGAAGGTCGTGGGCATGTCCCGCGCCGCGCGCGACGCGGCGGACGCGACGCGCCTGTGGGCGATCTCCGAGTCGCTCACCGGCGTGACCTACGCCTGGCCCGAGGCGCGGGTGGCCGCATGAGGCTCGCCACCGTCCGCTCGCCCGGCGGCCAGGCCCGCGCCGTCGAGATCCGGGGGCAGGAGGTCGTCGCCTTTCCCATGGGCACCACTGTGCACGACCTGCTTGCGCTCG
>JBBSGJ010000060.1:0-12064 GCA_038254195.1 Solirubrobacterales bacterium
CGCCGCCCGGGCGGCCATCACGTCCTCCGCCGCGTAGCGCCCCCGTCGCGCCGCCCACGCCACGTCCACCCCGCCGCCCTCGACCTCCAGCGCAGTGCCGTCGAACACCACCGCGACATCGGCGCCCTCGGCCTCGGCCCAGAGCTCGATCCGCGCGAGCAGCCGCCGCTGCGCTCCCGGGCGGTCACGCCACCAGCCGTCGCAGGAACGCGCCCGCGCCCTCCACCTCGGCGCCGGCGGCCCGCACCCGCGCCGCCAGCCCGGCATCCGAGGTGACTACCCGCAATCCGTGCGGATCCGCCGCCGCCCGGGCGGCGATCACGTCGTCCGCCGCGTCGCGCCCCCGTCGCGCGGCCCACGCCACGTCCACCCCGCCGCCCTCGACCTCCTGCGCTGCGCCGTCGAACACCACCGCCACCTCCGCGCCCTCGGCCTCAGCCCAGAGCTCGATCTGCTCGAGCAGCCGCCGCTGCGCTCCCGGGCGGTCACGCCACCAGCCGTCGGGCCGCGAGCCCATCACGTTGTTGCCGTCCACGAGCCAGCGAACCATCTCCCCTAGCCTGCCGCGCCGTGGCCAAGGAATACCGCCAGAACCGATTCGAAGTCCCGCCGGGCGCCTGCGAGGTCATCCTCGTCCGCCACGGTGAGTCCGAGGCCGCGCGGGCGGGCGAGAAGCACGAGCTGTGGGAGGGCCAGGGGGATCCGGACCTCGCCCCCACCGGGCACGAGCAGGCCGAGCGGGCCGCCGCGACCCTGTCCGGCGAGAACCTCGCCGCGATCTACGTCACCGCTCTGCGGCGCACGCACCAGACCGCCGCGCCGCTCCTGGCCCGGCTCGGGATGGAGGCGCGCGTCGAGCCCGGCCTCGAGGAGGTCTCCCTCGGCGACTGGGAGGGCGGTGAGTTCCGCATCCGCGTCGCCGAGGGCGATCCGCTGATCGCGCGCATGCTCGCCGAGGAGGAGTGGGCGGTGATCCCCGGCGCCGAGTCCGTCGCCACCTTCACCGCCCGCACCACCGCCGCCCTGTCCCGGATCGCCGACCGCCACCCCGACGAGACCGTCGCCGTCGTCGTCCACGGCGGCGTCATCGGCGCGCTGCTGGCCCGCGCCTCCGGGTCGCGCCCCTTCGCGTTCGTCGACGCCGACAACGGCTCGATCTCCCGCCTCGTCGTGGCGGGCGACGCCTGGAGCGTCCGCTCGTTCAACGAGATCTCGCGCGCAGGCTGAGCACGACCGCGCCGGCCACGGCCGGAAGACCGGCTCCGAGCGTGGAGGGCGCACCCAGGGTCGGCGACAGTGCCGCGGGCAGCCCCGCCACCGTCATCACGCCCGCGCCGGCGAGGACGAGGGGTCGCGGCCCGAGCGGGCGGACGAGAGCATCCCGTCGAGGATGGTCCGGAAATCCTTCGCCGGGGACCGAAGCGTCAGTGGGGAAACACCCGCCGCGACGACGGCCCGATCACTTCGCCCGTCCCCGAAGTGTCGATGGGGCACCATGGGGCTCGTGCCCGCGGCCGAGCACCTCACGGGGGACGCCGACCTCGCCGCCCTCGGCGCGGTCCTCGGCGAGCCCGCACGCGCCCGCATCCTGCTCGCCCTGGGGGACGGGCGCGCGCTCCCGGCCAGCGTCCTCGCCGCCGAGGCGGGGGTCGCGCCCTCGACCGCGAGCGCCCACCTCGCCCGGCTCCTCGACACCGGCCTGCTCACCGTCCGCCCGCAGGGCCGCCATCGCTACTACGCCCTCGCGGGCCCGGAGGTGGGGGCGCTCATCGAGACCCTCGCGCGGCTCGCGCCCGCGACGCCGGCCGCCTCGGCGTGGCCGTCTTCCGCGCCCTGATCGACCGCGGCCTCGTCGCCGGGGGAGACGGACGCCACCACCACGCCTCCTCCCGCCGTGACCGTCTGTCGGCGCCCGGGCGAGACGTCCATTACCGGCTCACCGCGCCCGGGCACGATCGCCTCGCCGCCCTCGGCGTCGCGCTCCCCGCCCCGGACGGCGACGGCGAGCTGCCGCTCGGCTACTGCGTCGACTGGACCGAGCAGGCCCACCACCTGTCGGGCGGCGTCGGTCGTGCCCTATCCGACCGGCTGCTCGCGCTCGGCTGGCTCGAGCGCCTTCCGCGCGGGCGGTCCGTGCTCGTCACCGAGCACGGGCGACGGGCGCTCCCGGCCGAGCTCGGCGTCTCGGTGCCCTGACTCAGAGCACGGGCGCCCCGTAGCCCGCGCCCACGAGGAACAGCCCGTGGGCGGGCGCGGTGACGCCGGCGGCAGAGCGGGGAGCGCCCGCGAGCAGCGCGACGAAGTCCTCCACTGACCGCGCACCGCGCCCACACTCGAGCATCGTCCCCACGAGCACCCGGATCATGCCCCGCAGAAAGGCGTCGGCCTCGATCGAGAACTCGAGCCGCCCGCCCTCCCGCTCCTCCCAGCGCGCCACGAGCACCGTGCGCGCGAAGAAGACGTGCGCGGTGTCCGTCGGGGTGAAGGCGGTGAAGTCGTGCTGGCCGGGCAGGACCGCCGCGCAGGCGTGCAGGGCGTCCCGATCGAGCGGCCGCGGGTGCCAGAGCGCGCGCCCCCCCTCCCACGCCGAGCGCTCCGCGCGCGTGAGCAGCCGGTAGCGGTAGGCCCGCGAGGTCGCCGCCCCCCGCGCGTTCCAGCCGTCCATGACCGCCGACGACGAGAGCACCGCGACGTCGGCCGGCAGCAGCGCGTTGAGCGCGCGTACCGGAAGCGGCGCACCCGCGTGCGACGCGGTCTGACGCCAGGCGTGGACGCCGGCGTCCGTACGCCCGGCGCAGACCACCGTCAGCGGCCGGCGCGCGAGTGTCCCCACCGCCTCCTCGACCACTCCCTGCACCGTCCGCTTCCCGGGCTGTCGTGCCCAGCCCGAGAAGCGCGTCCCGTCGTACTCGAGGTCGAGCCGAGCGGTCACGCCGATGTGCGAGAAGTCAGCCCTCGGGGATGCGGGGCGCGTAGCGGTGGTGGAGCATCAGCGCGTTCCCGTCCGGGTCCGAGAAGAACGCCATGTGGCAGACCCCGGTGTCGAAGCTGTCTCCTCCGAACTCCACTCCGCGCTCCTCGAGCGTGGCCCGGGCCGATGCGACGTCCTCCACGTGCAGCGCGATGTGGGTCGGATTCGGCTGGTAGGGCAGGCCCATCTTCTCGGGGACGATCACGCTGAACGTCACCGTCCCCGTCTCGAACTCGGCGAAGTTGCTCTCCGGCTCGTACGCCGAGCGACGGAGCCCGAGGATCTCCCCGTAGAAGCGCACCGCGGCCGCGAGGTCCCGCGTGGGCAGGGCGACGAAGTCGACGCCGGTGACGATGTCCTTCTCGGCGGCCACGCTCAGACCAGCTCGATGAAGGCCATCTCGGTCGCGTCGGAGTGGCGCGGGCCGAGCTTGAGGATCCGGGTGTAGCCGCCGGAGCGGGCCACGTAGCGCGGGGCGACCTCGTCGAAGAGCTTGTAGACGATCGACTTGTCGTGCCCGAGGGTCGACAGCGCCTGGCGGCGGGCGTGGAGGTCGCCCCGCTTGGCCAGCGTGATGAGCTGCTCGATCTCCGGCCGCACGGCCTTCGCCTTCACGTGGGTCGTCTTGATCCGCTCGTGCTCGATGATCTCCCGGCACAGGTTGGCCAGGAGCGCCTTGCGGTGCGAGGACGACCGGGAGAGCTGGTGGCGGTTGCGCTGGTGGCGCATCAGTCCTCGCGGAGGTCCAGACCGCGGGCGTGGAGCGTCTCCACGACCTCGTCGATCGACTTCTTGCCGAAGTTCGGGATGGCGTTGAGCTCGGCCTCGGACTTCGCGACGAGGTCGCCGACCGTCTGGATCCCGGCCCGCTTGAGGCAGTTGTAGGACCGCACGCCGAGCTCGAGCTCCTCGATGAGGATGTCGTCCATCGCGTTGGGCGAGCGGCCCTGAGCGGCGCCCGCGGCGGCGCCGCCACCGAAGCCGCCGCCGTCGAGCACCCCGGCCGTGTTGATGTCGCGCAGCTCGGCGATCCGGTCGGCGTCGGAGAAGATCGCGAGCTGGCCGATGAGCAGCTCGGCCGCCTCGCGCAGCGCGCCCTGGGGATCGATCGCGCCGTTCGTCTCGATGTCGAGCACGAGCTTGTCGTAGTCCGTGCGCTGCCCCACGCGCGCGGGCTCGACGTTGTAGGCCACGCGCCGCACGGGCGAGAAGATCGAGTCGATGGGGATGACGCCGATGGGCTGGTCGGGCGTCTTGTTGTCCTCGGCGGGCACGTAGCCGCGGCCCTTGCCGATCGTCAGGTAGACCTCGAGCCGCGTGCCCTGCTCGAGGGTCGCGATGTGGATGTCGGGGTTGAGGACCTCCACCCCCGAGGGCAGGTCGATGTCGCGCGCGGTGACCTCGCCGGGCCCCGAGGCCACCAGCGGGGCCTCCACCTCACCGGCGTCGGAGTGCATCCGGCACACCACGCCCTTGAGGTTCAGGATGATGTCGGTGACGTCCTCCTTGATCCCCTCGATCGTGGAGAACTCGTGCGCGACGCCCTCGATCCGCACCGAGGTCACCGCGGCGCCCTCGAGGAAGGACAGGAGCACGCGCCGCAGCGAGTTGCCGTAGGTGTAGCCGAAGCCACGCTCGAGGGGCTCGATCGTCACCGCGTCGCGGTTCACACCGAGGCTCTCGATCTGCATCTGGGGGGTCTGGAGGTCGAGCATGGACGTCCTTGATCAGCGGGGGGCGTGTCGGGCACGCGCTCCGGACGAGCCGGGCGCGCGGGGAAGCGGGGACTACTTGGAGTAGAGCTCGACGATGAGCTGCTCCACCACGGGCGCGGCGACCTCGCGGCGCTCCGGGGCGCGGAGCACCTTCGCCGTCAGCCCGTCGTGGTCGGCCTGCAGCCAGGCGGGCACCTGGCCCGTGAGCTCGGTCGCGTCGGCGATGAGCTGCTTGGCGGTCGACTCCGCCTTGACGGAGATCACGTCGCCCTCGCGCACCTGATAGGAGGGGATGTCGACACGACGACCGTTGACCATCCAGTGCCCGTGGCGGATGAGCTGACGGGCCTGACGGCGCGAGGCGGCGAAGCCAAGGCGCACGAGCACGTTGTCGAACCGGACCTCGAGCATCCGCAGGAGGTTCTCCCCCGTGATCCCGGGCTGGCGCGACGCCTTCTCGTAGTAGGCGCGGAACTGCTTCTCGAGCACCCCGTAGTACCGCCGCGCCTTTTGCTTCTCGCGCAACTGGACCCGGTACTCGGACTGCTTCTGGCGCCCGCGGCCGTGATCGCCCGGCGGGTAGCCCCGGCGCTCGACGCCGCACTTGTCGGTGAGGCAGCGCTCGCCCTTGAGGAAGAGCTTCTGCCCTTCCCGGCGGCACTGCTTGCACTGGGGAGACGTATCGCGTGCCATGGAGCTACACCCTCCGCCGCTTGCGGGGGCGGCAACCGTTGTGCGCCTGGGGCGTGACGTCGCGCACGCCCGTGACCTCGAGGCCGGCGGCCTGCAGGGAGCGGATCGCGGTCTCGCGACCCGAGCCCGGGCCCTTCACGTAGCACTCGACCTTCTGCAGGCCGTGCTCGAGGCCCTTGCGGGCCGCCGCGTCGGCGGTGACCTGCGCCGCGAAGGGAGTGGACTTGCGCGAGCCCTTGAAGCCCGCGCCGCCCGCCGACTCCCACGCGATGACGTTGCCTTCGCGGTCGGTGAGGGAGACGATCGTGTTGTTGAACGAGGTCTTGATGTGCGCCTGGCCGACGGGGACGTTCTTGCGGACGCGGCGACGGCCGCGCTGGGGGCGCTTGGGAGCAGGCACGGGCTACTTCTTCCCCGCCTTCTTCTTGCCGGCCACGGACATGCGCTTCGGCCCCTTGCGCGTGCGGGCGTTGGTCTTCGTGTTCTGCCCGCGGACGGGGAGCCCGCGGCGGTGGCGCATGCCGCGGTAGCAGCCGATCTCCATGAGGCGCTTGACCGCCTGGGAGCGCTCGCGGCGCAGGTCGCCCTCGACGATGATCCCATCGTCGATGCGGTCGCGCAGGCGCGAGATCTCATCCTCGGTGAGATCCCGGACGTACGTGTCCGGGGAGATGCTCAGATCGGAGAGCATCCTGTGCGAGGTGGGCTGGCCGATGCCGTAGATGTACGTCAACCCGATCTCGACGCGCTTGTTCAGGGGGATGTTGATGCCGGCGATACGTGCCATGGGGCTACCCCTGCCGCTGCTTGTGGCGCGGGTTCGGGCAGATCACGAGAACCGCCCCGTGGCGGCGGATGATCTTGCACTTCTCGCACATCGGCTTGACCGAAGGCCGTACCTTCATGTTCCCTTTCGGGTCGAGGATCTCTCGCGCAACATGGGGAGCAGAGCGCCCCGAGCGCGACCGCCCATGGTAGCAACGGCTCAGAGCCCGAGATGGGGTCTCAAGCCGCCGCGCGGTTGCGCCCCGCCTCGTGCCACGGAGTGAGGATCCGGGGGCCCTCCGCGGTGACGGCGACCGTGAACTCGAAGTGGGCGGCCAGGGAGCCGTCCTGGGCGTAGATGGCCCAGTGGTCGTCGCCCATCCGCACGGCGTGACGGCCGGCGTTGACCATGGGCTCGAGCGCGAGGACCATCCCCTCCTCGAGCACCGGGTTGGGCTGGGGGATCCCGTAGTTCGGGATCTGCGGGTCCTCGTGCATCGAGCGCCCGATCCCGTGGCCCACGAGGGAGCGCACCACGGAGAAGCCCGCCTCCTCCACCACGGCCTGCACGGCCTGGCAGTAGTCCGAGAGGCGGCTGCCCAACCGGACCTGCTCCACGCCCGCGTGTAACGATGCCTCCGTGACCGCGAGCAGCTTGCGGGCCACCGGCGAGATCGTCCCCACCGAGAAGGTGCGGGCGGCGTCGGCCACCCAGCCGTCGAGGATCACCCCGATGTCCACGGAGAGGATGTCGCCCCGGTCCAGCGCGTAGGAGCCCGGGATCCCGTGGACGATCATGGAGTTCGGCGAGGCACAGATGGAGCCGGGGAAGCCGCGGTAGCCCTTGAAGGCGGGCTCGCCGCCCTGGGAGCGGATGAACTTCTCCGCCGCGCGGTCGAGGTCACCCGTGGTGACCCCGGGCCGGATCTTGTTCTCCAGAAGCGCCATGCAGCGCACGAGGACGTCGCCCGCGGCGGCCATGCGCTCGATCTCCTCGGGGCTCTTGCGGACGATCACAGCGCCTCCTCGAAGCGCAGCGTGGCGACGGTCGCCCGGATGCGGTCGCCGACGTCGGCGGGGGTGCGCGTGCCGTCGAAGCGCCGCAGCAGCCCGCGTTGCTCGTAGTAGTCGACGAGCGGCTCGGTCTGCTCGTGGTAGGTCTCCAGGCGGGCGCGCACCGTCTCGGGCTTGTCGTCGTCGCGCTGGACGAGGCGCGAGCCGTCCTGGTCGCACATGCCCTCGTGCTTGGGCGGATCGGTGTCCACGTGGTACGTGTGGTCGTTCTTCACGCACACGCGCCGGCCCGAGATGCGGCGGACGAGCACGTCGTCGGGGGCCTCGATGAGCAGGACGACGGCGAGGCGGCGCTCCGACCGGTCCACCGTATCGCCGAGCGCGTCGGCCTGGGCCGGGTTGCGCGGGAAGCCGTCGAGGATGAAGCCGTGGGCCGTCTCCTCGGCCTCGAGGCGCTCCGCGATCATCGCCAGGATGAGCTCGTCGGGAACGAGGCGCCCGGCATCCATGTGCTCCCTGGCGGCCCGGCCGAGCTCCGAGCCCTCCTTCACGGCGGCGCGGAGCATGTCGCCCGTGGCGATGTAGGGCAGGCTGAAGTCCTTGGCCAGGCGGGTGGCCTGGGTGCCCTTGCCGGCGCCGGGAGGTCCAAGGAAGATCACGTTCAGTTCTCCCAAGCGCGCAACGCTATCGCGCCCCCCGCCGCACGCCGCGGGCGATGAAGCGCGCCTGGGCGGCCGCCCCCGTGAAGGTCAGGTGAAGCCCGTCCGAGGCGAACCAGCCCGGATGGCCGCGCGAGTAGCGCGCCCAGTCCAGGAGGACGATGCGGCCCGGTCGCCGGCGCGCCTCCCGGCGCTCGTGGGCGGCGTCGGAGGACTCGACCCCGCCGGTCTCGAGCGGGGTCACGAGCACGAGCTTGCGCCGGGGCCCGACGAGGTGCCACGCCCAGCCGAGGTCGCGCCCCGGGACGGTCGCGTTCGCGCCCAGCGTCATGACCACGACCCGCGGCAGCGTCCCGGCGCGCTTGCGGGCGCGGAGGAGGAGCATGCCCTGGCCGAACTGCCGGCAGCCCTGCGCGTCGGCGTCGAGGCCGAGCCGGGCCAGGCGCGGGGTGGCGTAGATCAGCGTGGAGTCGCCGAGGACGAGCGGGGGGCGCGGGTGGCGCTTCTCCGCGTACGCGCGCACGGGACCGCCGCAGCCCGCACGCGCGGGCGCGGCCGCGAGCAGCGCGACCAGCGACCCCACCGCGATGGCGAGCGCTCCTCTCACGGCGCGCAACCCTAGCGGGCCGAGCGGGCGGGCAGACCGGGTCTACTTCCTCGCCTTCTCCCCAGTCCGGGGTGGTATCCGACCCCTCGGGGGATTACTCTCGCTCAAAGGATGCCGATCACGTACATCGGTCCCCGGTGCGCACGGCGCGGGTGCATGAAGTCAGCCGCGAGGGACGGACTCTGCGCCTACTGCTTCCGCCTCGCGCGCTTCTTCGGGAAGGACCCCCAGCTCTTCGCCTTCGAGCCGACCGACGCGTACAAGGACGAGCGCGACGCCGTCGAGCTGCCCTGGGACCAGTGGGACGAGGACGCCCGCGCCCGCGGGATCGGTGTCGCCGACATGTTCGCGCGGAGGCCGCCCACCAGGCCCCGGCAAGAGCCCGAGCGCCCGGGCTGAGCCCGGCTCAGCCCGGCAGCTGCCCCTCGATCTCCACTTCCACGCTGTCGCGGACCTTCAGCGCGCCCATCAGCCCCGAGTAGGGCTTGATCCCCCACTCGCTCTGGGTCAGCTCGGTCTTGCCGGTGACCCGGCCGTCGGCGCCGACCGCGAGCGGGAAGCTCGCCGGCCGCGTCGCCTCCGCGAGCTCGAGGTCACCGTGCACGACGAGCGAGCCATCGCCCCCGGCCGCCTCCACGCTCGTGGAGCGGAAGGCGATCGGCTTGCCCCGCAGCACCTTGTCGTTCATGTTCTTGCCGATGTCCGCGCGGTCCTTGTCGGTGAGCGGCTTCATGCCCCCGGTGCCCTCACGGATCTCGAAGGATCCGGGATCGACCGTGAGCACCACCGTCGATTGGGTCGGATCCTCGCCGACCTCGAGGGTCGCCTCCCAGCTCGTCACCTCGATGACGAGGTCGTGGCCCACCTTGGCGGCAACCCCCTGCCGGTAGGTCTTGACCCGGAGCACTGCGTCCCCGGGGCCCAGCTTATGGACGCCTGTAGCGATTGGCACGGGCCGGATACTAAGCGCCTCAGCCGCTCAGCGGCCGCTCAGCGTTTGAGATACCCCTCGTAGTTGCGCATCATGAGCTGGGCCTCGAGCTGCTTCATGGTGTCCAGCGCCACGCCGATCACGATGAGGATCGACGTCCCCCCGAAGAAGAAGTTCGCCGAGGTCTGGTTGATGAGGATCGTCGGGAAGGCCGCCACCGCCGCGAGGAAGATGGCGCCCGGGAAGGTCAGCCGGGCCAGGATGCGGTCGAGGAACTCGGCGGTCGGCCGCCCCGGTCTCACCCCCGGGACGAAGCCCCCGTACTTCTTCAGGTTGTCCGCCTGGTCGACGGGGTTGAACGTCACCGCCGTGTAGAAGTACGTGAAGACGATGATGAAGATCGTCTCCCCCGCGACGTACTTCCATCCCTGCGGGTTGAAGAAGTTCGAGATGCTCCGGGCCCAGGGCTGGTTGACGAGCTGGCCGACCGTGGGCGGGAAGGCCATGATCGACGCGGCGAAGATGACCGGGATGACCCCCGCCATGTTCACGCGCAGCGGCAGGTAGGTCTGGCCGCCCTGGCTCATCCGGCGGCCGATCACCCGCTTGGCGTACTGCACGGGGATCCGGCGCTGGCCCTCCTGGACGAAGACGATCGAGGCGATCACCGCCAGGGCGAGGAACGGCATCATCACCTTGAAGACCTGGTCGGAGTTCGTCGCCCACGCCTGCACGCCGTTCGGTAGTCGCTGGACGATCGAGGCGAAGATGAGCAGGGAGATCCCGTTGCCGATCCCGCGTTGGGTGATGAGCTCGCCGATCCACATGAGCAGGATCGTCCCCGCGGTCAGCGAGACGACGATGAGGAACACCCGCGGCAGCGTGAAGTGCGTGATGATCTGCTGGCCGGCCGCGCTCGAGAGCGACTTGAACAGGAAGACGTAGCCGATGGACTGCGCGAAGGCGAGGCCCACCGTCAGGTAGCGCGTGTACTGCGTGATCTTGGCGGTCCCGACCTCGCCCTCCTTCTGGAGCTTCTCCAGCGAGGGCACGACCACCGTGAGGAGCTGCAGGATGATCGAGGCCGTGATGTAGGGCATGATCCCGAGCGCGAAGAGCGCCACGCGGGAGAGGCCGCCGCCCGAGAACAGGTTCAGGAACCCGAGGATGTTGTTGCCGCTCAGGTTCTGCTGGAGCGACTTCGCGGCCTGCTCGTTGATGCCGGGCGCGGGGATCCGCGAGCCCAGCGAGTAGATCGCCAGGAGCCCGAAGGTGACCATGAGCTTCTTCCGGATCTCCGGAATCGTGAAGGCCTTGAAGATCGTCGCGGCCATGGCGAAGGGCTCTCCTAGAGGTCCTGACAGGTCCCGCCGGCGGCCGCGATGGCCTGGCGGGCCGAAGCGGAGAAGCCGTGGGCGTGGACGGTGAGCGCCTTGGAGAGCTCGCCGCGCCCCAGCACCTTGACGGGCACCTCCTTCTTCACCGCGAGGCCCTTGCCCCGCAGCGTCTCGGGGGTGACCTCGGCGCCGGCGTCGAAGCGCGCCTCGAGGTCGTCGAGGTTCACGGGCTGCGTGTGCGTCCGGAACGGCTCGAACGGCATCGACATCTTCTTGTTCGGGCCGCGCAGCTTGCGCATCCGCATGTGGATCGGGTTCTGGCCGCCCTCGAAGCGGGCGCGGTCCTTGGCGCCCGAGCGCGAGCCGTAGCCCTTCTGCCCGCGGCCCGCCGTCTTGCCGAGCCCCGAGCCCTCGCCGCGACCGACGCGCTTGCGCGCCTTGCGCGAGCCCTTGGCGGGCCGGAGGTTGTGGAGGCCCTTGAGCTCCTCGGTGTGCGGGAGCTCAGCCATCGGTCTTCACCAGATGGCGAACGGCATGGACCATGCCCCGGAGCTGCGGGGAGTCCTCGTGCTCGGCGGACTTGCCGATCCCGCGCAGCCCGAGGGAGCGCAGCGTGTCGAGCTGGCGCTGGTCGGAGCCGATCGAGGACTTCACCTGCGTGATCCTCATGCGGGCGTGGGCTCCTCCGCGGGCGCGGCGCCGTTCGTCGCGGCGGCGGGGATGGACTCGGCGGCCTGCTCCTCCGCGCCGTGCTCGGCGAGCCCGAGCACGTGGTTGATCGACAGCCCGCGCAGCTCCGCGACCTCGCGGGGGGTGCGCAGGCCCTGGAGACCGGCGACCGTCGCCTTGACGAGGTTGATGGGGTTCTGCGACCCGAGCGACTTCGAGAGGATGTCGTGGATCCCGGCGAGCTCGAGCACCGCCCGCACCCCGCCGCCGGCGATGACGCCGGTACCGGGTGAGGCGGGCTTCATGAACACGCGGCCCGAGCCGAAGATCCCCTCGGTCTGGTGGGTGATGGTCGAGTTGTGCTTCGGCACCCGGAAGAGGTTCTTCTTCGCGTGCTCGACCCCCTTCTGGATCGCCACCGGGACCTCGTTGGCCTTCCCGTAGCCGACCCCGACGACGTCGCGCTCGTCCCCCACCACCACGAGGGCGGTGAAGGAGAAGCGACGGCCGCCCTTGACGACCTTCGCGACGCGGTTGATCTCGACGACGCGCTCCTGGAGGTCGAGCCCGGCGGGCGAGACCGAGCGGTCCCGGGTGGGGTTGGAAGCGGCCATGACGAACCCCTGACTCTAGAAGGCGAGCCCGCCCTCGCGGGCGGCCTCGGCGAAGGCCTTGACGTGGCCGTGGTAGCGGTAGCCGCCGC
>JBBSGJ010000061.1:0-12038 GCA_038254195.1 Solirubrobacterales bacterium
CCGCGCGCCCGACCCTCTCGGGGTCACCGTCACGCGCTCGGGGGTGCTGCCCGCGGGGATCCCGCTGCTCGCCGACGAGCACTCGACCCTCGTGGTCTACGCGGGGGCGGACGTCAGCCTGGACCCCGGGGCCCGCGCCCGCGTGGAGGTGGTCGGAGACGCGGACCCGGCCCGCGCCCTCGCCCACCTGCGCTCGGAGCACGGGGTCCGCTCCGTCCTGTGCGAGGGCGGGCCGACGCTGCTGGCCGCGCTCACCGCGGCGGGGCTCGTCGACGAGCTCTTTCTCACCGTCGCGCCGCTCCTGGCCGGGGGCGGGGGCACACCGGGGCTCACCGCGGGGTCACCGCTCGCCATTCCCGCCCCGCTCGAGCTGCGCTGGGTGCTCGAGCGCGCCGGCTCGCTCTACCTGCGTCACGCTCTGGCAAGGGTTGCGGGGTAACGTTCGGGCGATGGGGCCCCTGCTCGCAGAGCTGGAGGACACGCGGGCCCGCACGCTGGCCCTCGTCGAGCGGATCGACGCCCCCACGCTCGAGGCACTGCACTCGCCCATCATGAGCCCGCTCGCGTGGGACCTCGGCCACATCGCCGCCTTCGAGGATCTGTGGCTCTCCCGCCGCCTCGGCGGCCTGCCCCTCCTCCGCCCCGAGCTCGCCCGGGCCTACGACGCCTTCGAGACCCCGCGGGCCGTCCGCGGCGAGATGCGCCTGCTCGGCGCGCACGAGTCGGTCGGCTACCTCGAGCAGGTGCGCGATCGCGCCCGGGAGGCCGTGGGAGGAGGATCCCGCGCGCCCCGGGAGCGCTCCGCCGAGCTGCTCGAGCTCGTGCTGCGCCACGAGCGGCAGCACGTGGAGACGATGCTCCAGACCATCGAGCTCGCCCACCTCGACCCGGGGTTCCTGCCCGCGCCCACCCCCGACGACGACGCCCCCGCGGCAGCCGGCGCGGACTGCGAATGGGTCGAGGTGCCCGGCGGGCCGGCCACCCTCGGCGCCGACCCCGAGGGCTTCGCGTACGACAACGAGCGCCCGCGCCATCGGATCGAGCTCGCGCCCTTCTCCATCGCCCGCGCGCCCATCACCAACGCGACGTGGAGGCACTTCGCCGAGGGCGGCGGCTACGTGCGTCGGGAGTGGTGGAGCGACGAGGGCTGGGCCTGGAAGGAGGAGTACGACATCTCGGCTCCGGGAGAGTGGACCGACGACGGGCGGGAATGGCGCGCCGGCGAAGGCCTCGTACCCCTCGAACCGCACCGCCCCGTCGTCCACCTCTCGTGGTTCGAGGCCGACGCCTTCGCCCGCGCGCACGGCGCCCGGCTCCCCTCCGAGTCCGAGTGGGAGCGGGCCGCCCTCGGTGCTCAGACCAGCGGCGCCAACCTCGACGGGGACGCCCTGGGCACGCTTCCCTCCCGCGCCGCCGCGCCCTCGGGCTGCCTGGGCCTCCTGGGCGACGTCTGGGAGTGGACTTCCTCGGACTTCCGCGGCTATCCCGGCTTCGTGGCCGACCCCTACCGCCAGTACTCCGAGCCCTTCTTCGGCCCCACCCACAAGGTGCTGCGCGGCGGGTCGTGGGCCACCGCGGCGCGCGTCGCCACCCCGACCCACCGCAACTGGGACCTCCCGGCGCGGCGTCAGATCTTCTCCGGCCTCCGGATTGCGAGGGACCCATGAGCACCGTCACCCGGGAGCGGACGCTTGCGCGCGATGTGCTCGACGGGCTCACCAAGCCCTTCAAGGAGCTGCCGCCCAAGCACTTCTACGACACCCGCGGCTCGGAGCTCTTCGAGGAGATCTGCGTGCAGCCCGAGTACTACCCCACCCGCTGCGAGGAGGTGATCCTCGCGGCGCGCGCCGAGGACATCGCCGCGCGGACGGGGGCGCGGGAGCTCGTCGAGCTCGGCTCGGGCGCGGCCGACAAGGCACGCGTGCTCCTGGCCGGGGGGGACTACGCACGCTACGTGCCCCTCGACGTCTCCGACAGCGCGCTGCGGGGGGCCGCCGAGGCGCTCGCCGGAGAGTTCCCGAACCTCGAGGTCCAGGGGGTGGTCGGCGACTTCGAGCACGACCTCGGCCGGATCGGGCCGCGGTGCGGTGCGCGGCTCGTCGCGTTCCTGGGCGGGACGATCGGCAACTTCCCGCCGGGCTCGCGGCGCTGGCTGCTGCGGGAGATCGCCGCGCTGCTCGCGCCGGGCGATGCCCTCCTGCTCGGCACCGATCTCGTCAAGGAGCCGCGGGTGCTGGAGGCGGCCTACGACGACGCCGCGGGGGTCACGGCCCGGTTCAACCGCAACGTGCTCCACGTGGTCAACGCAGAGCTCGACGCCGACTTCCGCCCCGAGGCGTTCGCCCACGTCGCCTTCTGGGACCCACGCCACGAGTGGGTCGAGATGCGGCTGCGCGCCGAGCGGGCGATGGTCGTCCACGTCCGGGCGCTCGACCTGCGGGTCGCGTTCGCCGCGGGCGAGGAGATCCGCACGGAGATCTCGTGCAAGTTCACGCTCGAGCGGGTGGAGGCCGACCTGGAGGCCGCGGGCCTGCGCCGCGCCGCGACCTGGACGGACCCCGAGGGCCTCTACGGGCTGCACCTCGCCGAGCCGCTGCGGTCCCGCGCCGCATGAGGGTCGAGGGCGCGGGGGCGATCGTCTCCGGCGGGGCCTCCGGGCTCGGGGAGGCGACCGTGCGCGCGCTCCATGAGCGCGGCGCCCACGTGATCATCGCCGACACCAACGCGGAGAGGGGCGCGGCGCTCGCGGCCGAGCTCGGGGAGCGGGCGAGCTTCGTCTCCTGCGACGTCACCGACGAGGCGCAGGTGCAGGCCGCGGTCGACGCGGCGGGCGAGCTGAGGCTCTCCTTCGCCTGTGCCGGGATCGGCTGGGCGACGCGCACGGTCCACCCCCGGCACGGGCCGCACCCCCTCATGCCCTTCGAGACCGTCGTGCGGGTGAACCTCATCGGAACCTTCAACCTCCTGCGGCTCGCGGGAACGGCGATCGCGCGCTCCGAGCCGCTCGCGGACGGGGCGCGCGGCGTTCACGTCTCGACCGCCTCGGTGGCGGCCTTCGACGGGCAGATCGGGCAGCTCGCCTACTCGGCCTCCAAGGGCGGCGTGGTGGGGATGACCCTGCCCGCGGCGCGCGACCTCGCGCAGCTCGGGATCCGCGTGAACACGATCGCCCCCGGCCTGTTCGACACCCCGCTGCTCGCCGCGCTGCCCGAGCCCCAGCGCCGGGCGCTCGGCGAGACGATCCCCTTCCCCACGCGCCTCGGACGGCCCGAGGAGTACGCCGCCCTGGCGCTGCACATCGTCGAGAACCCGATGCTCAACGGGGAGACGATCCGGCTCGACGGGGCGCTGCGCATGGCGCCGAGGTAACGACTCATACGGACGTCCACGTCTCGGGGCGCGGATTGAGGTGGGGCGGCCGACGGGGCCGATGCTCCCGACATGCTCGCCCGTCGCGCCCTGCCCGCGCTCATCCTCTCCGTCCTCGCCCTCGCCTTCGCCGCGCCCGCCTCCGCCTCGGCGGTGTGCTCGGGGGCCAATCGCCACCTCGACGCCGCCCACGTCCTGGGTGCCGCCCGCGCGACGCTGTGCCTGCTCAACGTCCAGCGGGCCCATCACGGCCTGCGACCCCTGCGCGCCTCCGGGGTCCTCGCCCGTCCGGCGGCGCGACACTCGCGCGACATGGTCCGCGAGCGCTTCTTCGCGCACGGCGCCTTCCTGAGCCGCCTGCGGCCCTACACCGCGCCCGCTCGCGTCTGGCGGGTCGGCGAGAACCTCGCCTGGGGCGGCGGTCGGATCGCCACCCCATCCTCCATCGTCGACATGTGGATGCGCTCCCCGTCCCACCGGGGGCACATCCTCACCGGGGCGTTCCGCGAGATCGGCATCGGCGTCGCGCCGGGCACGCCCACCGGCGTCGGCGGTGGGACGTGGACGACGGACTTCGGGATGCGCAGGTAACTGCAGCGGCGACCGAAGCGGTCTCCGCACCCGAGAAGCGGCGGTCGCCGCGGCCCCTACTTACCGGAGGCGCTCCACGATCATCGCCTCGCCCTGGCCGCCGGCGACGCACATCGTCTCCAGGCCGAAGTGCCCGTCGCGGAGCTCGAGATCGTTGAGCAGCGTGGTCATCATCCGCACCCCGGTCATGCCGAACGGGTGGCCGAGGGCGATCGCCCCGCCGCGCGGGTTGAGCTTGTCGTAGTCCATTCCCGTCTCCGCGGCGATCGGGATGACCTGGGCCGCGAAGGCCTCGTTGAGCTCGACGACGTCGATGTCGGACATCGACATCGACGCACGCGCGAGCGCCTTCTTGACCGCGCCGATCGGGGCCACGCCCATGTACTCGGGCTCGTTGCCCCACGTCGCGGCGGTCACGATCCGGGCACGCGGCTCGAGGCCGAGCTCCTGCGCCTTCCCGGCGGACATGACGAGCGCAGCGGCCGCGCCGTCGTTCAGCGGGCACGAGTTGCCGGCGGTCACCGTGCCGTTCTCGCGGAACGCGGGCTCGAGCACGCTGAGCTTCTCGACCGACGAGCTCGCCCGTGGGCCGTCGTCCCTGGCGACCCGCGTGCCGTCGGGCAGGGTGACGGGGACGATCTCGTTGTCGAACGAGCCGTCCTCCTGCGCGGCGACCGCGCGCTCCTGGGAGCGCTGGGCGTACTCATCCTGCTGCTCGCGCGTCACGCCGTACTTCTGCGCGACGTTCTCGGCGGTCAGGCCCATCGCGATGTAGGCGTCGGGGTGTCCGTTCCGACCCTGGAGCTGCTCGTTCTGATCGGCGCCGCCGGCGGCCTCCGAGCGCTCGTTGAAGCGCGAGACGAACTCCACCCCCGCCGCGACGTAGACGTCGCCCTGGCCGACGACCACGTTGTTGGCCGCGAACCTGATCGCGTCGAGGCCCGAGGCGCAGTAGCGCGAGACCGTCGAGCCGTTGACGTGGTCGGGGAGCTTCTCCGAGAGCAGGGCGATGATCCGCCCGATGTTGAAGGCCTGCAGGCCCTGGGGCATGCCACAGCCGCAGATGACCTCCTCGACGAGGTCGGGATCGACGCCCGGGTTGCGCTCCAGGAGCTCATCGACGACGAAGGCGCCGGTCTCGTCGGGCCGGAGCTGCGCGAGGGAGCCCTTGAAGGCGCGCCCGATGGGGGTGCGCACGGCGTCGACGATCACGGCTTCGGGCATCGGTGGAGCTCCTCTGAGGAATCCTCACCGAGCCTTCGGTCGCTGAGGGGTGTTGAATGCTAGGGACATGCCCAAGCCTCGCATCAGCCGTCCCTCCCCGGCCATGGCCGTCGCCCTGCTCGCCCTCTTCGTCGCTCTGGGGGGCTCCGCCGTCGCGGCGGGGACGCTCATCGGGTCCCGCGACATCGCCCGGGGAGCCGTCCAATCCATCCACGTCAAGGACGGGACCCTGATCGGGGCCGACGTGAAGGACCAGTCGCTGACTCCGAGGGACTTCCGCGGCTCGGTGCGCGGGCCGCAGGGGCCGCAGGGCGTGCCGGGGATCGCCCGGGCCTACGCGCACGTCTACCGGGACGGGACCCTCGAGAACGCCGCCGCGAAGAGCATCGGGCGGGTCACACGGCCCGCCACGGGGACCTACTGCTTCTACCTGCCCTTCAAGCCCGCGAACGCCGTCGCCACGCTCGACGCCGTCCGCTCGGCGGGAATCGAGACCGCGAAGGTGAGCACCCGGTCCGACGCCTCGAAGGGGGACACCTGCACCGGCGCCGAGAGCGCGTCGGTCTCGCTCGTGCACACGGACGGGAACCGGCGGACCCTGAAGGACGGCGGGTTCTTCATCGTCTTCAACTGAGGCGCTTTCCGAGCAGCGCCCATCACAGGCCCAAGCCACGCACGCCGGGCTCGTCCCAGCCCAGGTGATGGGCGAGCTCGTGGCGCACGGTCCGGGTGATCTGGGCCTTCAGCAGCACGGGATCGTGGCCGAAGTCGCGCACGAGGGTGTCGCGGTAGACCACGATCCGGTCGGGGACGGTGTCGCGGCTCACCCCGTCGCCGTGGTACAGGCCGTACGCCCGGCGGCGGCGACCGCCGTCGGACACCACCACGGCGACGCCGTCCAGAGCGCGGGTGAACTCCAGCGGCAGGTCGTCGAGCGCGCGGGCGACGAGCGCCCGGAAGTCCTCCTCGCGCGACGGGTCGAACAGATCATCGGTGTCCCAATCGTCGTCGTCGGGCTCCTCCCCGTCGTCGTCGCCGTCGTGCGCGAGGCGCTCCGAGCGCTCCACGAGCGCGTCGAACTCCTCCTCGGAGGCGGGCTCGCGCCAGCCGGCGAGGAAGGTGGTCAGGCCCGCGAGCACGAGCACGCCGAGCACCGCGCCGGCGGCGATGGAGACGAGCCGGGGGACGGGCGCCCAGAAGGCCACCGCGCCCAGCCCCACCACGAGGGCGAGTGCCGCCGCCGCCGCCCGCAGGCGCACCGACACCGCTATGCGGCGTCGGTGGCCGCCGGTGGCACCTGCTCGGCCGGCGTGGGCACACGTCGCCACTCCGCGATGTGCCCGGCGACGATCTTGAACGCCGTGGAGGCCTCGGCGCCCTTGCCGCCGCAGGGGTGGACCGCCCCCGGCCCCATCCGGTCGACGAGCCGGAACGTGGCGATGACGTAGCCGTGATGCCGGACGGTGCGGAGCACCCGCGCGCCGCAGGGCAGGGCGTGGTTGAAGTCCCGGATCGCCGCGCGCGAGCGCAGCTCGAGCAGCGGTGTGCCGTTCTGCACGCGGGTGGGCACGGCGAACAGCGCGGCGGCGCCGTCCAGATCCCCACGGCGCAGCGTGTCGGCCCACGAGCGCACCACGGAGGCATCCTGGCTCACCGCCACGGCCTTCCCGGCCGGCTGCTTCGTGAGGAGCCGGGAGTTGTCCTTACCCGATGACGCCTCGCTGCCGCAGCCCGCGACGAGCAAGGCGAGTCCCGCGGAGATCAGGAGACGGCGCACCATCCCACTATGACGCGGTCGAGTGGCTCAGTAGCCCGCGGGGTGACGCACGCGGTAGGCCGCGCCCGACCGCACTGCCGTCTGCCAGCGCGAGGGCCGGGCGCCGCTCGTGTCGAAGCGCAGCCCGGCGACGACCATGTACATGTGGCCGCCGTTGGCGTAGACCGTGATCCACTGCCCCGGCCCGGCCTGCCCGTAGGAGTAGAACCCCGACGAGGCCCGGGGCGAGGCGAGCAGGCCGCCGCCGTGCAGGGCGTAGGACACCGAGCCCGAGCAGTCGTAGCCTGGTCCGCGGAAGGCGAGGTTGTGACCCCCGCCATAGACGTAGGGGTTCTTCGCGATCTCGTTGCCGGCCGTGATGACCGCCTGGACGGCAGGCGGAGCGTCGGCGGGGGCGATCGCCGTGCCGTCGTTCAGGAGCTCGGCCTTTCCGGTGGTGGGCGCGAGCGTGGTCGGCCCGGCGCCGCCCGAGGTGCCCGGACCGGGACCCTTGGCGCTCACGGCGGCGGGAGCCGGAGCCGCGGCGGCCCCGGTTGCCGCCCGTACGGCGGCGCGCTTGAGCGCCCGCGCGTCACCCGGGGTGAGCCGGCCGTCGGCCCGCCGCTTCGCCGCCTTCTCCCACCCGCGCACCGAGCGCTGGGACATGGCTCCGAAGTAACCCGTCGCGGGCGTGGTGCGCCCCACGCGGGACAGGTAGCGCTGCATCGCCTTCACGTCGCCGCCGCGGTCGCCGCGGTGCAGCGTCCGCTGTCCGTAGGGGGCGGCCAGGGCGGGAGCGGGGCTCAGGCAGGCCACACCCGCGGCCAGGACGGCCACACGC
Organism: Solirubrobacterales bacterium; assembly: GCA_038254195.1. Taxonomy (GTDB): domain Bacteria; phylum Actinomycetota; class Thermoleophilia; order Solirubrobacterales; family Solirubrobacteraceae; genus JBBQAA01. Next base: position 7,782 of record JBBSGJ010000061.1, read on the forward strand.
GGACACCAAAGGGCGAAACGGGACAAACGACGACCTCTTTCTCAACGCCTGCGGGGTTAGCTGACGGGCTCGCGCCGAAAGAGCAGCGCTACGTCGTGAGACGATTCGCCCCGGCCGCCATGTTCGACGGCACTGGTTCCCCCGCTCCCGGCCGCCCCAGAGGGTGGTCAGGACTCGGCAGGTTTCACGGACAGCGCGGCAGGGTAGCAGAGCACCGCGGCGGAGTTATGCTCTGCCCCCATGAGCGTGTTCGGATCTGCGGAGCCCCTCGATTGGACGCCCGAGCAGGTCGCCGAGAAGCTCGTCGCCGGTGAGACCGAGCTCATCGACGTGCGGGAGCCCTACGAGCGCGAAGCGGGCCACGTCCCCGGTTCGCGCCACATCGAGCTCGAGCTTCTGGCCTCCCAGGCCGAGACGATCCCCCGTGATCGCCCCGTCGTCTTCCACTGCCGCCTCGGCGCCCGGTCGGGCATGGCCGCCCGCGCCTTCCGACAGGCGGGCTGGGACGTCCACAACCTCACGGGCGGGGCGGAGGCGTGGGTCGCGAGCGGCCTACCCTTCGAGGGCCAGGTCGCGCCCCATTAGGGATCCGGCACGCCCCGCCCGCGCGGCGCGCAGGCCGGGCAGGCGGAAGACGACCCGCGCCCCGCCCTCGGGTGAGCTCTCAGCCGTGATCGTGCCCCCGTGGGCCTCGACGATCGCCCGGGCGATGGCGAGGCCGAGCCCCGCGCCACCCGAGCGCCGCGAACGCCCCGCATCGGGCCGGTGGAAGCGGTCGAAGACGCGCTCACGATCGCTCTCGGCGATCCCCGGGCCGTCGTCCTCCACGGCGATCTCCAGCGTGCCCCCGCGCGCGTCGGCGCGCAGGCGCACGAGGCCACCCGGCGTGGTGTGCTCCACCGCGTTGGTCACGAGGTTCCCGATCACCTGCGCGATGCGGTCGGGATCGGCGTCGAGCTCCCCCGGAGGCGGCCCCTCGAGCTCCCACCGCCGCTCGGCGGTGAGCGTCAACGGCTCCCACGCGTCGAGCACGAGGGACTCGGCCTCGACCTCGTCGGTCCGCACGAGCTGGCCCTCGTCGGTGCGGGCGAGCAGGAGGAGGTCCTCCACGAGGCGCTGCATGCGCACGAGCTCGCCCCGGACCACGCCCTCGACACGGCGGACGTCCTGGGCGCTGGGAGCCGACTGCCGCGCGAGCACCTCGAGCTGCCCGCGGATGACGGTGAGCGGGGTGCGCAGCTCGTGGGAGGCGTCGGCCACGAAGCGGTGCTGACTGGCGAAGGCGTCCTCGAGGCGGTCGAGCATGCGGTCGAAGGCGTCGGCGAGGACCCGCACCTCGTCCGAGCGGCGCCGCACGCGCATCCGGTGGGAGAGGTCGCCAGCGTCGATCTCGGCGGCCGTGCGCGCCATGCGCCGCAGGGGCTTCACGGCGCGGGAGGCCACGAAGAAGGCGCCGGCCACGGCGATCAGCAGCGAGACGAGCCCGGCGAGCAGGAAGGTGCGGGCCACGCCGGCCTTGGCGCGATCGACCCCGGACACCGGCTCGCCCACGCCCACGAGGGCCACCGTGGCCCCGGTGCGCTGCACGGGGGCGACGAGCACCCGGATCGGACCGGCGTCGGCGGTGCGCACGGTGTGGAGCCCCGGGGACAGGCTCGCCAGGGTCTGGGCGTCGGCGGCGCGGCGCCGGCGGTGCGCCTTGGAGAGCTTCTGGGTCGTCGGCTGCTGGCCGAGCAGCTCGGGATCGTTGGTGATCAGGGGCTGGTCGAGCACGCGGATGACGTAGAGGCGCGCGCCCGCGCCGAATGACGTCTGGTTGTTGACGTAGTCGCTCGCGGCGTGGGCGATCTGGCGCGGTCGCGAGCCGTCGAAGCCGATGCCCTGGGTGTCCAGGGTGGTCTCGTCCTGGGTCAGGTCCCGGTCGATCTGGCGCAGGACGTCCTCCCCCGTGCCCTGGTAGGTCACGAGGAAGACCCCGCCGAGGGCGAGCACGACGATCGCCGCGAGCAGGACCGTGAGCCGGGTGCGCAGGCTCACGCGGGCGAGAGGCGATAGCCGACCGAGCGCAGCGTCTCGATGGGCGCGGGGCGCCCGCCGACCGCGAGCTTGCGGCGCAGGTAACGGACGTAGACCTCGACGACGTTCGTGCCGGGGTCGAAGTCATAGCCCCAGACGGCGGAGAGGATCTGCTGGCGGCTGAGCGCGCGGCCGGGGTTGCGCAGGAAGTAGGCCAGCAGCTCGAACTCCTTGGCCGAGAGGTGGACCGGCTCGCCCTCGCGCTCCACGCGCCGGGAGAGCAGATCGAGGTGGATGCCGGCGGCCTCGAGCACGGTCGCGGTCGCCTGGTGGGGGGCGCGGAGGTGGGCGCGGACCCGGGCGGCGAGCTCCTCGAAGGAGAAGGGCTTGGTCACGTAGTCCGTGGCGCCGGCGTCGAGTCCGGCGACGCGATCCTCGATCTCCGCGCGGGCCGAGAGCACGATCACCGGGAGGGTGGGCTTGCGGGCGCGGATGGCCTCGAGCACGTCGATCCCGCTGCGGTCGGGGAGCATGATGTCGAGGATCACGAGGTCGACCTCCTCGTCGAGCGCGCGGCGCTCACCGTCCCCCCCGTCGAGCGCAGTCCCCACGGCGTGTCCCTCCGCGTCGAGGCCACGCTGGATGAAGTCGGCGATGGCCACCTCATCCTCGACGACGAGGATCCTCAACCGGGCCTCCACTTGATCGAGCAGCCCACGGGCGGCGTCTCGGCGGGGTCGGGGGCGCGCCCGTCGAGCACGGCGTCGAGCGCGCCACGCAGGAACGCCGCACCCTGATCGGGGTCGTCGTAGTCGGCGTCGGGGGCGCCGCGGTAGGCGAGCCGCCCCGTGGCATCCACGACGAACACGTCGGGAGTGGTCTCCGCGCCGTAGGCCCGGGCGACGGACTGGTCGGCGTCATGGAGGTAGGGGCCGGGCCAACCGCCCTCGGACTCGACGCGCTCGCGCATGGCGGCGAAGGAGTCGCGGGGGTAGCGCTCGGCGTCGTTGGCGCAGACCTGGAGGACGGGCAGGCGATCGGCGTAGTCGCGCACGACGGCCTGGATGCGCTCGTGCCAGGCCAGGGCGTAGGGGCAGTGGTTGCACGTGAAGACGACGACCACCGGCCCTCCCGACACCCCGTGGCGGCTGCCGTCCGTGGCGGGCAGCGAGAAGGGGAGCGCAGCATCACCGGGACGCATCGAGCGCCTCCTTGAGGTCGGCGGGATCGGGCGTCGGCGCCACGCGGCCGTCGCGGCGGTAGTAGACCCGGCAGGCGAGCCCGCGCGGCTCACCGGCCGGCGGTGGGGCGATATCGGCGCCGTCGACGCGGACCGTGGGCGAGCCGACGAAGTCGTCGGCCTCGGCGGCCCCGTCCGTGGAGATCTCGCGCTCCTCGAGCGCGTCCGGATCGAGCCCGGCCGCCGCCATCGCCTCGCGCAGCTCGGAGCGCGCCCGCGCCGTGGACGGGCAGCCCTCCCACCACAGCAGCTCGACGCGGGTCATGTGGCCTGGGAGCGAGGATACGCCTCGCGCGCCCGGCCCGTTTCGGCGGCAGGGGCCGCGGGCACGACCCCCGCCATGGAGCAGCGACGCGATCCCCTGGAGAACACGGAGACCGAGGCGGCTGCCGCGGAGGCCGCGGCGATCGGCGGGGTGGCGGGCGACGAGGATCTCGACCCGGCCGACCGCCCCGTCCTCGAGGGCGGCGGCGGCGAGGCCGAGGGCTTCGAACAGGCCGAGGACGCCCTGATCGAGAACGCCTCCCACGGCGACCAGCACTCGGGGCGGATGGCGCTCTACCAACGGGGCGTGCCCGAGGAGGCCGGGGCCGACCCGGCCGTCTACGGCGAGGGCGACGACGTCCACTCGAGCGAGCTCGATCCGGCCGACCCGGAAGGCGCCGCCGTCCGCGACGACCAGAGCCAGCCCGGCTACGACTGAGGGGCCACCGGGCGGAGAACGCGGAGTGGGCGGCGCCGAAGCGGGCATGTGCCCGACCTCGGTTGGGCACAACTCCTCTCGTGCCACGTGAAGAGGAGCCGACTACGCAGGAGCTCCAACTCGCCGCCCTGCGGCGCGAGGAAGGGGAGCGCGCGGCCGCGGAAAGTGACCCCGACGCCGGGCACGCGCACGAGCGCCGGGCGGACAAGACGGCCTACCTGCGCGAGAAGCTCGCCGAGCGGGCCGAATCCGAGCGAGAGGACGCGTGATGGACCACCAGGACAAGGCGGACGAGCTC
>JBBSGJ010000062.1:0-12012 GCA_038254195.1 Solirubrobacterales bacterium
CTGGGACCCGGACGGGACCTACCGCGCGGGGGTCGGGGAGTGGGCGACGGGCGCGGCCGGGCTGGCGCTCTTCGACGCCGAGGGCCGGCCGCACACCGAGATGGGGACCAGCTCTCCGCCTAGCGGTCCTTCCCGTGGGAAGGGCCGCTAGGAGTATGTGTCGCTATTCGCGACCGGGGACCCGCCTCCGGCAGCCACTTGGCTGCCTTCGGCACCCCTAACCGGCCGTCGCGCTGAGCTGGCGCTCGGCGGCGCGCAGTACCGACACGCGGTCCTTGTGCTCGCGCTCGTAGTCGCGGACCTTCTCCACCTGCTCGGTCGGCGCCCGGCCGAGCCGGCGGACGACCTCGTTGGCGCTCTGGCCGTCGTAGCCGTCCCACGGCTCGACGCCTCCGCTGGCGGCGGCGTCGGGGCGCGTCTCCGTGTCCACGTCGGCCGCGGCCTCGCGGGCGCTCTCCGCAGCGTCCGCCGCCCCCGTCGCCGTGGGGTCGTAGACCGGCACGCCGTCGAGCTCGGCGCGCACGACGTCGTCCACGAGGCCGGGGATCAGCTCGCGCAGCTCCGCGAGCATGCGCTCCTCCTGCTCGCGGTGACGCCGGGCGAGATCCGCGGTCCGCGTGTCCTCCGTCCTGACGCTGAGCTGCTCGAGCGCGTCGTAGGTGGCGATCTCCAAGGCCTCGGTGGCGCACTCGTCCTTGGCGTTCTTGAGCAGCTTCTCCTCGCCGCCCGATCCGCGCAGGACGTCGAGCGGGCCCTTGGAGAGGGCGAGCGCCTGGCCGAGGAGGCCCTGGCCCAGCGTGAGGGCGGCCTCCCAGGTCGCCTCGAAGAGCGAGCGGCCCTCTCCGAGCTCGGAGAGACGATCCTCCAGGGCGCTCGCCTGCGCCTGGGTCTCTGCCAGGTGGCGCTCGAGCAGCCCGCGGTAGGAGCCGCGCGGCGTCATTGCCACGTGGGCCTGGAGCGTGCGCGTGAGCGCCAGCTCGGTGGCGTGGGCCTCGGACAGGTACTGGACGGTCTTGGCGGTGGCTTCGGGGGTCATCATCGGGCAGTTCCCCGGGCGGGACAGTGGGTAACCCGCGAACCATGGGTTCCTCCGCCTCGCCCGCCGAGCCCGATGTCGCGCTCTCGCTGCCGGCCCGGCCGGAGAACGTGGCCGTCGTGCGCCAAGCCCTCGCCGGCCTCGCCGACGCCCTCGGTGTCGAGGTCGCGCTCGTGGCCGACATGAAGATCGCGGTCACCGAGGCGTGCACGAACGCGGTGCTCCACGCCTACGAGGCCACGGCTGGGCCGCTCGAGGTGACGATGCGTGTCGACGCGCGGCGGCGGCTCACGATCTCGGTCCGCGACCGCGGCCGGGGCTTCAGGCCCCTGCCCACCCAGGTCGACGACGCCCCGCTCGGCTTCGGGCTCGCCCTCATCGCCTCGCTCGCCGACGCCTTCGCGATCCAGGGCGGCGCGGGCGGCACCGAGGTGCAGATGACCTTCGGGCTCGAGCCCGACGGCGAGGACGGGGCGCCGCCCCCCGCCGTGGGCCAGCTCCTCGCCGCGCGGCCCGAGCCCCGCGGCGGCGACGTCGACCTCGTGCTCGCCGACGGACCGCTCGTGGCGCCCGTCCTCTCCCGCGTGATATCCCTCCTGGCGGCCCGCGTGGACTTCTCCATCGACCGGCTCTCCGACGCCCAGATCGTCGCCGACGTGCTTGCCCAGCACACCGCCGCCCAGGCCGCCGACGGCCAGGTGCACGTCTCCATCGCCGAGGAGGACCGCGTCCTCGCGCTCGCCGTCGGCCCGCTGGCCGCCGGGGGCGGGAGGGCGCTCGTGGCCGCCACGGAGCTTCCCGGGCTCGGTCGCCTCATCGACCAGCTCGCCTCCCAGGTAGACATCGACCCGGGACCCGAGGGCGAGATCCTCCGCCTGCGCCTCGGCCAGCGCGCCACCGCCTGAGCGCCTGATCCCGGTCCATAGGATCGCGGCCATGGCGTCGGTCCGCGTCCTGGAGGAGATGCCCGAGCTGGGTGCCGGACTGAACGGCGACGCGCTCGCCGCGGCCCGTCGCGTCCCCGCTCCGGTGGTGAGGGTGCCGGAGGGTCCCGTCGGCTTCGACGCCGAGCTCGCCGCCGCCGTCGGCAGCCTGGGCCTGCTCGTGCTCGACGGGCTGCTGCTGCGCCGCCTGGAGGTCCTCGGGACCGTGGTCTGCTCCGAGCTGCTCGGGCCGGGCGATCTCCTGCGCCCGTGGACCCAGGACGACGGCTCGGCCTCGGTCCCGGCCGAGGCTCACTGGGAATGCATCCTGGACGGACAGCTCGCCGTGCTCGACGGCCGCTTCGCGTCCGAGGCCGCCCGCTGGCCGAGCGTCGCCGCCGCCCTGATCGAGAAGGCCGTGCAGCGCTCGCGCTCCATGCACTTCCAGCTCGCGGTCTGTCACCTCACGCGGATCGAGGAGCGCCTCCTCGTCACCTTCTGGCACCTGGCCGACCGCTTCGGCCGGATGACCGCGCAGGGGGTGACGCTTCCCCTTCCCCTGCCCCATCGCACGCTGGCGAGCATCGTCGGCGCCCGGCGTCCCTCCGTGACCTCGGCCCTGACCGCCCTGCGCGAGGAGGGAACGGTCGAGCGCACGGAGGACGGGTGGCTGCTGCGCGGACAGGCGCCCGAGCAGCTCGGGCGCCTGCGCCGCGACGGCGCGCTGCCGCCCCCGCGCTCCCTGTCGGACTGACGGCGTGCGCCTGACCTCCTCCTCGTGGTCGGCATGGCTTCCAGGCCTACGACAACGCCTTCGGGCTCTGCGACGCGTGGTCCCAGTACGACACCGTCGTGCACTTCGTGCTGCCCCTCGCCACGGCGCCCGCGGTCTACATCCTGCTCATCCGCCTGGAGATCGTCCCCGACCTGACGGAGGCAAGTCCCCACCGCGACCTCGGCATCGTGCTCGTGACCTTCGCGCTGGGCACGACGATCGGAGCGACCTACGAGGTCCACGAATGTCTCTCCCGTGCGCGCCCTCCGCGCCGGCCTCCACCACGCGGCGCGTCTCCTTCCGTCCCGGCGCGCCCGGCCCGGTGTCCGCGCGCGAACCCGCCGGCCCGACGGCCGCCGCTCCCGACTAGCGTGATCTCGGATGCTCCGCCGCCGCCTCGCGGCCCTCGCCACGGGAGTGGCCCTGGGCACCACCGCCGTCGCGCTGCTCGCGCCCCACTCCCCCGCCGGGCTCCCGGCGCTCGCTGCCGGCGCCGGCCCGTGGGCGTTCCTCGCGCTGCTCGGCGCGTGGATGCTGCTCACCCCCATGCTCTTCCCGAGCACCGCACTTGTAGCGGCCGCGCGGATCGCCCCCGGGGCCGCACCAGCCGTCGCATGACGCAACGCCGCTGGGTGACGGTGGCGCTCGCCCTCCTTGGCTTCGCGATCGCCGCCTACCTCACCCTGTACCAGCTCGGCGCCTACGACGGCGTGTGGGATCCGATCTTCGGTCACGGCAGTCTTACCGTCCTCGACCTCACGAGCCCGGTGCCCGACGCCGCCGCCGGCGTCGTGGCCTACGCGCTCGAGGTCGGGCTCTCGCTGGCGGGAGGACCGGACCGGGAACGGCGGTCGCCGTGGATCGTGCTCGCCTTCGGCGCGATCATCACGTCGGGCGGGGTCGTCTCGGTCGTCCTCATCGTCGTGCAGGCGACGATCGCCGGCGAGTGGTGCACGCTGTGCCTGGTCTCGGCCGCGCTCTCCTTCGCCCTGCTCGCCGTCGGCGGGCCGGAGGTGCCGCCCGCGCTGCGCACGGTGCGCGAGCGCCGCGCGCGGTCCGCGTTCTGACGGCCGGTGATCACGAGCGCCCGCTCCGCCGCGTCGGTGCTGGGTGGCAGCGAATGGCTCATCGGCGCCTCAGCCCGAGCTGCGCCACTTCGCGTACTCCGCCGCCTCGGCGGTCGCCACGTCGCGGGCGAAGCCGCCGCGTCCCCACAGCAGTATCAGGCCGCTGGCCACGAGGGCGACGAGCATGACGAGGAAGGTGTCGTGCACGTCGCCCCGCGTCTCGCTCGCGCCCGTCAGCGCGCCCGTGCCGCCCGTGCCGAAGGCATCGGCGGTGAGGCCGAACGCGATGGGCGCCGCCGCCGTGGCGAGCTGGCGCAGGAGGGTGCGCACGCCCTCGGCACGTCCCCAGAGCCGTCCCGGGACGACGTCGAGCCGGGCGGCGTCGAGCGCCGGGTTCGCGGCGCCGAGCGCGGCGACGGCGAGGATGAGCAGCGGGAGGGCGAGGGCGAGGGCCCCGAAGAGCAGCGCCGGGACCAGCAGCAGGCTCGAGGGCGCCTGGCCCAACCCGAAGCGGTGGCGCAGGAAGACCAACGTCTGGACGCCCGAGAAGAAGAAGTAGCCCAGCGCGGAGGAGACGATGAGAAGTCGGTTCGTGGGGATCAGCAGGACCCAGCGCACGACGCGGGCGAGCGACATCCCGTCCGGGTCCTCGCGCAGGACCCGGCTCGGATCCGGCTCGACGTGCCGGGCGTGGAGTTGCGCGTGCAGCGCGTCCTCGCGCGGCTCCCCGCCGTCCGGCGCGCCCGACGCGGCCAGCCGGTCGGCGCCGCCCGGGCGGGCTCGGGCAGCTTGCGCACCAGCGCCCAGGCGAGCGCGAGCCCCGGCACCGCGAGCCACGCGAAAGCGGCGCGCCATGACAGCCCGCCCGCGAGCGTGCCCCCGGCCGCGAAGCCCACGCCCGCCCCGCACAGCTCCCCGCTCAGGATGAAACCGTAGACCCGGGCGCGCTCCTCGGGAGGGAAGAGGTCGCCGGTCAGCGAGGCGATGGCGGGCGTGGCCGCGGCGGCCACGAACCCGAGGCCGATCCGCGTCACGAGCAGCATCGTGTAGGAGACCGAGAGCGCGCTCGCCACCGAGGCGAGGCTCCGGAGCACGACCGAGATCGCGAGCAGCCGAACCCGGGGGACGCGGTCGACGAGCACCCCGGCCGGCAGCGTGGCCAGCGCCCCGATGAGCGCCGAGGCGGCGGGCAGGAGCCCGAGCTGGGTGTGCGAGATCCCGAGATCGCGCTCGAGCTGGGTCGCCACGGCCCCCACGGTCGCCGTGTCGGCGAAGCTCAGCGCGAGCACGCCGCCGAGCGTCGGTGGAGGAGAATGCCGACCCGGCGGTCGCGGTGATCGCGAGCCCGGCCAGGAGCGGCCCCAGCGACGTCCCCACCCCGCGCGAGAACGTGTAGAAGTCGGTGAGCGAGCCGCGCTCGTCCTCGGGCATGAGCGGGATGAGCACCGCGTATGCGCCTTCTCGCCCTCGCCCTGCCGGTCTACGGCCTGGGCCTCCTCGTCCCCTTCTTCATCACGAACCACAGAGGAAGACCCACGTCTTCAGGGCGCCGAGCGAGAGCTCCCACAGCCCGTTAGCCACCAGAAAGGCGCGCAGCCCGGGCCGCTCTCGGAGCAGCTTCCACAGCTTGCGCGCCTCATCGCGGGCGGAGCCGTCCTCCTCGCGGCGCTCCTCGTCGGGGAGCCCGCGGCGCAGGAGGGTCACGACGAACACGAGGATGGCCACGGTGAGCACGGCCGACGCCGCGGCGAACGGGGCGACGTCGGCGAGGCCGACGAGCAGGCCCCCGCCGAGCAGTGCCACTCCCGTCGCCGCCCCGCGCCACACGGCCTGCGTGCTCTGGGCGCATGGCCAGGAGCGCGAGGGCCACCACCGGTGTCCCGACGACCAGGAAGGGGAGTCGACCGCCCCAGCGTGTCCGCAGGCGGTCTGACCACGAGCCCGCGAGCAGTGGCACCCACAGCGCCATGAGGCCCTCGATCCCGACGATGACGGCGATGAGCACCGTGGAGCCCACGTAGGAGCGGGCGACCACCGGGAGGTAGGTCGTCACGGTGGTGATCGCGAGCGCGAGGCCGAAGGTCGGCAGCCCGAGCAGCGCGAGGGCCTTCTTCTCGCCGCCGCGCAGGCCACGCTCGCGCATCGAGTGCCGGGCTACCCCTGGCCGGCGTTCCGTAGCCGGGGAGGGCGGTCCGAGCGCGGACCGGGGCCGGGGGTTGCCTCCGCGCCCGGGTGGGGTACGGTGCCCGCGGTGCGCACGCCGCCGCTCGTCCGCCAACTCCGCGGGGACCGCCACGGGCTCGGCCGCGCGGCGCGCTCGGAGCGCTCGGAGGAGCTCAAGCCCCGGACGCAGGCCGCGGACCGGATCGTCGACTCGATCTGCCCGTACTGCGCGGTGGGCTGTGGCCAGCAGGTCTATGTCTCCGACGAGAAGGTCGTCCACGTCGAGGGCGACCCGGCCTCCCCGATCTCCCGGGGGCGGCTCTGCGCGCGGGGCTCCTCGACACCGAGCCTGGTCAACATCCCCACTCGCGAGCACACGGTGCTCTACCGCCGGCCCCACGCGACCGATTGGGAGGAGCTCGACCTCGACACGGCGATGGACATGATCGCCGACCGGCTCGTCGCCACGCGCGAGCGCACGTGGGAGGACACGCGCGCGGACGGCGCCAAGCTCAATCGCACCCGCGGCTTCGCGCATCTCGGCGGCGCGACGCTGGACAACGAGGAGAACTACCTCATCAAGAAGTTCTTCTCGGCCGCGGGCGCGGTCTCCATCGAGAACCAGGCCCGGATATGACACTCCTCCACCGTCCCCGGTCTGGGGACCTCGTTCGGGCGCGGCGGGGCCACCACCTTCCAGCAGGACCTCGTCAACTCCGACTGCATCCTCATCGAGGGGTCGAACATGGCCGAGTGCCACCCCGTGGGCTTCCAGTGGGTGGTCGAGGCCAAGAACCGCGGGGCGAAGATCATCCACGTCGATCCGCGCTTCACGCGCACGAGCGCGCTCGCCGACCTCCACGTCCCCATCCGCGCGGGCTCGGACATCGCGTGGCTCGGCGGGCTCATCAACCACGTCCTGACCCACGGGCGTGAGTTCCGCGAGTACGTCGTCGCCTACACGAACGCCGCGACGATCCTCTCGGAGGACTTTCAGGACACCGAGGATCTCGACGGGGTCTTCTCGGGCTGGGATCCGGAGCAGAAGTGCTACGAGGTGTCCTCGTGGTGCTACGAGGGCATGGAGCCCCCGGCCGCCGCGGGCAAGCGCGAGCAGGCGGCAAACGCGGGCGGCGGCGGGTCGGAGGGCGAGCAGTCCCACGGCTCCCACGGCCAGGCCTTCCAGGGGGGCGATCCCCCGTCGACCGACCCCACCCTCGAGCATCCGCGCTGCGTCTTCCAAGTGCTCAAGCGCCACTACGCCCGCTACACGCCGGAGATGGTGGCGCGCACGACGGGGTGCACCGAGGCGGCGTTCCTCGAGGTCGCCGGGGCGATCTGCGACAACTCGGGGAGGGAGCGCACGACCTCCTTCGTCTACTCCGTGGGCTGGACGCACAGGACCACGGGCGTCCAGTACATCCGCGCCGCGTCGATCCTCCAGCTCCTGCTCGGGAACATCGGCCGCCCCGGCGGCGGGATCCTCGCCCTGCGCGGCCATGCCTCCATCCAGGGCTCGACGGACATCCCGACGCTCTACAACATCCTCCCGGGCTACCTGCCCATGGCCCACGCCGAGCCCGGCCTCGACCTCGACTCCTACGTCGGAGAGATCACCCCGCCCGCCGGCTACTGGGGCCACACGCGCGAGTACATCGTCTCGATGCTCAAGGCGTGGTGGGGTGACGCGGCCACCCCGGAGAACGACTTCGCCTTCGACTACCTGCCGCGCATCGACGGCGACCATTCGATCTACCCGACGATCGTCGATATGCGCGACGGCAAGGTCGAGGGGTTCTTCGTCATGGGCGAGAACCCCGCGGTCGGCTCCGCGAACTCCAAGCTGCACCGCCTGGCCATGGCGGAGCTCAAGTGGCTCGTGGTGCGCGACTTCCAGATGATCGAGTCCGCGACGTTCTGGAAGGATGGCCCCGAGGTGGAGACGGGCGAGCTGCGCCCCGAGGACGTGGGCACGGAGATCTTCTTCATGCCCGCCGCCGCCCACACCGAGAAGGACGGCTCGTTCACGAACACGCAGCGGCTGCTGCAGTGGCATCACAAGGCGGTCGAGCCGCCGGGCGACTCCCGCTCGGAGCTGTGGTTCATGTACCACCTCGGCCGGCTCGTGCGCGAGAAGCTCGCAAGCTCCCTCGATCCCAAGGACCGGCCCATCCTCGACCTGAAGTGGGACTACCCGCTCGTCGGGTCCCACCGCGAGCCCGACGCCCACCAGGTCCTGCGCGAGATCTCCGGCTACGAGTACCCCGACGGCAAGGCGGTCGACGGCTACACCGCGCTCAAGGGCGACGGGTCGACGGCATGCGGGTGCTGGATCTACTCCGGCGTGTTCGCCGACGAGGTCAACCAGGCCGCGCGGCGCAAGCCCGGAGAGGAGCAGGACTGGGTGGCCGGCGAGTGGGCGTGGGCATGGCCGATGAACCGCCGGATCCTCTACAACCGCGCCTCGGCCGACCCGGACGGCCGGCCGTGGTCGGAGCGCAAGCGCTACACGGAATGGGACGCCGACCGCGGTGAGTGGACCGGCCCCGACGTCCCCGACTTCCAGGTCGACAAGCCGCCGGACTACGAGCCCCCCGAGGGCGCCGAGGCCGAGGACGCGCTGCGCGGCAACGAGCCGTTCATCATGCAGCCCGACGGCAAGGGCTGGCTCTTCGCCCCCACGGGGCTCACCGACGGCCCGCTGCCGACCCACTACGAGCCCCACGAGTCGCCACTGGCCAACCCGTTCTACGCGCAGAACGCGAGCCCGACGCGCGAGACCTTCCCGCGCGACGACAACCTCTATCACCCGACCCACGGCGAGCCGGGCGCGGAGATCTTCCCCTTCGTGCTCGGCACCTACCGGATCGCCGAGCACCACACGGCGGGCGGGATGTCGCGGACGCTGCCCTACCTGGCAGAGCTCGCGCCGGAGCAGTTCTTCGAGGTCTCCCCCGAGCTCGCCGCCACCCGTGGGCTCGTGCACAACGACTGGGCGACGGTGGTGACCGAGCGCACGGCGATCGAGGGAAGGGTGATGGTGACCGACCGGATGAAGTCACTCGAGATCGACGGCAGGCGCATCGAGCAGGTGGGCGCCCCCTACCACTGGGGACGCAACGGGCTCGCCACCGGGGACTCCGTGAACGACCTCCTGCCCCTCGTGCTCGACTCCAACGTCCACATCTCGGAGTTCAAGACCTCCACGTGCGACATCCGCCCCGGGCGCCGCCCGCGCGGGCCGGCCCTGCTCGACTTCGTGGACGGCTATCGGCGCCGCGCGGCGGAGGCGAGGAACGGTGGCTGAGAGCATCGTCACCACCTCCTGGCCCTCCACCTACGGCGAGGAGGCCCAGCCCCGCGTCGGCTTCTTCACCGACACCTCAATCTGCATCGGCTGCAAGGCGTGCGAGGTCGCCTGCAAGGAGTGGAACGACGTCCCCGAGGACGGGCTCGTCCACCGGGGCATGTCCATGGACAACACGGGCGGGCTCGGGGCGGACACCTGGCGCCACGTCGCCTTCGTCGAGCAGCGCCGCCCGCTCGACCTCGTCGAGGAGGCGGACCGCGTAGACGAGATGCGCTGGCTCATGTCCTCCGACGTCTGCAAGCACTGCACGAACGCCCCGTGCCTGGACGTGTGCCCCACCGGCGCGCTGTTCCGCACGGAGTTCGGGACCGTGGTGGTGCAGGAGGACGTCTGCAACGGCTGCGGCTACTGCGTGCCCGCCTGTCCCTTCGGGGTGCTCGACAAGCGCGAGGAGGACGGCCGCGTCTGGAAGTGCACGCTGTGCTACGACCGCCTCAAGGCAGATCAGGAGCCGGCGTGCGCGAAGGCGTGCCCGACGAACTCGATCCAGTTCGGGCCGCTCGACGAGCTGCGCGCGACCGCCCGTGGTCGCGTGGAGGCGCTGCACGCGGCGGGCGAGGACTCGGCGCAGCTCTACCTCGCCGACGAGGAGAACGGGATGGGTGGCGCCGGGGCGTTCTTCCTCCTGCTCGACGAGCCCGAGGTCTACGGCCTGCCCCCGGATCCCGTCGCCGTCACCCGCGACCTGCCCGCCACGTGGCGCGCCACGGCGATCGCGGGCGCCGCGCTGCTCGCGGGGGTGGCGGCGGCGATGGTCGGCCGCCCGTAGATGAGCACCTCCGGGCCGGCGACGAGGAGCTCCGTGGCCGGCGCGCGGCGTGGGCACGGCGGCGAGCGCTCGATGGTGCCGCCGGGCGAGCCGCGCTCCTACTACGGCGAGCCCGTGGTGGCCCGGCCCGTGTGGACGCCGGAGATCGCCTGGTACTTCTGGGTCGGGGGGATCGGCGGGGCGGCGGCGCCGCTCGCCACCCTCGCGGCATGGAGGGGGAACGAGCCCCTGGCCCGCCGGGCGGCGCTCGTCGCCCTCGGCGCCGGGGTGATCAGCCCCGTCCTGCTCATCTCGGACCTGGGCCGTCCCTCCCGCTTTTTCAACATGCTGCGGATGTTCAAGGTGACCTCGCCGATGAGCGTGGGCTCGTGGATCCTCTCGGCCTACGGGCCCGCGGCGGGCTTCATCGCCGGACGGGAGGTCCTGGGGATCTTCCCGCGGATCGGCGCGGCGGCGCACGTGGGGTCGCTCCTGCTCGGGCCGGCGCTGTCGACCTATACGGCGGCGCTCATCGGCAACACGGCGATCCCGGTCTGGCACGAGGCGCACACCGACCTCCCCGGCGTCTTCGCCGCCTCCTCGGCCGCGTCGGCGGGCGGGCTGCTCGCCGCCCTCACGCCGGAGGCGCACGTCGGGCCCGCGCAGCGGCTGGGGGTCGCCGGGGCGGTCGCCGAGCTTGCGCTCGTGCGGCGGATGGAGCAGCGCCTCGGCCCGCTCGCGCACCCCTACCACGAGGGCGTCCCGGGCCGGCTGGCCCGCGGGGCCAAGGCGCTCACCGCCCTCGGCGGCGTGGCCCTCGCCGCCGGCCGTCGGCGCCCCGCCGCGCGGATCGGCGGCGGCCTCGCGCTCACCGCGGCCTCGGCGCTCGAGCGCTGGGCGATCTACAAGGCGGGCTTCGTCTCGGCGGACGAGCCGAAGGACACGATCGGGCCCCAGCGCGAGCGACTCACCGACTCCGACGGCAAGCCGACCTCCTACGTGCGCGTCACCCGGCACGGCCCGGTGCCGGACGATGCCGGTGACGGGGGTCTCGCGAGTTAGCTCTGAGGAGGGGGCTGAGGCTGCAGCGCCTGCAGGTTGTCCGGTCTGGGTGTTCCCCGCGAGCACCGAGCCGGAAGCCTTCGCCGGAGGGAGACCTTGATGATCCTCGAGCGCACGCCAGACCGGCACACGGGCCACCATGCCCGCGATCTGGGACTCAGAGGTCGAGGTGGAGGCGGAGCGCGTCGTCGACGGCGGCCATCGTCGGGGCCGGAAGGTGGCCCAGTACGGGACCAAGGCGCTGGACGGACACCGCTCTCACCTGCTCGGCCTGCGCCTTGGACTCGATACGCAAGCCGGTCGGCTGCGCGGGCACCAAGATCTGGAAGGGGAAGACCCGCGCGACGTTGCTCGTCAGCGGAACGACCGTGACGACGCCCCGGGCCAGGCGGGCGGCCGAGGCATTGGCGTGATCGTTGCTCACCACGACCGCGGGACGGCGCTTGCTCGCCTCGCTGCCGCGCACCGGCTCGAGGTCGACCAGCCGGACCTCGCCGCGGCGCATCAGGTCAGCCCGTCGCCCGCGACGCCCTCCCACGCCGCGCGCTCGCCCGAAACGTCCCAGTCCTCCCAGGCCGCGGCGTAGTCCTCCTCGAGGTCGGCGTGGCGGAGCTGGCGGATCGCCTGCTGGAGAGCCGCGGAGCGGGAGCGCAGCCCGGACCTGCGGGCGTGCTCGTCGAGGAGGGCCACATCCTCCTCGGACAGGCTGACGCTGAGCTTCATGAGCGCATACTACTCGGGTAGTACTAGTGGTACTACCGGCTCAGCCGCAGCCTGCAGCCCTACCGGAGGGCGTGCGGGAACCCGCGGGCGACCGCCGCCGGACTGCGGTGGTCGACGTCGACCGCGGGCGTTCAGGCGCTGGATC
>JBBSGJ010000063.1:0-11777 GCA_038254195.1 Solirubrobacterales bacterium
GGAGGTCGTCGGGCGCTCGGCGCTGCCGATCCGGGTGATCTCCGACGAGGAGGAGGCCACCTACGGCTACGTGGGCGCGGTCAACTCGACCACGCTCACCGACGGGGCGGTGCTCGACATCGGCGGCGGCTCGCTCCAGCTCGTCGAGGTGGCCGGGCGCGAGGCCGACGACCGCCGCTCCTGGCCACTCGGGTCCGTGCGCATGACCGAGCGCTTCCTGCCCGGCGGCAAGGCGTCGAAGAAGGGGCTCCGGGCGCTCCGCGAGCACGTGCGCGACTCGCTCGTGGACGCGACCTGGCTCATCGGCGGCGGGGGACGCGGTCAGCTCGTGGGGGTCGGGGGCTCGGTGCGCAACCTCGCCTCGGCCGCCGCCGTGGAGGCCGGGCTGGCGTTGCCCACCGTGCAGGGCTTCTGCCTCGGACGGGCGGCGCTGGCGGACCTCGTGGACGAGCTGGCCGACCGCTCGGTCAAGGAGCGTGGCGAGCTGCCCGGCATCAAGGCCGGTCGCGCCGACGTGATCCTCGCCGCCGCCGTCGCCGTCCACGAGGTGATGGAGGTCGCGGGGTTCGAGCACCTCGAGGCGACGGAGTGGGGCCTGCGCGAGGGGGTCTTCCTCGCTGAGCGGCTCGCGCCGCGCCACCTGCTCGACGACGTCCGCGGCACCGCCGTGCGCAACCTCGCCGCGCAGTACCAGGACGACCTCACCCACGCCGAGCACGTCACCCGGCTCGCACTCGGCCTGTGGGACGAGCTCGCCGCGGCCGGCGTCCACCCGGGCGATCCGAACGAACGCGAGCTCCTGGCCGCCGCCGCGCTCCTGCACGACGTGGGGATGGCCGTCGACTACGACGACCACCACAAGCACGGGCGCTACCTCGTCCTGTCCGCCGGGCTGCCGGGCTTCTCCCCCCGCGAGCTCGTCCTGATCGCCCAGGCCGTCCGCTACCACCGCAAGGGCGATCCCGATCCCGGAGAGTTCGCGCCCCTGCTGCGGACGGGTGACGAGGAGCGCCTCGCCCGTCTCGCCGCGGTCCTGCGCGTCGTCGAGCAGCTCGAGCGCGCCCGCTCGCAGCTCGTGCACGGCGTGCGGGTCGAGGTCGCCGACGAGCGGGTGACCCTCGTGCTCGAGGGCGAGGCGGACATGAGCGTCCCCGTGTGGGGCGCCCGCGCCCAGGCCCCCCTCTTCCGCCGGGCGTTCGGGCGCGAGCTCGTGGTCTAGAGGATCCGGGGCTCGAGCAGGTGGATGCAGCCCTCGACGGGCTTGCGTCCCTTGCCGGAGCGCGCCGTCCAGCAGGCATGGTCGCGCACCCGCACGGAGTAGGCGACGAGACGCTTGCCCCTCCTCCCCTGCACGCGGCAGCGCCAGCGCGGCCCGCGGACGTGCCGGCAGTTCCCGCGCGAGGAGCCGAGAACCTCCGCCCCGGAGCTCGTCTCCCGCTCGAGCGAGGCCTTGAGGAACGACCGGTTGACGGGTCCCGGGACGACGAGGTGCGCCGCGGCGACGAGCCCGGCGACGAGGAGGAGGGCCACGACCGCGAGGCCCCACGCGGCGGGTAGCCTCCCACAGGAGTGAGCGGACCGTCGAAGATCGCGCAGAACCTGGAGCGCTTCGCCCAGGCGATCGCCATCCACGACCGCGAGAACCCCGACCACAACGCCTACGGGATCGGGATGAACGGCTTCGACCTCGAGCGCCTGGGCTTCGAGGAGGGCGAGTCCATCCTGCCCGGCATCACGATCCACGCCGACTCCGGCGTGTCGGGCAACTTCCGCGTGCTGTGCGACGGCCAGCACGACGAGGAGCTCGAGGAGGCCGAGGAGGAGACCGTCGAGGCGGTCTCGACCCAGGCCCTCCCGGTCATCCAGCCCGCGCCCTGACCCGGTCCGCCAGCCGCGCAACGGTGGGCGCGTCGAGGTCGTGGCGGGCGGCGGCGCGGAGGACGGCGCCGGCGATCGCGTCGAGCTCGGGTGGGCGGCCGGCCGCGAGGTCGCGGCGCATGGAGGACCCCGCGCGCGGGTGCGCCTCGGTCAGCTCGGCCAGGACCGCGTCGGCCGCGAGGTCGGCGCCCTCGGCCCGGGCGACCGCGGCGCACTCGCGCACGAGCGCGCGGAGCTCGTCGAAGAGCTCCGGGGTCGAGCGGATGGGACCGAGCGGCAGGTCGTGGGCGCTCGTGGCCAGGGCCAGGGCGGTGAGCCGGACGAGCTTCGTCCACAGCACGGTCGCCTCGTCGTCGGAGACCCGGGTGGGAATCCCGGCGCGCTCCAGCTCGGACGCGAACACCCGCACCGCCGGCCAGTCGGGGGAGAGATCGATCCGGATCCTCGGAGAGGTCTGGACGACGACGCCCGGCTCGGGCCGGTCGGACTCCACGCGGATGACGCTCGCCGTGACCCACTCGTACCGCGCGCGGAGCGCCGCTATGTGGTCGATCCCGTTGAGCAGGGGGACGACGATCCGCGGCACGGCTACGACTCGCGTGAGCGCGTTGGCGAGCGTGGTCGCCTTCGTGGCGAGCACGAGGAGGTCGGTTGGCTCCTCGAGGCGCGCCACGGCTCGCGGGTGCGCGGTGAAGTCACCGAGCAGCACGGACGACACCCGGATCCCGCGCTCGGCGATGGTCTGGGCCGTGTCCTCGCGGGCGACCACCACGACGTCCCCGCCCGCGCGCGCGAGCGCCGCGGCGACGAGGCCACCCACGCCCCCCGGACCGAGCACGGCGATCACGGATCGACCAGCACGCCCGGGTTGAGCAGGCAGCCGCTCCACGCCGGGAGGAGGGTAGGCGGGCGTGTATACCGTGCGGACGTGGCCCTCGCACCCGGCATCCTCGCCCGCGGCCCCTGGCCGGCGGGGGCGGTGACCGCGACGTGGGCCGAGGCGCCCTACGCCGCCGCTGACGACACCCATGCGCGCGCGGACGCCGAGCTCGCCGCCCTGGGCGCGCGCGGTTCGCCCACGCACGACGGCCTCGCCGCGCGCCTCTCGGGCTTCTCGGCCGCCGACGACGGGCTCCACCTCGAGCTCGAGCCGGTCCGCTGGTCGCTGCGCCTCGTCGACGCACCCGAGGCGCAGTCGCTCTCCGCCCTCTGCGTCGTGCGCGACGCGGAGGGGCGCTGGCTGGCCGGCCGCCGCGCCGCGTGGCTCGCCTCGTGGGCCGGGCTCTGGGCGCTGGGCGCCGGTGGCTCGGTCGAGCTGGCCGAGAATCCGGCGGAGACCCTCACGCGCGAGCTCGAGGAGGAATGGTCGGTGGTGCCCGAGGCGCTGTCGGTCGAGGCGCTGGCCAAGCGGCCCTCCGGACTCGTGCTCCTCGTGGGGATGGCCTGGCTCGCGCCCGGCGCCGAGGCCGTGCCCGACGCCGAGCACGACGAGTTCGCATGGTGGCCGGCGGACATCGACGCGTGGCCGTCCGAGGCCCACGAGCAGCTCCGCCTCATGGCGCGCCTGCTGGTCTGAAGGCGCGTCCGTCCGTGCTCACCTTCGCAAGGCTCCGCACCCTCTCCTACACCCACTCGGTGATCTACCTCGGGCTGCTCGTGGCGTGGCTCGTCCCGGGGCTCGAGCCAGAGACGACGGTGCTCGGCTGGGCGCACGGGATCATGTGGATCGTGGTGTCGCTCCTGTGCCTCGCGGCGGTCCGGCGGGACGTCATCCCCTTCCGGCTCGCGGTGATCGTCGTGGTGCTCGGCGGGCTCGGCCCGTTCGCCGGTTCGGCGGCCTTCGCATGGGAGTCCCGCCGGGTACCCTCCGTCCCCTGATGTCCACGTCCACGACGGTCCGGGTCACCGTCCCCACCATGGGCGAGTCGGTGACCGAGGGGACCGTGCTCGAGTGGCACAAGGCCGAGGGCGACGCCATCGCGGCCGACGAGACCCTCGTCGAGATCTCGACCGACAAGGTGGACGCCGAGGTGCCCGCACCGGTGGCGGGGACCGTGGTGAAGATCCACGTCGCCGAAGGTGACACCGTGGGGGTCGGATGGCTGCTGGCGGAGATCGATGCGAACGGCAGCGGGCCCGCGCCGGAGGCGGCGGAAGTCGTCACCGAAGACGCGCCTGCCGAGGCCACCCCTCCGGCCCCACCCCGGGTTTCGCCGGTCGCCCGACGGATCGCGGCGGAGCAGGGCGTGGATCTCGCCGGGCTCAGCGGCACGGGTCCCGGCGGCCGGATCACCAAGGCCGACGTCCTCCACGGCGGCAACGGAAACGGCGCCGATCCCACGACCGCCAGCGGCCGCCGCACGAAGCTCAAGGGCGGCGCGGCGATGCTCGCCCGCCACATGGACGAGTCGCGGTCCATCCCGACGGCGACGTCGTTCCGCCAGGTCACGGTCTCCGCGCTCGACAGCCGCCGGCGCCAGCTCAAAGAGCAGGGCCGGCGCGTCTCCTTCACCCACCTCATCGCCTACGCGATCGCCCGGGTGGCCACGGACGAGATGCCGGTGATGGCGCACCACTTCGAGGACGCCGAGCGCGTCGACGACGGGCAGGTGAACCTCGGGCTCGCCGTCGACGTCGAGAAGAAGGACGGCAGCCGCGCCCTGATGGTCCCCGTCATCCGCGCCGCGGGACGGCTCTCCTTTGTGGAGTTCCTCGGCGCCTACGACGCACTCGTCGACAAGGCGCGAACGAACACGCTCACCGCCGACGATCTCGCCGGCGCGAACCTCACGCTCACGAACCCCGGCGGGATCGGGACGGTCTTCTCCGTCCCGCGCCTCATGGTCGGCCAGGGGACGATCGTCGCCACGGGCGCGATCGGCTATCCGGCGGGGCTCCCCGACGCCGCCGCCAAGGCGATCGGCGCCGAGAAGGTCATGGGCCTCACCTCGACCTACGACCACCGCATCATCCAGGGTGCGGAATCGGGGCGGTTCCTCCAGCGCATCGAAGCTCTGCTCACCGGGGAGGAGGGCTTCTACGAGGGCGTCTTCGCCGACCTCGGAGCGACGTTCGGTCCGCTCCCGCGGGCTGCGCCCGTGGCCTCCGCGGCGCCGGCGTTGGCCCCGGGCGTCGGCGTGGGTGGGACCGGCTCTCTCGACGAGGAGCTCATGCAGGCCGTGCAGGCGGCCACCTCGCTCGTCAAGGCCCACCGGACCCACGGGCACCTCGCGGCACGGCTCGATCCGCTCGGCGTCGACCCGATCGGCGACCCCGCGCTCCAGCCCGAGCCGCTCGGTCTCACCCCGGAGCTCATGCGCCGCATCCCCGCGCACATCCTCCGGGTGTACGTCGCGGGCGAGACCCTCGCCGACGCGCTGCCCCACCTGCGCGAGACCTACTGCGGCCCGATCGCCTACGAGATCGAGCACATCGCCGACCATCGCCAGCGCGTGTGGCTGCGGGGGAAGATCGAGTCGGGGGCCTTCCGAGCCGAGCTGCCCGCCGAGGAGGCCAGGGCGGTCCTCAAGCGTCTCACCGAGGTCGACGCGCTCGAGCGCTTCATGCACAAGGCCTACCTCGGCCAGAAGCAGTTCTCCGTCGAGGGCCTGGACATGACCGTCCCCATGCTCGACGAGCTCATCGGGCTCGCCGCGGGCGAGGGGGCACGGGAAGTGGTCATCGGGATGGCCCACCGCGGGCGCCTCAACGTGCTCGCCCACAACCTCGGCCGGCCCTACGAGACGATCTTCGCGGAGTTCGAGGGCGCCTCGACCATCAAGGCCGTGACCACCATCCCCCAGGGCGGCACGGGTGACGTGAAGTACCACCACGGCGCGTACGGCTCCTACCAGCTCGACGGGCGCGCGATCATCGTGCGCCTCGAGTCCAACCCGAGCCACCTCGAGTTCGTCTCGCCCGTCGTCGAGGGGGCCACGCGCGCGGTGCAGACGACCCGCGCCGGCCCGCACGCGCACCTGGACTTCGACGCCGCGCTCGCCGTCGTGCTCCACGGTGACGCCGCCTTCCCGGGCCAGGGCGTCGTGGCCGAGACGCTCAACCTCCAGGCGCTGAAGGGCTACGCCACGGGCGGGACGGTCCACCTCATCCAGAACAACCAGGTCGGGTTCACGACCGACCCCTCGGAGGCGCGCTCGACGCGCTGGGCCTCCGACCTGGCCAAGGGCTTCGACGTCCCCATCATCCACGTCAACGCCGACGACGTGGAGGCCTGCATGGCGGCCGTGCGCCTCGCCCACGCCTTCCGGCAGGAGTTCGGCCACGACGTCCTCATCGACCTCATCGGCTACCGCCGCTTCGGCCACAACGAGGCCGACGAGCCCGTCTACACGCAGCCGGGGATGTACGCCGAGATCAAGCGCCACCGCTCCACGCGCGAGCTCTACGCCGCGCGGCTCGAGGAGCGCGGCGTGCTGGACCGCGCGGAGTCCGAGCGGCTCTCCGAGGAGGCGTGGGCGGCGCTGTCGCGCGACCACGCCGACCTCAAGGCGCTGATCGCCGAGGAGGGCGAGGAGGCATCGCAGAAGACCGGCGAGTACTCGCTGGACCGCACGCCGTCGCCCGACGTGACCACCGCGGTCTCCGTCGAGCGACTCCAGACGCTGAACGAGGAGCTCCTGGCGTTTCCCGAGGACTTCACGCTCCATCCGAAGCTCGGGCGCTCCTTCGACCAGCGCCGCGACGCCCTCGGCGACGACGGCGGCATCACCTGGGCGCACGCCGAGACCCTCGCGTTCGCCTCGCTGCTCATGGAGGGCACGCCGATCCGCCTGACGGGCCAGGACTCCGAGCGCGGGACATTCTCCCAGCGCCACCTCGTCCTCCACGACCCGGGCACGGGGACGAGGTACGCCCCCGTGCAGCACCTCCCAGGTGCGCTCGCGCCGATGGAGATCCACAACTCCCCGCTCTCGGAGATCGGCTGTCTCGGGTTCGAGTACGGCTACTCGCAGGAGGCGCCCGAGACCCTGGTGCTGTGGGAGGCGCAGTTCGGCGACTTCGCCAACTCCGCGCAGGTGATCATCGACCAGTTCATCATCTCGGGGCTGGCGAAGTGGGGGCAGACGAGCCGGCTCACGCTGCTGCTCCCGCATGGGTACGAGGGCTCGGGGCCCGAGCACTCCTCGGCGCGCCTCGAGCGCTTCCTCCAGCTCGCGGCGGAGGGGAACATCCGGGTGGCCAACCCCACCACCCCCGCGCAGTACTTCCACCTCCTGCGCCGCCAGGCGCGCATCGCCAAGCAGCGCCCGCTAGTGGTCATGACGCCGAAGTCGCTCCTGCGCCTCCCGCAGGCCACGAACCGCGTGCAGCACCTCGCCGAGACGCAGTTCTACCCCGTGCTCGCCGAGCCCCGGACGCAGGACGAGAAGGTCACCCGGCTCCTGCTGTGCACGGGCAAGATCTACTACGACCTCGTCGGCTCCGAGGAGCGCCAGGGCAGGCCGGAGATCGCCGTGGGGCGCGTCGAGCTGCTCTACCCCTTCCCCCAGGGGCAGATCCTCGACCTCATCCGCCGCTACCCGAACCTCCGCGAGGTCCTCTGGGTGCAGGAGGAGCCCCGGAACATGGGCGCCCGCGCCCACATGTCGCCCCGGCTCATGCAGATCCTCCCCGACGGCCTGGAGTTCGGGTACGTCGGCCGGCCGGAGCGCGCGTCGCCCGGCGAGGGGTATCCGGCGGCGCACATCACCGAGCAGAATCGGATCATCTGCTCCGCGCTCGACCTCGGGATGCCCGTGTCGATGTACCCCGACCGCCTGCCCGGCGAGCGGTAGGGCTGGTCTCACCGCAGCCGAGAAACCGGCGACCAGACCGAGTATGAGTGCTCCGATCATGGACCCGGCCTCTCCCCTCCGCCGAGCTGCGATCCTCCGCAGGGTGCGCGGTGTTCCCGAGGGCTGGGTCCGGACCTACGGCGACTGCTCCCCGGGGGCGCCGCGGCTCACGGGCGCCGTGCTCTCGGCCACCGATGAGCCCGGCCTGCCCTGGCACCGCATCGTCCGCGCGGACGGCTCCCTGGCCAAGGGCGAGCGCCAGCGCGCGCTCCTGGAGGCGGAAGGCATTCCCTTCCGCGGCGACCGGGTGGAGCTGCGGAAGGCGAGGCTCCCCGACTGATGTGGGTCCAGCGCGAGCTCGCCCTCGATCCGCGCCCGCGCGGGTTCCACCTCGTGACCCGGGAGGTGACCGACGCCCTGCCCGAGCTCGGCGACGTCCAAGTCGGCCTCCTGCACCTCCTGATCGCCCACACGTCGGCCGCGCTCACGCTCAACGAGAACGCCTCCGCCGACGTGCGCCGCGACTTCGGCACGTGGTTCGACCGCGCGGTCCCCGAGGACGCGCCGTACTGGACGCACACGCTCGAGGGCGCGGACGACATGCCCGCGCACGTGAAGTCCGCGCTGCTCGGCCCGTCGCTCACGCTGCCGGTGTCCGGCGGGCGACTCGCGCTCGGCACCTGGCAGGGGATCTACCTCTGCGAGCATCGCGACGCAGGCGGCTCGCGCCGCCTGGTCGCAACGCTGTGGGGCGAGGGGTCCTAGCTCAGCTCAGAGTCGTTTGAGCAGGATGAGGACCAGCAGGATCAGGGCGATGACCCCGATGATGCCGCCTCCGATGGCCACCTTGGCCAGGAACAGCACGATGGCGATGATGACCAGCAGGACCACGAGCCCGTACAAGCTGTTGCCACGCATTCCCTACCTCCTCCGTGAGATTGTCCGGAAGAAGCCTTACCCGCCTAGCGGCCCTTCCAGACCGGGTCTCGCTTCTCGGCGAAGGCGGTCGCCCCCTCCCGGGCGTCCTCGGACATCATCACCGGCCCGGCGATCTCCCCCTGGCGCTGCCAGAGCTCGTCCTCCGGCCAGCCCGGCGCCTCGACGATGATCCGCTTGGAGGCCGCGAGGGCGAGCGGCCCGTTCCGCGTGATCCGTCCCGCGAGCTCCAGCGCCGCGTCGAGCGCCCCGCCCGGCTCGGCGAGGACGTTGACGAGCCCCAGCGCGTGCGCGCGCTCGGCCTCGATCGGGTCCCCGGTCAGGGCGAGCTCCATCGCCACGTGGTAGGGGATCCGCCGCGGCAGCCGGAGCAGCGCGCCACCCGCGGCCACGAGCGAGCGCTTGACCTCGGGGATCCCGAGACGGGCGCCCCGGGCGGCGACGAGCAGGTCGCAGGCCAGCGCGACCTCACACCCTCCCGCCACCGCGAAGCCCTCGACGGCGGCGATGAGCGGCTTGTGCGAGGGGCGGGCGACGATCCCCGCGAAGCCGCGGTCGCCGTGGTAGGGCGACTCGCCGGCCACGAACGCCTTGAGGTCCATGCCCGAGGAGAAGCCCTTGCCCTTACCCGTGATGACGCCGAGGACGAGGTCCGGATCATCGTCGAGTTCGTCCATCGCGCGGCCGATCCCCTCGGCCACGGCGCCGTTGACGGCGTTGCGGGCGTCGGGGCGGTTGAGGGTGACCACGAGGACGCCGTCCCGGCGCCCGGTCAGCACGGCCTGCTCGTCGCTCATGCGGCGAACAATGTCAGCTCCGGCACGCGCTCCCCCCGCAGCACCGCGAGGTCGACCTCGACCCAGGCCAGGCCCCGCGCCTCGGCCAGGACGCGGGCCTGCGGCTTGACGACCTCGGCCGCGAGCACGCCGCGACACGCCCCGAGGGCCGGGTCCTCGCGCACGCGCTCGAGGTAGCGGCAGAGCTGCTCGACGGCGTCGATGGTCCCCACCCGCTTGATCTCCACCGCGACCCAGCCGTCGTCCGGGTCGCGGCACATGAGGTCGACGGGCCCGATGTCCGTGGGCCACTCGCGGCGCACGAGCCGGAAGCCCTCGCCACAGAACCCCGGGGCGGCGGCCAGCGCCTCCTGGAGATCGCGCTCGACCCCGTCCTTTTCGAGCTGCGCCGCCTCGCCCATGTCGTGCTCGACATCGGAGAGGACCTCCTCGATGCGGATGTCGAGCCGGTCCTCCGTCGCCCCGGCATGCTTGCGGACGAGGATGCGGGTGGGTGGGCACCCCATCTCCTCGATCACCGTGGGGGGCGTCATCCAGTTCTGCGGCTTGTAGCCCCCCGCGTCGGCGTGGACGAGAACCGACCCGTCGGCCTTGAGCACGAGCAGCCGCAGCGCCATGGGCAGCAGCGCGTTCAGGCGCCCCGAGTAGCGGACCTCACAGCGGGCGACGACCAGGCGCACGCCGAGCACCGTAACCTTCGTGCCCGATGGAGGATCTCGGGCATCCCACCTCGTACATGGCGGTGGCCAAGGGAATCCCGGTGCTCACCGTGGAGGGCCGGAAGTTCGGCCGTGTGCGCAAGGTGCTCGACGTGCCGGTGAAGAACATCTTCGACGGGATCATCGTGGTCACGGAGGACGGGGACCGGTTCCTCGACGCACCGGAGGTCGACCGCCTCTACGAGCGCGGCGTGCTGACCACCCTGACCGACGAGCAGGCGGCAGCCCTGCCGCGGCCGGCGTCGCCGGTGTCGACGAAGGCGCAGCGGGTGGCGCGACGCACGTGGCGGAAGATCGCGCGATGACCGGGTCCCGCCCAGACCTCGGGGCGCCCATCGCCTACCTCGTGCTCGAGCCCGGCGTTCCCGTCCTCGCCTCGGGCCACGAGGAGGTCGGGCATGTCGCCCGCGTCCTGTCGGTCCCCCAAAACGACATCTTCGACGGGCTCATCCTCGAGACGCCCGACGGCGACCGGTTCGTCGACGCGGCGAACGTGGACGCGCTCTACGAGCGGGGCGTCGTGCTCGCGCTCTCGACCGAGGACGCGCGCGACCTGCCCGAGCCGACGCCGGGCCCCGGCGCCATCTCCGTGGACCCCGACGACCTGTCCGGCGGCGGCGGCAACCGCGCGACCGATGCGATCCGCCGGGCCTGGGACCTCATCTCCGGCAAGTACTGAGGCGGATCCGTTCTGGCCGGCCCAGCTGGCCCTGCTCGGCGCGATCCTCCTCTACGTCGCGCTGCCGGGCAAGCTGACGATCGGGCCGGGGTGGCTGCTGCCCGCGGTCGAGGGCGTCGCGTTCGTCGGGCTCCTGGCGGCCAGCCCGATCCTCGGCACGCGGCCACGTCCCTGGCGCAAGCAGGTGGCCCTCACCCTCCTCGGCCTGGTGACGGCCGTGAACCTCGCCTCCGTGATCCTGCTCGCCCGCCTGCTCGTCCAGGGCACGCAGGTCCGGGGCGAGCCGCTCCTGCTGGGCGGCCTCGCCCTCTGGCTCACGCAGATCCTCGTCTTCGGTGTCTGGCTCTGGGAGGTCGACCGCGGCGGGCCCGACCAGCGGGCGCAGCGGCCCGACCTGCTCTTTCCCCAGATGCAGGGGGAGATCCACGGGTGGGGGCGCTGGCAGCCGGTGTTCTCCGACTACCTCTACGTCTCGCTGACGAACGCCACCGCGTTCTCCCCCACCGACACGCTGCCCCTCACGCGCCGCGCGAAGGCGCTCATGGGACTGCAGTCGCTGGGATCGCTCACGACGCTCGCGCTCGTGGTCGCCCGCGCGGTGAACATCATCGGCTAGGCGGTGACGCCGTCCCTACGCCGCGGCCTCGACCGGCAGCTCGCGTGGCGTCGCGGCGAGCACCCGGTCGCGCAGGTCGCGCACCTCGGGGTCGTTCCCGAGGGCGAGCGCGCGCTCGGCCGCGGCCAACGTGTCCGACCGGCGCTCGGTCCGGGCGAGGGCGTGGGCGTAGCGACTCCACGCGGCGGGCGAGTCGGGCGCGAGCCGGGTCGCCGCCTCGGCCGCGGAGACCGCGCCGCCCACGTCTCCGGCGAGATGGAGGACGAGCGCGAGGTCGAGCAGCCCCTCCTCGGTCGGCCCCGCGGCACGCGCGCGCTCGAACGCGGAGATCGCCCCGTCGCGGTCGTCGTTGCGCAA